>JALNWY010000001.1 GCA_023230665.1 Deltaproteobacteria bacterium
CTTGCGAAACATTCCGAATATATCCTGGAAGTTTCCGAACCCCTTGGTCATCATCTGCGAATAATCCTCCATGAGCTTCTGTCCTCGTGCGGCGTTCAGGAAGGTGTTTCCCCAGAGTTCCAGTGCCTGCGTATCCATAATTGTTCCCCTTTGTTCTTATGACTGGTCGATCTCCAACTGAAACAGGACCGGACCACGGACATTGTTCTCGCCGAAGCGCTTATCCAAGGAAAACTCCGACTTCGGATTGGACCAGGACGTGGCGATGGCAAGATGCCCCTTCGGAAATCCGGTCACCTCGACATCGATGAAATCCTGGGGTGCAAGCGCGCTTTCCTTCTCCACCAGATCGTCCCGTTCTCCATAGCAGATGAGCCAGCGGTAGCCTTTTTCCTGCATGCGGCGCAGGTTGAGCTTCCTGTCGAAGAGCCGCACCGGCAGCGTCCCGTCGCTCGTGATGGGGATGTTGTACGACCGGAAGCTCATTGTGGTGATCTCCAGGGGGAGATCGGTCCGCTCGTACGAGAGCCAGTAGTTGATTGCCAGTGCTGTCTTGTTGAACTTCTCCCTCGGCCTGCCGTTGGTCGAGAGCATCACCATATCCCGGTAGAAGCTGATGAGCGGGAATTCATCGTTGATGGCCCTGAGCTTGTAGACCCATCCCATGAGCTTGCCGTCGCCGACCTTGTTTCCGTTCGGAAGTGTTTTCGTTCCATAGGCGAGATCATTGAATCGGGGCGGGAGACTCTGCAGGAAACTGGAGAGCCCCGGGCTCCTGGTTCCATCCATGGGCGAGACGCAGGTGATGAGGGTATCCGCCAGATCGTCGAGTTCACCCGAGAGGAGCCCGCACAGGGAGGTGAAACCGCCCTGACAGTATCCGCACAGGGTTATGGGTTTGCCGTGGCTCTTCTTGACGATCTCGGCGAAGTAGCGGGTATCCCGCGCGTCATCTTCACCGGTCATGACCTGAAAGGCCGGGATTGTCCAGATATTCTTGGCGATGCGGATATAGGTCGGGATCCCCTTGTTGGCAAAGGCATGCACGAAGCTCTTGTTTTCACCGGGAAGGAAGGCCAGGATATTGGTCCCCAGCACGAAAGGCGGGATGATGATCATCGGTTTCGCGTCCTGCCTGACCGAGACGTCCCCATGAGAAGGGAGCACCTGGTAGAGCAGGAACCGATCCGTCTCACCGGCCTTGCGGTATCCCGCCTGATCGAAATGGAACCCGTACTCGCTTCGGATGTTGCGTATTGCCTCGGGATACTCATACACGACCTTTTCCATGAGCCTTTCCCGCTCTGTGAACAGCTCGGCTATGTCCCTGCCGTCTCGGGAAAAGGCGGTGTTGAGCCAGGAATCGGTGATCTCGTGGTATCGGGGGATATAATATTGCCCGACCGTGGATATGCTGGACTTCAGTGCCCTCAGGGCAAGCTGCTGGTTCAGAAGAAGCAGCTTGGTATAATCCATGATGGTCTGAGCTGGCGGATATTCCAAAATCCTCCGGCTTTCCACGTCCAGAAAATAGCTGAGCGAAATGACAAAGGCATCGATAAAGTCACGGTAATACCACAGCAGGCCGTTGGCATAGACCTGAGAATTCCTTGCCTGTGCCAGGGAGGCGCCCCATATCTTTTCCGACAACTCGCCGGCATGCTCGGGGGTATCTATGGGAAAAACCGGATCATCAAGGCTTCGAGCTTCGTTCGAAAGCATTCTCCTCTCCTGTAGAGCGACCGCATCGAGGTCACTTATTTTTTCTCTTTTCCCGATGTGCTGAAATATTCGTCTACCTTCTGAAAGTTCTCGTCCACGGACTTCTTGAACTCGGCCCTCCCCTTTTTATATGCGCTGATCCACTGATTCAGAACGCTCTTGCCGTCATCGGGAAGCCACTTTGCCTGGTCGAGAAAGGTCTCTGCCATTTTTTCCGCCTGCTCCTGGATCATCACCATTGCATTGAAGCTGTTGTCAAAAGAAGATTTTTGAAAATCGATCATCTGCCGTACCGCCTGTTTCTGGTCCATGCCCATTCCTCCCTTTTTAAGGTATTTTTCATTCCCCTTTATGGGAACGCTCCGGCTAGAGCCTTTTTTTCCTTGCAGAGATGCACGGCTCGCCGTCCTTGGGGCAGCACGCTCTTGGCCGGCGCTGACGCAATGCTTTCACGAGTTCATTATCAGAACCTTCTTGAATCCGCCCTAAATTAAGGACCTTGAAGGGAGGCACATTCCTGTTCAAGCTTTTTTTGCTTGAAGCCGGGTCAAGGGGATTGCCCTTCAAAGGCCCATATCATTGATTTAATACGACCCCGGCCGATTCTCTCAAGTTTGGCAAACTCCCAAGACAGCCGGCTAAAGCCCTGCACTGGCAGGCTTTCGATCGGATCGGCGCCTTGTTTCCCAAAGGTCGTACGATCAGGCGGAGGAGCCCTCAGGTTTCATGAACAAACAGGCGCCACTTTATTTTACAAAGATGATCTCCCGTATGAGCAAAGGAGGTCCTGCCTGGCCGATTCTTCCAATACATGTACGGTCTTTTCCGCGAGCTTCCACAGCCTGCGGCGCTTTTGGACTCTTTCACTATTTCTCCGGGCTCTTCGCAGAAGCCCTTCTCGTCTCGGCAGCGGTTCTGGGTGCCTGCCGGGAGGCGCGCCGGGTTGTCTGCCGGGCCTGCTGCGCGGGTTTCTGTCCTGTCTCCTGAGCCTGTCCCGCAACCCTCTGGGTCGCCTCGGCGGTGGACACGAGATACGATTCCATCTTGTCGTACCCGTCGTCCATCACCTTCTTGAGATCATCCCTGCTTTTTTTATACATGTTCCCCCATCGGATGATGATCTGCCTGCTTCCTTCAGGCATCCAAGGCATCCTGTCCAGGAACTGGCTGATCGACTTCTCGGTCTGATCCTGGATGGCGACCAGGTTTCTGTATACATTGTCCAAGGCGGCTTTCTGAAAGTCAAAGGCCTGCTTTACCATGGTTTTCTGATCCATTTCCAGTACCCCTTTTCTCTCTTCCCCGCATCCGGGCACCGCGCCTACTGCATAATTCCCAGTGAGGAGGAGATATGCCTTTCGAGCTGATCGAACCCATCGTCTATCGCCTTCTTGAAATCATCCCTGCCGCTCTTGTACATGGTCGTCCATTCGAGCAGAGCGCCCTTGCCCTCGGCAGGAAACCAGCCTGTCCGGTCTATGAACGCATTGAGCACCTTCTCGGCCTGATCCTGCAGAGTGACGATGGTTTCATAACCGTTGTCAAAGGCCACCTTCTGCAAATCAATCATCTGTAGGGCCATTGTCTTCATATCCATGGTTCGCTCCTCCCTTTTCTTTTTGAAAAGCATTCATCTCAAACCAATAATAGGGTCCTCCGATCATTTGTCAAGGTAATTATTGCATTGCAACATACTGGGTCGAGAGGAGGTGGATTTGTTGATAAACTCTATTATTATCTATATAATTATCTGGTTGCTATGATCATATCAGGGATTGTTATTGAGGTTGATCGGGAATTTTGTTGCGGCGTGTCATTTTTTATGGCTTTTATCTCTGCCTTGTGTTATGAAGCGGATGTATTGTGTGCGAAAGGAGGACCGCTGTGCCGGTGTCAAGGAGGCAGGATTGAAGCCCTCCTTGCATCCGGTGAAAGGCGGTCCGGGTGATCAAGATGGCTGACAGAGAAAAGCTGCTTTTAAAAAAATATGGGAACCGGCGTTTGTATGACACGAACCGGAGCACCTACATCACCCTGAGCCAAGTTGCGGACATCATCAAGCAGGGCGTGGACGTCCAGGTTGTCGATGCGAAGACTCAGGAGGATGTGACCGCGTTCATACTCACACAGATCGTTCTGGAACAGGCACGGAAAAAGAACGCGCTGCTGCCGGCGGAACTCCTCCATCTGATCATCCGCTACGGCGAGGACCTGCTCCAGGAATTTTTTCAGAAATACCTGGAGCAGACCATCCACGGATACATCCAGTTCAAGAAGGCCATGGACGAGCAGTTCGGCAAATGGGTCGACATGCAGCTCAACTACTCGGACATGGCTCATAAGACCCTCTCGGAGCTCACCCGTTTTCAGAACCTCTTCGGCCCGCCCCCGGATTCACCGGGGGCGAAAAACGGCAAGGACTAGGGACAGCACCTACACTAAGGTTTCGGTTTTCAGACGCTTCGAGCCATATCCATCAGGTCTGCAGGGGCGACCCTCGCTCCCGGCGCATAGGCGGCATCGTCGATAAAGGCCAGGGCTGCCGGCCATTCGTGCTGCAGCGCCCTTCTGCCCATGAACACGGAGATGTGCCCCGCCTGAGGGATTACGGCCTTGAAAATATGATCCCTGGGCGTGGAGGCGTAGTGCTCGAGATTGTGCACCTGGGGCACGAGGGTGATGTCGTCCCGCTCGCCTGCAAGCAGCGCCAGGGGGCACGATATGTTCTGCAGGTCGACGTATTCGCAGAGCACCTCCAGGGTGCCCCTGATCAGCCTGTTCTGTTTGAAGAGCTTTTCGACGACATCAAGATACCACCGCCCGGAGATGTCCTGGGCATACTCGTACCATCGGCTGAACTTCCGAGTCCTCTCCAGGTAGCTTTCGTCCTGTACGTTGATCCAGAGGTTCAGGTAGTCCCGGACGAACCGGTCGTAGGAGTTCATCATCTTCCATCCCATGAGCATGAGATCGCCTGACATGTTGCCCCCGCTTAATCCCACGAGATACTGATAGTACATGAGCGGCAGGGTGTTGACCATGTCCTGTATCTTGCCGCCGCCCGCAGTGAAATCAATGGGTGCGGCAGCAAGCATGAGGGCGCGCACATCATCGGGGAACAGGGCGGCATAGATCGCCGAGAGCCACCCGCCCTGGCACAGGCCCGCAAGGATGACGGGAGGGCCCGCCTTCTTCACGCACAACATGGTCTGTTTCACCAGGTCGTCGATGGTCTCCCCCCTCCTGCTCAGGGTACTCGATTTCCACTCGATGACATACACCGGATGGTTCGTCTGCCGCAGGCAGGTCTGCACCAGGCTCTGGTTCGGGGCATAGTCGGCTATGCTGGAGTGGTGACCGGCCTGGGGAGGAACGATCAGGATCGGATCGCCTGCGCGGTCCTCATCGAATCTCCTCAAGACAACCGCTTGATCTTCAAATATTTTCCTGTTCGGGCTGATGAATTCGGGTTTGCCTCGCGAGGAGGCGGTCTGAAAAAATTTCATGAGATCTGCATAGGGTGTATTCATGGTGCAACTCCTTCGTGTTTGATTTTTCCCGGTGATGGTAAAAAATATGGATGTTCCGGAAAAGGAAGGGGGCGGGAAGGAACCGATGATCCATCGAGGCGACCACGGGTACTGCCCTTGACTCCGGCACTGAAAATAGTGCAATATCAGCTCGTTGATGCCTTTTCACCCCTTCTTTATACATCTTTTCCCAGTGCGCGTCTATAGAGAAGCGATCATTGACGTTATCTTTGATTTTCTGGAGTTTCCTCGATTATCCATCGCGTCGCAATGGCTTGTCATTTCAAGAAAGTATGCGCTGCTGCTGCACCTGCCCGGCACCTGCAGGCCCCATGGTGCGGATCGCGTGGGCAGTAAGCGCTCATCCCCTCTCTTTACTTTGCCTTGATCTCCCCTGTGAGAAACCCCGGATCGGTGTACGCGGGGTTCGGATACGTATAGAAGCCCTCCCCGGTCTTGAAGCCCAGCAGGCCCTTGTCAACATAGATTTTCAGAAAATCCGCGTTTGCCTGTGCCTGCGCATCGCCCGTCTTTTTGGCCCAGTAGTCGGTGATGGTATGGACCGTGGAGAGCCCCACCTGATCCATGATGCCGAAAGGACCGACCGGGGTGTGCATGACGCCCATCCACGAGCGGTCGATGTCCTCGATCGAGGCCACCCCCTTCGACGCCAGGGTGAGTGAGGAAAAGAACAGGCTTGAGAGCATGGTGTTGAATACGTAGCCGTTGTTTTCCCGGTTGAGCATGATCACGATCTGGCCGATGCTCTTTGCAAACCCGCTGACAAGCTTGGTCACCTCAGGATCGGTGCCCGGATGGGGCATGACATCCACGACATTGGATATCCGGACGTCGTGGAAATGCAGGGCCGCAAATCTCTCCGGCCTGCCTGTTTCCTCAGCGATCATGGAGGGAACCAGCATGGAGGTGTTGGTAGTAAAGATCGCGCGCTGAGGACAGAGCTCGTTGAACCGGCTGAAGATACGGGCCTTGATCGCCGGGTCCTCGGGGACGGACTCGCTGATGAAATCCGCGTCACGGGCCGCAAGCGCCTGGTCCGTGGCGCCGGATATGCGGGCCATGATCTCGCCGAGCTGATCCGGGGTGATCCGGCCCACCGAGACAAACCACGATCCGAGCTTTTCCATGCGCCTCGTGGCCTTGTCCAGGATCTCCTCCGAGAGGTCGTGCATTACTACGGTATATCCGTGCATGGCGCAGGTAAACCCGATCTGCTGACCCATGGTCCCGGCCCCGAGGATAAGAACGCGTTTGATATCGGAGAGCTCCATATGATCCTCCTTTAATAATAACCGTCGTGCCGTTCATTGGCGTAAAGCCGTCACTCATGCCAGGGCCCCGCCGTCCACCACCAAAGACGCCCCCGTGGTAAACGGTGCGGCGTCCGACACCAGATAGAGCACCGCGCCTGCTATCTCGCTCGGCTGGGCGTGCCTTCCCAGGGGAATCATCTTGACCGCGTAGTCGTAGATCATGTCGTTTTCCATGATGGCCTTTGAGAAGCTGGTCTCCACCAGCCCGGGCAGCAGGGCATTGACCCGGATGTTCCTGCCGGCGAGTTCCTTGGCGAATGCCCGGGTCATGGAGATGAGGCCCGCCTTGGTGATGGAGTACACCCCCTGGAAGGGCGCGGGCTTGATGCCGTTGATGGAAGACACGTTCACGATGGAGCCGCCTCCGATCATGAGTTTTGCCGCGTGCTGGATCATGAAGAAGGGGCCTTTGAGGTTCACGTCGAGGGTCTTGTTCCACACCCCTTCGTCGGCATTGATCATCTCACCGAAATACGGGTTGGTGGCGGCATTGTTGATGAGAATGTTCAGCGTGCCGAACCGCTCGCGTATGTTCCCGAAGAGTGTCTCGATTTGTTTGAGGTCGCCCACGTGGCAGGCCATCACGTCTGCCTTCCCTCCCCGCGAGACGATCTTTTCGGCTACACCCTTGAGCGCATCCGCCTTCCTGCTCGCCAGGATGCAGTGTGCCCCGTAGTCTGCCAGCGTCACGGCAATGGCCTCGCCGATGCCTCTGCTCGCGCCGGTCACCAGGGCGATTTTTCCATCAAGGTGGAAATCGATCTTTTCCATATGCTTCCCTCCTTAAAAAAGCTCTCTTCCTTTTCTCTCTCGTGCACATCCGGCGGGAATCTGCACCCTCTGCTCGCAGTCTCCCTGCTCACAATCCGCTTTTTCGCATCGTCCTCACGGCGGCCTGCTCGAGGATATGCACGGCGAAGATGAGCATCTTGAACCGCTCGTCTTTTGTCTGTCCGTGATAGAAGCGGAAGTAGATCTGCTGGGCAATGACCGCCAGGCGGAAAAGCCCGAAGCACAGGTAGAAGTCGAAGTTGTCGATCCGGACACCGGTGAGCTCGGCATAGCGTTTGACCATCTCCTCGCGGGTCAAGGCGCCCGGAAGCGTGGTAGGGAGCATCCGTGCGGCCTGGAAATCCTGGGGGTCGTCCGCCTGGACCCAGTAGCCGAGCGAGCTGCCCAGATCCATGAGCGGGTCACCGATCGTGGCCATCTCCCAGTCGAGCACCCCGATGATCTCAAGCGGGTTGTCCGGGCTCAGCACTACGTTGTCGAACTTGTAGTCGTTGTGGATGATGCCCGGCTTGGGGAAGTCGGGCGGCATCGTCTCGACAAGCCACAGCATGACGTTTTCAAAGTCAGGGGCATCGGGCGTGCGTGCGGCGCGGTAGCGCTCCGACCAGCCCTGAATCTGCCTCTTCACATACCCTTTGGGCCTGCCGAAATCGGTCAGCCCGATTGCCTTGTAGTCGATCGAATGAAGCCGGTGGTGCACGTCGAGCAGGTTCTCGCACAGGACGCGCATGTCCGACGGGCTGAGCGTAAGGCCTTTGGGCAGGTTTTTCCTCAGAATAATGCCCTTGATGCGCTCCATCACATAGAACGGGCAGCCCATCACGGACTCGTCATCGCAGTAGATAAGCGGCCTGGGGCAGTAGGGATAGACGTCTTTGAGCGCGCTTAAGATCCGGTATTCCCTGCCCATGTCGTGGGCGCTCTTTGCCTTGGTGCCGAACGGCGGCCTCCTCAGGACCAGCTCGGTATCGCCCACACGGATCAGATAGGTGAGGTTGGAAAACCCGCTGGGGAACTGTTCTACCGCCATCTCGCCCGAGAGACCGGAGAGCGTTTCCCGCAGGTACTCTCCCACCTTCTGTGTATCGAGCTCTTCACCCTGTCTGATGTCCACTGCCTTGTCGGAAAGATCCATTGCCTTCCTCCTTTTTCAAAATCCACCTTTGGCCCGGGCAAGAGACGCGCGTGTCCCGGTGCGCATCCCGAGAAACATTCCGCTCTCAGGAACAGACATTCTCTAGTCACTGACCAGAATATATGACAGAACGAGATCCATCAGGAACTCGCCGTACTCTTCCACCGTGACCTTGCGGCGCTCGTACTTCCATCTCTTGAGGTACCAGTCCTGAAGCATGGCCTTGATCAGCGCAGCGCTCAGCCGGGGATCAACCTGCCGGAACACCCCCTTGGCCATGCCTGCCTCGATGATGTCGGCGAATATCCCCTCGGTGAAAAGCTCTGACTCGATCGCCTTTCTGTGAGCTTCCCTGGGCAGGTTCTTGGTCTCCATGTAGGAAAAATAAAACCAGGGCTGCAGTACCTCGCTCAGATAGAGATGGGCCTGGATGGCTTTTTGCAGCTTTTCCGCCGGCTCGTTGATACCGGAAAGGTTCTCGCTCATGATCCTGGCGACCACCGTCCTTCCCTGCTGCTGAATCATGTCGAGGAGCTCTTCCTTGCTGGAGATGTACGAGTACAGTGCCCCCATGCTCAAGCCCGCCTCGCTGCTCAGATCGCGCAGGCTCATCGATGCGAAACCCTTGGCATTGCTGATAGCGAGCGCAGCGTCCAGGATCTTCACCAGGTTCCTCACAGCGACCTTTTCCTTCTTGATCTTGATGCGGTCCCTGTTTTCTTCCAGGAGGCTGCGGGAGATGTCCTCCTTGGAGAGCCGGATCGATTTCCTGAACGCCTCGAACTTCATGCCTGCTCCCTGTTTTTTCCCTGCTCAGCGTATCTCCCGGCCCTCGTACTCCCTGAGGATCCTCCTGGCAAGCGACACCTTGTGCACCTCGTCGGCCCCGTCATAGATCCTGGCGGCCCGCTCGTGACGGTAGAAAAAGGGAATGATGATGTCGTCGGTCATGCCCAGTCCCCCATGAACCTGCAGGGCCTTGTCGATCACGTCCTGCATCACGTTCGCGGTAAAGAACTTGATCATGGACACGTCCTGCCGGGCGGCCTTGTTCCCGTATTTCTCCATCTTCCAGGCCGTGTTCAGGATCATGAGCCGTGCTGCCTGGATATTGGCAGCGCATTCGGAGATCCATGCCTGGATGATCTGCCGGGTGGCCAGGGTCTTGCCGTCAGGCGAGATGGCCCGTTTGGACGCGCGTGAGCACATGAGGTCGAAGCAGCGGTTGCAAATGCCGATCCAACGCATGCAGTGGTGGATCCTGCCCGGGCCGAGGCGCTCCTGGGCGATGACAAATCCGTGCCCCTCGCCGCCCAGAAGGTTCTTCTGCGGCACACGGCAGTTCTGGTAGAGGATCTCGCCGTGGCCCGTGTAATCCGTGCCCGCCTCCCCCATGACCGGGATATTCCTGACCTGGTTAAAGCCCGGGGTGCTGCAGGGCACGATGATCATGCTTGCCTGGAGGTAGGTGGGCGCATCCGGATTGGTGACCGCCATGACGATGGCGAATTCGGCCCCGTCCGATGACGAACTGTACCACTTCTGGCCGTTGATGACGTAGTCGGCCCCGTCCTTGATCGCAGTGGTCTCCATCATGACCGGGTTTGAGCCCGGCATCTCCACCTCGGTCATGGAGAAGCAGCTCCGGATCCTTCCCTCGACCAGGGGCCGCAGGTATTTCTCCTTCTGCTCCTGGGTCCCGTGCAGGTGAAGGATCTCGATGTTCCCGGCATCGGGCGCCTGACAGCCGAACACGTAGTGCCCGATGGGGGTCCGTCCGAGGGCCTCGGAGACAAAGGCGTGTTCCACCAGATTCAGGCCCATCCCGCCGTATTCCTTCGGGTGGTTCGGTGCCCACAGTTCCATCTTCTTGACCGTGTCGCGCTTTTCCTGAAGGGCCGGGAGCATGGCGCGGAAGTCCTTGCCCAGGAATTCCCTCTCCATGGGAATAAGCTCTTTGTCTACAAACTCGTCGATCATCTCCGTGATCGCCTTGATCTTGTCCGGGATTTCAAAATCCATATCACCCTCCTCTTTTAAGGTTTCTTCACCGGTAGCTGACGAGCCTGAGCCGGTCGGCGTGCAGATCCAGGTGGCTGGAGCAGTTGAAGCCCGCCAGGGTGATCCGCTTGTCGTTGTACATGAACTTGGTGTACGACGCATTGATCACCTGCCAGTTGAGCCGGATGGCAGCCTCGGGCGAGAGCGACAGGACGTGCTGCATGGCCGCTGCGATGGGACCGCCAGAGGTGAAGGCCAGGATGACCTTGCCCCTTCCCTGTTCCTCCATGATCCGCTTGAGCGAGCCCGCAACCCGAGCGCAGAAATCGCTCCACGTTTGAACCCTGCCGTTATCGAACCTGCCGGAGACCCACCTGAGCATGGCACCTTCAAAGACGCGCTTGAACGATTCTCTGCTCTCGTACATGCGCGGGAGATGCTCCTGGATCGAGGGATCTTCGGCCTGCATGCCGGGGAGCTGGGAGAGGATAACGGCCGAGGAATCGAACTCGTCGAGCCCGCTCAGGACTGCGGCCTCGGGAAGCACGCGTCCATGCTTCCGGTAGCACGCCCGCACTTCTTTTTCCGTATCCTTCTGGCGGACCATGCTACCCGAATAGACGGCGTCGGGCACCACCAAGGCTTCAAAGAGATGCTCTCCGAGAATGAATGCCTGCTGCCTGCCCATGGGCGAGAGCCTGTCATAGTTCTCCGAACCGAACGATGCCTGTCCGTGACGAATCAAATACAGCACACTCATAGGTTTTATTTATATCAGGGGCCGGAGGGCCCTGTCAATCATAAACGAACGGTCGTTCGGTTTTTTCCGTTGCAAAGCCTCTCTCTTTTTGGATATGGTATGCATAAAAAAGCAGGAGCATGGAGATTACAGGCCATGAAGATCCTCGTCTGCATCAAAGAGGTGTACGACAGTCCCGAGACCCTCGTGTTCGACGAGTCCGCCGGGCGGGTGACCTTCGGTCCGCACACGGTCTTCAGGATGAATCGCTACGACGAGTATGCACTCGAAGAGGCGCTGCGCATCCGGGAGCGCCTGAGTAGTGCTGTTGTCGACGCAATTTCCGTGGGGTCTCCCCGGGTGAGCAGGATCATCAGGCGCGCTCTGGAGATGGGGGCGAATCATGGGATCCATGTGCAGACCCCTGGCGAGACCTGCCTGAGCGCGTTCGAGCGAGCCCACCTCATCGCATCGGCAGCGCGCGGCCGGGGCTATGATCTCGTGCTCGCCGGAGTCATGGCCGAGGACGACATGGAGTCCCAAGTGGGTCCGCTCCTGGCTGCGGTGCTGGAATACGGATGCGCCACCGGAGTCATCTTCGAGGAAATATCCGCTGATGGGGGCCGGGTCGCTGTGGAGCGCGAAGTCGAGGGAGGCTCCCGGGAATGTCTGACACTTGCCCTGCCCTGCGTGCTCACGATCCAGTCGGGAATCAATACACCCCGGTACCCCGCTCTCTCGCACGTGCTCAGGGCGCGATCGTCCGAGCTGGAATGCATCGAGGCGTCCGGTCTTGCAGCTCCGCCTCCGACCCAGGGCCTTGTCCGCATTCTCCCGCCCGCCCAAGGGAGACAGGGGGAGGTCATCGAAGGCGCCGCCGTGGAGAAGGCCGATAAGCTCATCCGTATCCTCCGCGAGCATTCGCTGCTGCCCAGGTAAGGAGCTAAAAAATGAACGGACGGTTTTTCATCATTGCCCTTCACGAGGGCGGCAGAGTCCGGGAAGAAACCTGGCGCCTGGTCTCCTTTGCCCGCAGATGCGGCGTAGCCGATCCGGTCATGATGGTGCTCTCGGACGAGGGTGCTATCGAGCAGCTTGCCGATGAGCTTGCACATCGAACCGGACTCGATGTCGCGGGTTTGGCCGGCAGCCATCTTCGGGAGTACTCGGCCGAGGCGTATATCCGTACCCTTGTCCCGTTTTTCCGGGATGCACCCGAGGAGGCCCATATCGTCACAGCTCATACCTCCCGGGGCATCGATTTCGCCCCGCAGCTCTCCGCAGGGATCGATGCCTGCTGCATCACCGCGGTCGAAGACGTGGGCCAGGGGACCTTTATCCGCTCTGTGCACCATGGGAGGTTCCGGGCCGAGGTGCGTGCAGACCGGCCGAGAGTGGTCCTGACCGTATTGCCCGAGGCGTTCGCCCCGGATGATGTCGCGCCCGGGAATCCGGGAAAGGTCAGGATCGTACCGGCAGGCGACATCTCTCTGTCCACCTGCAGCCGCGGGGCCAGGGCTCCGGTTCATGCGAACATGGGCCTGACCAGGGCCGAGGTCATTGTTTCGGCGGGCAGGGGCCTGGGCAGCGGAGAGAACATCCGGCTCGTCACCATGCTCTCTTCGCTCTTCCCGAAGTCGGCTCTCGGAGCAACCCGAGCCGTATGCGATCAGGGATGGCTGGACTACAGCCATCAGATCGGCTCGACCGGGAATACTGTCTCGCCCCGGCTCTATCTGGCCTGCGGGATTTCCGGCGCGATCCAGCACTTAGCCGGGATGAGGGATTCCGGTATGATCGTTGCCGTCAACACCGATCCCTGCGCCGCTATCTTCCGCGTGGCCCATTACGGCATCGTGGAAGACCTCACGACCTTTATCCCACTGCTGGTGGACAGATACCTTCGGGGAGAGTAAAGAAGGACAAAAAACGCGGTCCGGTGATCACGTCAAAGGGAGGATTTATGGCAATCTACACATTCAACGGTAAAACACCGGTTATTGGCAAGGAGACATGGGTGGCCCCCAGTGCGTATATCATCGGGGACGTCAACATCGGGAGCCGGTGCTGGATAGGCCCCGGGGCGGTGATCAGGGGGGATTTCGGGCGTATCGCGATCGGGGATGAAACCGCTGTGGAGGACGGGGTGGTCATCCATACCCCGGCCACGGTGGAGATCGGCAGGGCCGTCACCATCGGACACCTGGCCCTGGTGCATGGGAGCCGGGTGGGCGATTACGCCGTGGTGGGCATGCATGCCACCCTGGGAGACAACTCCGTGGTGGGAGACTGGTGCATCGTGGCAGAGCATTCGCTGATAAAGAAAAATCAGGTGGTCCCCCCCAACAAGCTCTACGCGGGCTCGCCCGCCGTGGAGAAGGGGGATATCACGCAAGAGTACCGGGAGATCATGCTCATGGGCAAGCAGATGTACGTCGAGCTGGCCGCCCGGTATCGGTCGTCCCTCATCCCTCTGGGACAGCCGGGCGCGGGCTGATCCCGGGCTCCGGGCAGTTTAAGGGCCGCCCTGTCCGCTATCTGATCCTCTCCAGCTCCTGAATGACCTCTTCGAGAGGGGGCCTGGCATTGATGCTGTGCAGCCCGATGTAGCGCACCCTGCCCTTCTTGTCCACGATGAGGATCGTGCGGTCCGCTGTGCCGTCGGAGCGGAGCACCCCATACTTCCGTGCCACATCCCCGTGGGGCCAGAAGTCGGAGAGGACCGGAAACCACACTCCGTTCATCTGCGAGGTCCAGGCGTACAAAGAGGGGACATTGTCCGTGCTGATACCCAGAACCACGGCCTCGTTTTTCCTGAAAACGTCCTGCGCGAGAGCATACCCGGGCCACTGGTCGGAGCACACGGCCGTCCATGCAGCAGGAATGAAGGAGATGACCACATTGCTCTTTCCCTTGTATTCGGACAGGGAGACCATCTTGCCCGATACGGACTTCAGGGTGAAATCAGGGGCCTGCTCGCCGACCCGCACCTTCAGCTTGCTGTCGGTCGCCTTGAGCGGCCCGGTGTCGTAGACCATCCCCTTGAGCGCATCGGATGCGGCATGCGCAGCCGTTCCCACCAGCACAGCGAATACCAGCCCCAGAAAAGCCGCCCGGATCGTCATCTTCATGAATTTCCTCCTCGCTGGATACCCGATTCTTCCGCGATCATTTCAAGAAATGCTTCGGCATCGGGAAAAACACCGGATTCCGAATAAAAAATTTCCCGGATCGAACTGTCCTCCATCTTGAGCCCGAAGTGGTGGGGTGTGTATATTCCGCTGAGAGAGCCCGCCACCGCAGAGCTTCTGTCATCGAACAACGGGAAGGGAGGAGCGTACTTCTCTCTGAACAACCTCACCTCGTACTGGGAGTTCCCGATCCCGATTCCAATCATTTTTATCTTATTCCTGAACTCTTCCCTGCTGTCAAGTGCACGTACATGTTCTTCTCCGGTATCATGCGCCCCAAGGAGGCAGCGAGAAGAAACCACAGGGTTCCCCTCAGACCGGTTGTGGAGGTGCGGCTCATAGTGCACCTCCTTTTTGCTTCCGGTCGTAAAATTCACATCCCCTTAAGGACCTGTCATGCCCCAGGGGATGTTCCGGCTCAAAAAAGCCGGCGCTATTTATTACCAGTTTTCCCCCAGCAGCTCGAAATAATCCCTGGGGTGGGCGCACGCGGCACAGGTTGCGGGAGCTTCGTTGCCCATGTGGAGATATCCGCAGTTCCGACACCTCCACACCGTCTCGGCCTCTCTTGCAAAGACACGGCCTGCCTCGATGTTTGCAGCCAGATCACGATAGCGCTTCTCGTGCTGCTTTTCCGCCACGGACACTGCCTCCCACACCCGGGCGATGGCCTCGAAACCTTCCTCGCGCGCCACCTGTGCAAAACCCGGATACATGGTGGTGTGCTCGTGATTCTCCCCTGCAGCCGCTTCTTTCAGATTCTCCAGGGTCGTGCCGATAACCCCGGCCGGAAAGCTTGCCCGGACCTCGACCTCTCCTCCTTCGAGAAACTTGAAGAACCGTTTTGCATGCTCCTTTTCCTGGCTCGCGGTCTCCTCGAAGATGTCTGCGATCTGGACATAGCCTTCCTTGCGGGCCTGACTTGCAAAGTAGGTGTAGCGGTTACGAGCCTGAGACTCGCCCGCGAACGACGTGAGCAGGTTTTTCTCTGTCTGGGTTCCCGTCAATTTTCCCATAAAATCTCCTCTCCTTTTTCTCTTATATATTTTCGTTTCACAGCTTTCTTGAGAATTATTCTTCTTCTGCGCCCCTGGAGCCCCACCCGTGGCAGATGATGCCGAAGGGAGCCGGACAAGATTCATAGTTTCTTACCCGCTCTTCTAAGAACGGCTTCCGGGGATATGCCGGTAAGAAGGATCATTTCCTGGCAAAATCTGTGAAGCCCACGGCTCTCCTGACCATGTTCTTTGCAAAAAACTGGGCGTCATCCAGATCCGCGCTGTCCGGATGCGACTGGGCCGAGCGCGCCTCCATGGCCCAAGCCCGGTGCTCAGGCCTGTTCACCAGCCCGTCGATGATCTCCTGCTCGACCTCCCCCCTGCAGGTGAACGACCCGAGGACCTCGCCCTTGACCAGACCGATTGCGTTGTGAATAGCCTCTTTGGGCATCTGCCCTTCTCTTTGGGAACCGTGCGTGGAAAACAGGGCGACCTTTGCCGAGGGCGGGATCTTTTTCAGAAAGTTCTGCGCGGAAACAGGCACACTGTGAGCGTGAACAGGAAAACCGCAGAAGATGAGATCGTAGCCCTCTGTGTCCTCGACCTCCTTCATGGTTTTCAGCTCTTTGTCATTCTTGTCCAAGGCCTGATAAATACCCTCTGCAACCTTTTTCGTATTGCCGGTCTTCGTGTAGTAGGCAACCAGAATCTTCATAATGCTCTCCTCTTCATTTTTTTCTCTAGAACCCTGCATGAACCCAGTTTATGATGATTTCTCCCTTTTTAAAAGAACCTTCTCCCAAGATCATCCTTTTTCTCTCCGGCCTTTGCCTTAGGCTGCAGTGCCCCTCTTAAAAAACCGCATGGCAAATTGTGCCCAAATCCCTTATGATAATCAATATAGGGCTGGGGGTGGCATTTTGAAAGAGTTGAAAGAGATTGATGAAACAAATTTTGCTGAATTTTTACGGCATCAGGTGTCGGTGCTGATTTTTTCCTCCCCCTGGTGCACGTCGTGCAAAAAGATATCGACCTCCCTGGAAGGGCTCTTGCACAAGCGCGAAGACCGGTTTTGCCTGGGAGTCTGCGACATCGGCACCAGCCCCTCGATCCCTTCCCGGATGCAGGTGTTCAGCGTGCCCACCGTGATCATCTTCAGAGACGGTCGTGAGGTGGGGCGCCTTCAGGGCCCCCTCTCGGAGACGGCAGTGGCGAAGGCACTGGAAGCTCACCTATGAACGGGGATATCCTGGCGAGCTTCCAGGCATATCTTTCCGGTATGTCTCCCATGGCATATGTGGTCGCCTATGCCGCTGGCGTGCTGGTAAGCTTTACGCCCTGCATCTATCCAGTGATCCCGGTGACCGTGGCATACATCGCGTCCCAGAGCGCGGGCTCCAGGGCCAGGGGTTTCGTGCTCTCGCTGTTCTACGTACTGGGAACGTCCTTTACCTACACGATCCTGGGATATGCGGCTGCCGTGACCGGCCGGCTCTTCGGGCAGATCCAGACCAGCCCCTGGACGTATCTCGTGGTGGCGAACATCAGCATCCTGATGGGGCTTTCCATGCTCGGGGTGTTCACCCTGCCGATGCCCGGGTTTCTCACCCGGCGATCGGCACGGCCGGGGAGCGGATTTTTGGGCGCCTTTGTCCTGGGCGCGACCGTGGGCCTTGTCCTGGGCCCGTGTTCGGCCCCGGTTCTCGGGGTACTCCTGAGCTATGTGGCAACGCAGCAGAACCCGATCTTCGGCACCAGCCTGCTCTTTGTCTTCGCCTTCGGCATGGGAACGCTCCTGATCGTCCTGGGGACGTTCGCCGGGCTCCTTGCCAACCTTCCCAGGGCAGGAGGATGGATGGTGGTCATCCAGAAGGCCTTCGGCTGGGCCCTCATGGCCCTGGGTGAGTATTTCCTGATCACTGCAGGGCAGTTCATGATCTAAAACAGGGGTATATCCATGATGCGAAAAATACTGGTTTGTTCCGTGCTGCTGCTCGTCGTGTTCCTCCCCATCGCCTCCTGTGACGAGGGAACCTCCCGTGAGAAGGCCGGGGCAACCGAAGCCAACCTGGGACAGGCGCCCGGGTTCAGCCTTCGGGATCTCTCCGGGAAAACCTTTCATCTCGAAGACTACCGGGGCAAGGTGGTGCTGGTGAACTTCACCACGACCTGGTGCCCCTACTGCAAAAAAGACGTCCCTGACCTCAAGAGGATGTACGACCGCTACAAGGGCCGGAATTTCGAGATCCTGTCCGTCTACATCCAGGAGAGCCGGGACAAGGTTTCGTCCTTTGCCCAAAAATACGAGCTTCCCTTTCCCGTGCTTCTGGACACCGAGGGATTCGCCTCCTCCCGCTACGGGGTCCGGGGCGTGCCCACCAAGGTTGTCATCGCCCCGGACGGGTCCATTGTATGCTGGATGTGCGGGGATGTGGAAAAAGTCGTGGAAAAATTGCTCGGGCAGGGGTAGTCTTTTTTACGCCCCCTGTCCGGTGAGGGCCTGAACCACCCTGACCGCCTCCACGCCGTCCTTTGCATAGTGGGCTTCAATGGAATCCGCATAGGCCTTCGTCACCACGGCCCCGCCCACCAGGAAGGGGCACGAGAGCCCGGCCTCGCGGGCCTGTCTGATAATACCCTTCATGCGCACCATGGTCGTGGTCATGAGCGCCGAGAGGCCCACCACCTGGGGTTTGTGGCGGATCACGGCGTCGATGATCTCTCGGTCCGGGACGTCCTTGCCCAGGTCGATCACGTGAAACCCATGGTTCTTCAGCATGAGCGAGACAATGTTTTTGCCGATATCGTGGATGTCATCCTTGACAGTGGCCAGGATCACGGTGCCCTTTTGTTTCGGGCATGCGTCCGCAGCCTCGAGCAGCGGCGCAAGGTGCTCGAACCCTTCCTTCATGGCCTCTGCGCTCGCGATGAGCTGAGGCAGGAAGTAGATCTTCTTTTCGTAGAGCTCTCCCACCTTCTGAATGGCAGGCACCATGGTCTCATTGACGAGCTGCCGGGGAGAGACGCCTCCCGCCACGGCCTTGTCGATCAGGTCTTTGATCTCGCCCCGGGAGCCGTCGATCACGGCGTCATATACCCGCTGTGCGGGCGACCGGTTTTTTTCCTGCACCCGGACGGGGGCATCCGGGCGGGTCACTCCCCCGTCCTTTTCCTCCGGGTCGGATGCGTGCGCGATGTACTCCCTGGCCTGGGGGTCATGGTTCATGAGAACGTCGGATGCCCGCTTGATCTGCATGAACTCTTCACCCATGGGGTTGGCGATCGCAAGGCTGAGCCCGCAGGATACGGCCATGGCCAAAAAAGCCGAGTTGATCCATCTGCGCTCCGGCAGTCCGAAGGACACGTTGGACAGCCCCAGGACGGTACGCACGCCGAATTCGTCCGAGCACCATCTTAAGGTGGCCAGCGTTTCTTTCGCCGCGCCGGGATCGGCTGACACCGCCAGGGTGAGCGCATCCACCACGATGTCGTCTTTCGTGAGCCCATAGCCTTGAGCCCGTGCATGGATGTCGCGGATGATCTTCTGTCGCTCAAAAGAGCTCCGGGGGAGCTTCTTCCCGGTCAGGGGAAGGAGGATGAACATGGCGCCGTAGCGGGCCGCAGTTTCCAGGAGCTTTTCGAGCTTGTGCTCCTCGCCTGAGATGGAATTGATGAGCGCCCGGCCGGGGTAGATCCGAAGCGCCTTCTCGATGGCCTCGGGCACCGAGGAGTCGATGCAGACCGGGGCGTCGGTTGAAACCGCCAGCGTCTTGACCACCTCTCTGAGGGTCTGCGTTTCGTCGATCCCGGGCATGCCCACGTTCACGTCCAGCAGTGCAGCGCCCCTTCTGACCTGCTCCTGGGCGAATCTCTTGACCAGGGCCATCCGGCCCGAGAGCAGCTCTTCCTGGAGGTCTTTCTTGCCGGTCGGGTTGATGCGCTCCCCGATGATAAGAAGCGGGTCTTGACTCGCCAGGCACACGGATCTGCGTGCAGAGCTCAACACCGCAGGCACATGCTCTTTTCTTTTCCCGGGTTTCAGGCCTTGGGCCCTTGCATGGAGCATGCGAATATGTTCCGGGGTGGTGCCGCAGCATCCTCCCAGAAACTTCACGCCTGCTGATCCGAATTCTTCAGCAAACCCCGCAAACTCCTCAGCGGACATGGGGAAGAAGGTCTCGCCTCCGCGAAGAACCGGCAGGCCCGCATTGGGCTTGGCCACCAGGGGGACCTTTGCGTACGGCGCCATGGCCCTGACCAGCGGGATCATCCCTTCGGGGCCCGTGGAGCAGTTGCATCCCACCGCATCGGCCCCCAGGGCCTGGAGTGTGACAAGCGCCGAGACCGGGTCCGTGCCGTTCAAGGTCCGGCCGCCGGACTCATAGGTCATGGTGACCATGGTGTAGGTGCCGGTCAGCTCCCGAACCGCGATCAGCGCAGCCCGGGCCTCCTGGATATCGACCATGGTCTCGATCACCAGGAGGTCGACCCCTCCTTCCAGAAGGCCGCGGACCTGTTCCTTGTAAGCGGCTACCGCCTCCTCGAAATCGAGGTCCCCGAAGGGCTCCACGAATCTCCCTGTTGATCCTATGTCCCCGGCCACAAGGCAGGTCTCTCCCACCGCCTGCCGGGCCAGCCGGGCCAGGTCCCTGTTGATCTGACAGGCATCTGCCCCGGCCACGTACTGGGCGAGCTTGTAACGGTTGGCCCCGAAGGTGGCTGTGTAGACAATATCCGCCCCGGCCTTCCAATAGTCCCGGTGCACTGCCTTGATGCTCTCCGGGTTTTGCAGACACCACAGCTCCGGGCAGGCGCCGCCGGGCATGTCGCGGGCCTGCAGCTGGGTCCCGGTCGCCCCGTCCAGGATCACGAGCCGCGCCGCTGCCATCCCCTCGATTCGCTCTCTGTTTTTCACTGGCACTTGCCTCCGTCTTTCCGCTCCGCCTTCCTGATCCCTGCAATCGCTGTCACGGATTTTTCAGGCAGAAGAATGCATGCATCGGTTATGCTCACATCGATTTCGCCCAGCCTCAGCCGCTCATACATGATTTTCTGATTCGTTAGATCGAAATCTCCGTACCCTGCGGAGAAGCGCCTGGGGGTCACCTCCAGACCCTCCCGCCTCACCTGCTGACCAATGCAGGCCGATATCCAGTCCAGCGCGCTGTCGGTCATTTCGCTCGCCGCTGCATCGAGCACCACGGCCCGGGCAAGGTTTCCTCCTGCCGAGCACGAGCTGATCTCCCCCATGATCCGGTTACCGGCCGTGGCTCCCATAAGGAGGACCTTGCGGGATGTGGAAAGCATCCGGGCAAGCCCCCTGCTCCTGAGCACGTCCCCTGTCTCCAGCGTAACTTCACTGCCCCGTCCGACATCCGCCTTGAGGATGAGGGCAGAGCCCTTGAGTTCGATCATACCGGCGGCATCTTCAAGAACTGTCTCCATATCCCGCCGCTGCCCGGGCCCGAGCTGCGTGTGGGCCTTGCGGTAGCCCAGGCGGCGATAGACCGCTTCGACCGGCATGTCCAGATGGATGGCGTGGAAAAATACCGGATCTCTCATTATCTGCACAGATCTAGTCAGAAATCGGGCAAGTTTCAAGCCATTCTTTTTCTTCGCGCGTCTTTTCCCATCAAAATCAGGCCGAAAATTTCCTTGCCCTGATTCTTGGTGTCCTGTATCTGTCTTTCAGAAGGTTCGGTTCGTAAATCACTGCTGAGACAAGGAAAATATCTTGGTAACTTGCTTGTCTTATGATAACATCATAACACACTCTGTGTATTGAAGACCGGGGGTTCACATGGATCTTACGAGGCTTTTTTTCCCGCGCACGATTGCGGTGATCGGGGCATCCCCCCATCTGGGGGGAGGGAAGCTCCCCTATTATCAGGTCATCCAGCTCGCCGGATACACGGGCAGGCTCTATCCGGTAAACCCGAAATACCAGGATATCGCAGGGGCAAAGGTCTATACCTCGCTCGACGATATTCCCGAGCCCGTGGATCTGGCCATTGCATCCGTTCCCGCCAAGCTCGCGCTTAAAACCGTGGAGGCCGCGGCCCGGAACAAGGTCAAGTTCCTCCATTTTTTCACCTCGGGATTCTCCGAGGTCGGCAACCGGAAGCTCGAAGAGGACATGCTCGAGGCAGCCCGCAAGGGCGGAACCAGGATCATCGGCCCCAACTGCATCGGGATCCACTGCACGCAGTCCGGGATAACCTGCGACCTGCCCAAAAGCCCCATGAAAGGGGTGGGAAATGTCGCCTTTCTGGGACAGTCAGGGGGTATGACCCACAACTTCATGCGTATGGTCCACTCGCGCTATCTGGAGCTGAACAAGGTGGTGTCCTATGGCAATCAGATCGACCTGAAGGTGGAGGACTATCTCGAATACTTTGCGCACGACGACACCATCGGCGTGGTGGCCGCCTATATCGAGGACATCAAGGATATGGGCCGGTTCCTCAAGGTCCTCCGGAAGACGACCGCCCGCAAGCCCGTCATCATTCTGAAGGGGGGGACCACCGAGCAGGGGGCCCGCGCAGCCGCATCCCACACCGGGGCCATGGCAGCACGCCAGGATCTGTGGTCTGCGGTCATGCGGCAGTACGGCTGCATCGAGGCGGATAATTTCGAGCACATGGTCGATCTGACCATGATGGCCGTGGCCCTTCGGGTGCCCGGCGGGAACCGCCTCGGCTTCCTGGGCGCAGGCGGAGGGACCTCGGTGCTCTTTACGGATTTAGCGGCCCGGTACGGGCTCGTTCTCCCGGAACTCGAGAGCCGGGTTCAGGAAAAGATCGGGCTGAAGATCAGCAGCGTGAACACGAGCACCGCCAACCCCGTCGATCTGGGTTTCTACGGCTTCGATTTCACCATCATGGGACACACCATCGAGGCAATGGCTCAGGACGAGGCCATCGATGTCATCATCCCTTACTTTTCCCTCGATTTCATCACCTCGTTCCAGAGCGACCAGGTGGAAAGCGGCCCCCACGCCATCGTGGAGGCGTTCCGGAAGACGGACAAGCCCGTGGTGCCTATCCTGTCCCGGTTCACAGAGAACATGGTGGATGTCGAAAAGGTCCGCATCCGGTTTACCGAGCTGTTCCGCAAGGCCGGACTCGCGGTCTACAACACCCCGCAGGACGCCATTGCATCCATAAGCGGTTTTCTCGGATGGAAAAGGCATGCAGGCCGGGTCGCCGCGGGCGATGTGCCCTCGTCAAAGCCGCAGCTTGCGGAGGGAGGCAAGGGATGAACTACCTGGTCATGGGCGCAGGCGCCCTGGGAAGTGTCTTCGGGGGCCTGCTGGCTGAGAAGGGGCACGAGGTCGCCTTCGTGGGTCTGGACGATCATCTGAAGGCCATGCAGGACCGGGGGCTTGCCATTCGCGGCATCTGGGGGGATCACGCGGTCCCGGAGGTCAGAACCTTCTACGGCGTACAGGGGCTTGAAGGAACCTTCGATATCGTGCTCCTGAGCGTGAAGTCATATCATACCTCCCGGGTGATTCAGCAGACCCTGCCCTTCATGCATGACAACACCCTGGTGTTTTCGATCCAGAACGGCCTGGGGAACTGGGAGGCGATCGCTCGGGTCGTGGGATGGAGCCGGACTGTAGGGGCTCGCGTGATCTTCGGGGCCGAAATCGAGGAGCCGGGTATTGCGCGCGTCACGGTCTACGCGGACAAGGTGCTGCTGGGAAGCCCCTCGGGCGACGTTCCCGCAGAGAGGATCCGGCAGGTAGCGGACGACTTCAACAAGGCCGGCATCCCGACCGCCTTGAGCGACCACATCGAATCGTCCCTATGGGGCAAGGTCCTCTACAACTGCTCGCTCAACGCCCTGGGCGCCATACTGAACGTGCCGTACGGGCATCTGGAGACCGTGCCCGAGTTACGCGCAACCTTACGACAGATCATTTCCGAGATCTTTGCCGTGGCCAAGGCCAAGGGGGTCGCGCTTCCCTATGCAGGGCCGGAAGGATACTACCGGTTTCTCATGAAAGAGCAGCTCCCGCCCACCGCGGCCCACCGGTCATCCATGCTCCAGGACCTGGACCGGGGGAACCTGACCGAGATCGATGCCTTAAACGGCGCCATTGTGCGCTATGGAAAGGATCTCTCGGTGCCCACGCCCGTAAACGAGGTCGTCACGGCCATCATCAAGGGCATAGAGGCGAGCAGCGCAGGGGCCTGATCCCTTTCCCTTTCCCGTGAAAGCCCCGGGAAGCCCGCCATCCAGGAAGGCGCGTGGCAACCATTTCCTCCTGGTCAGGGGGCTTATCCATCTTTCGCTTATCGCCGCGGGCAGACGGAAACTCCTTGGGCCCGGAGGTGTCGGGAAACCACCAGACAGGCTGCCTGCTCATTCCGGACCAGCCCCCTTTCCCGCCGCCAATGCAGAGGATGCGCTGCGCCCGGCTGCGAGCCTGATCTCCCGGTACATGGACAGATCGAGCCCCTCCCAGGCGCAGGGGAGCAGCGTGTTGTTATGGAACAGGGGGTCCTCGTCCAGGGGATACCTGCTGAACCGTAGGGCCTCCTCCCACATGCCGGTGCCGGGCAGGGGCGAATACTCGGTGATGACCGGTCTGGCGCCAGAGCTCCTGACGAACTCGACGGCATCGAGGACCTCCCGCGCATGCTGGCCCGGCAGGCCGCAGAGGATATACACACCGATATCCGAGGGGTCGAATCCCGCGCGGGAGAGGTTTTCCAGGGCGTGCAGGAGCTCGTCGTTGGAGACCTTTCCGCCGGTTTTTTCCTGCAGGACAGGGTCCGAGGTCTCCAGGCCGAGCCGTATGGTGGCGAACCCGCTTTCCTTCATGGCTGAAGCCACCTCCGGGCTTAAGTATCGGGCGTGCAGGGCATTGGGACAGTGAAACCTGACGCCAAGCCGCCTTTGGACGATCTCCTGCATGAACGGCAGGGCAAACCTTTGGCTCCGGAAGAGAAAGGCGTCGTCATACAGGGCGAAATCATCTATCTGGTAACGGCGGTGCCAGTGCTCGACTTCGTCGACTGCCTTATGCGGATCTCTCACACGAAGACCGGATGCGAGCAGGTGTGAGGCGCAGTAGGTGCAGCGGAACGGGCATCCCCGGGAGGTCTGGATGCAGACATATCTCAAGGGCTCCACGAGATCGAACAGGGGGTAGGGAAGACTGTCGAGATTATCCATGTCCGGGCAATATCCCGGGCTTGTCCTCCAGAGCCTACCGAGCACTCGCAGGGCCTCGAGCTCGCCCTCCCCGCACAGGACATGGTCCGCGCCCGCGTGTTTTCCGGCATGGCCGCCGCACAGGGTCGCATAGATTCCCCCCAGCAGGACAACAGCCCGGGGAAAAGCCTCCCGCACGCACCTGACCGCCTCGTGCACCCCCGGATACCAGTAGGTCATCTGCGAGGTGACCAGGACCGCGTCCGGTTCCCCGATCTTCCCGAGATCATGGTAAAAAGCCTCCCTGCTGATGCCGTATCTGCCGTATCGCCGGGGAAACCCTTTCAGGAGCGCGGGGGAATCCACGATCTGACGATAAAACTTGCCGTGCCCGCCCGGATGCGCCTTGGGGGGTTTCCCGCCCATCTGTTCGTGGGGCGCCTTGAGGCAGTCCACAAAGGACACCTCGCACCCGTTGAGCCTCAGGAGTGCCCCCAGAAAGAGGAGTCCCAGAGGCTTTGCCCACAGGTCATACGCCGCAAAGTCATAGATCCAGGGGTTGACCAGGAGTACTCGTTTTCCCTTCATGCCTTCCTCGCCCCTTTGCCCTCGGCTTGTCATGGCATCTGATGCTGCCAGGCCCGGCCATCCTACCTCTGCCGGTCCATGGATGGCAAGCGGTTGCAAGGAGCGCCCTTACCGGAACGTGGCCCTGAAGCGGTACATGGCCCCGACGAACAGCACCGTGCCGATGAGAGCCATGGCTGCGAGCTGCGGCCACACCGTGCCGAGCCCGGCATCCCTGAACAGGACCCGCGCACAGAACTCCATGTAGTGGGTGGTCGGCGCGAACTGCATGATATTCTGCAGCAGCGGCGGCATGGACTCTAAGGGCGTTGTCCCGCCATGCAGCATTCCTATGGGAACAATGATGGGCATGCTCAAAAGCCCTGCCTGGGGCATGTTCTTGGCAATGGTTGAAAGGAACACTCCGAGTTCGGTGGCTGCATAGAGGAACACGAGGGTGCCGAGGAGAAAGAGGGCCGTGGAACCGTGAATCGGCGCCCCAAGGACCCCCTTTACGGCAAAGAAGAGCGAGAACATGGCCCCGGAGGCAACAATGAAACTGTTGGCCCAGACCTTTGCGATGGTTATCTCCACAGGGAGCAGCGGCATGACGAGCAGGTGCTCCACAGTGCCGCGCTCCTTCTCCTTGATCAGGGCCGCGGTAGGCAGGACAATGGACAGCATGGTGATCATCTGGGTGAGAAACACAACACCCATGTACCACGAGCTTTCGCGGTTCTGGTTGTAGAGCACACGGGTGACCAGCCGGATGGGCAGGTCAGCCTCGGTGCTCACGCCGGTCACGAAGGTGTTGATCTCATCGTTGATGATCCTCATCAGGTAGCCTGCTCCGAGCTTGGCATGGCCGATGGCGGTGGCGTCCACATCTATGCGGATCCCGGGGTTCTTTCCCGCCAGCACGTCCCGCTGGAACCCGGGCGGGATGTGGATGACGAAGATGCACTCGGCGTTGTCAAGGACCCGGTCGATCCCGGCATATGCGATGGCGCGGGGTTTCTTGAAATACGGCTCCTGTATGGCATCCACGATCCGCGCAGACAAGGCGGACCGGTCCTCGTCCACGTAGGCCACCGAGGAGCTGCGCACCTGGAGTCCGGTGCCCTTGGAGGGGACTATGATCATGACCGTAAAGCAATAGGCGACCAGGGCCACCAGCACGAAGTCGTAGCGGAAGCTGATGAGTTCCTTGAGCCCGAGCCGGTAGATGTGCCAAGTCTTTCTCATCATGTCACGGCTCCTGCTTCTTCAATAAAAAGACCGTCAAGGCCTGTAAGGCGATGTAGTACCCGATGAGATAGACAAAGTTCCAGGCGAGTTCAGCAAACCCGATGCCCTTGGTGAAGGTTCCGACAGCGATGCTCAGGAAATATCGCGAGGGAAAGATCCACGACATGACCTGCGCGCCTCCCGTAAGGGCGGACACCGGCGTGGTGAGGCCCGAAAACTCGAAGGAGGGGACAAGCGTGAGGGCAAAGGCTGCCACGAGAGCCGCTATCTGTGTCCTGGTGAAAGTGGAGATCAGAAGGCCGATACCGGTGCTCGTGACAATGTACAGCAGTGCGCCCAGCGCCAGTGCTGCGGCGCTTCCCTTGAAGGGGATCCGGAACAGGTACAGGATCACGGCTACCAGGATGAGAAAGCTGATGAAGTTCAATACGATGTAGGGAATCTGCTTTCCCCAGAGATACTCCAGGCGTGTCATGGGGCTCGAATAGAAGTTCGAGATGGACCCCAGCTCTTTCTCCCTCACCACGCCGATGGCCGTGAGCATGGATGGGACGAGCAGGAGTACGACTGCCATAAGTCCGGGCACGACGGAGAAACGGCTCATCACGCGGGGATTATACCAGTAGCGGGGCTCGATGTTTGCGTATGAGAACCTGGCCGGCACCGGAGACAGCTCGGCCAGATCGGCGAGATAAGACAGATGCACCGCCTCGACATAGTTTTTTGTTGTTTCGGCACGAAACGGCATGGTCCCGTCGATCCAGACTCCCACCTCAGGGCTCCCTCCCCGCTTGATGTCCTTTTCAAACCCTGGCGGGATCTCGATCACAAACGTGAACGCGCTCTCCTGAAAACCCTTTTCGATCTCCGTATGGGAGCGTATGGCGGGCCGCTCGTTGAAGAAACGGGAACCCGAGTAGTATTCCAGATAATCCCGGCTCCAGAGCTTCTGGTCGTAATCCAGGATGTTGAAGTTGATGTTCTCGATATCCGTCGAGATGCCGAAGCCGAACACGATGAGAAGAAAGGGCGTGATGATGAACGAGGTGATGAGCCTCACCGGGTCGCGGAAGAGCTCCATGGTTTCTCTCCGGGCAAGGGCTGCAAGCCGGCCCGCGTCGAACCACCCACCCTGCGCGCGCTCTCGTCCGGGGGCGGTCGTAAAGGGGATGCCTTTGCGCCCGTCACCGGCCTCTGGTATGCCCGAGCGCATCTTGATGTCATCTTCCATATATCCGATGAACGCATCCTCGAGAGTCGTGCAGCCGCGCCGGGCCATGAGTTCGGCGGGAGATGCGCAGGCCAGGACCCGGCCCATGCTCATGAGCGCCACCCGGTCGCACCGGGACGCCTCGTTCATGTAATGGGTGGTCACGAAGATCGTCACCCCGTACTCGCGGGAAAACTTGATGAGGATTTCCCAGAAGTGGTCCCGGGCCACCGGGTCGACGCCCGAGGTAGGCTCGTCGAGGATGAGTATCTCCGGAGAATGAATGGCCGCAACCGCAAGCGAGAGGCGCTGCCGCATGCCGAGAGGAAGACGCTCGGCCCGGTCATCCATGACCTCGGTGAGCCCGAACTGCTCGGCCATCTCTCCGACCCGGGCCGGCACCTCGTCCATAGGCAGATCAAAGAGATGGGCGTGCATATCCAGGTTTTGCCGGACCGTCAGCTCGCCATAGAGCGAAAACGTCTGCGACATGTACCCGATGCGCCTCTTGATCCCGATGCTCCCGGCCTCCACCGGACTCCCGAAAAGCAAGGCCTCGCCCTCGGTCGGCCGCAGAAGCCCGGTGAGCATCTTCATGGTCGTGGTCTTTCCGCACCCGTTGGAGCCCACAAAGCCGAAAATCTCGCCCCTGGGGATGGAAAAAGAGACATTGTCCACGGCCGTGAAGTCCCCAAAGCGTTTGGTGAGGCCGCTGGCCTTGATTGCAGAGCCGTCATCAGAACGTATGGGCGGCGGGGTCGTGAATGCGCGGTGGCCGTAGCGCATCTCTTCGGGCAGCAGGACGATGTAGGCCTCCTCAATGGTGGCCGTGCCGGTCCCGGCCTTCAATTCAGCGGGCGTTCCGCAGGCAAGGACGCGCCCTCCCTCCATCATGACCAGCCAGTCGAGGTGCTCCGCTTCCTCCATGTATGCGGTTGCGATGAGAATGCTCATGCCCCCGCAGTAAGCGCTCATATCCTTGATGAGCTCCCAGAACTGCCGGCGGGACAGCGGATCGACCCCGGTTGTGGGCTCGTCCATGATGAGCAGCTCCGGGTCGTGGATCAGGGCGCAGCACAGGCCCAGCTTCTGCTTCATGCCTCCGGAAAGCTGTCCTGCTGGCCTGTCCGCAAAGGGCGAGAGGCTCGTTGCCTCAAGGAGGCGCTGTATGCGCTCCTGTCGTTCTGTGAAAGTAAAACCGAAGAGGCGGCCGAAAAAATCGACGTTCTCGGTTACCGAAAGGGTTGCGTAGAGATTCTGGCCCAGGCCCTGGGGGATGTAGGCGATATCGGAACAGACGTTGTGGCGGTGAATGCCCGAACGCATGTCGCCGCCCAGGACCGAGATCGAACCCTGCTGAATCTTCTTCTGGCCGGCGATGATGCCGAGCAAGGTGGATTTCCCCACCCCGTCGGGACCGATGAATCCGACCTGGCAGCCGCCGGGGATATCGAGACCGACCCCGTTCAGGGCGATCTTGCCGCCATAGCGGTGTCCGACGCCCCTGATCCGCGCGATGGCGGGGCGGTCATCCGCAGGCCCGTTCATTTGAGCCTCTCCGGCCAGTCGGCTTCAGGATCGAGGCGCATATACGCGACACCGGGCATGCCGGGCTTCAGGCGGGGATCGTCAAATTCGGACAAGCTCACGGTCACCCGGAAAACAAGCTTCTGACGCTCTTGGGCAGCCTCAACCTCTTTCGGGGTGAACTGGGCCTTTTGCGAGACATAGGCCACCCTCGCCGCAAAGGGCCTGTCCGGAATGGCGTCCAGAACAACCTTTGCATCGCCGCCCAGCGGGACCATGCCGGCCAACCGTTCGGAGAGAAAAACATTCATATAGACGTCCTGAACATTCACGATGGTCAGGATCTTGCCTCCTGCGGGCAGGACCTCGCCGGGTTCGGCAAGGCGAGTGAGGACAGGCCCACTGATGGGGCATTTCAGCATGCAGTCGCTGATATCCGCCCCCAGGCGCTCGGCCTGTGCACCGGCGGATACGATCGCCGCCTCGATCTCTGCGATGGACGACTTTGCTGCGGCATACTCCGCCTGAAGGGTCTGCTGCGCCAACCGGTCGCGGTCATACTGCTGCTCCGGCATGACGCCCCGTTCATAGAGGTTTTTCGACCGTTTGAGCTCCTTGTCGGCCAACTCGAGCCTGAGCCGGGCTCCCTCGGCGCGGGAGATGGCGGTCAGGCGCGCCTGCCTGAGCCGGGCCACTTCGGCCTCGGCCTGCCTGAGCTGTGCCTGAAGGGATGAAATATCCATCCTGGCCACGATCCGGCCCTCTTCCACCAGGTCGCCCTCTTCGACAAGGACCTCTGCAATCCGCCCGGGCGTCTTGGTGGCGATGTCGACCTCGGTTGCCTCCAGCCGTCCGTTTCCGTATGCAATCCCTGCCGGCAGAGCGTCCTTGTCTGCCTGCAGGAATACATGATATGCCAGCGCACCCGCCAGGGGGACGGCGATGCACGCCAGAGAAATCCTCTTCAGAAAATGCCTGTCTCTCAACATGATCCCTCCTCGCACCAAAACAGTCGAACCTAAAAAGCCTGTCCGGTAAAAACAGTCTCGCGGACAGCGGCCGTTCAGCCGGCAGGCCCTTTTGAAAGCCTGTCGATGATCTGTGCGTGATCAGCTTCCGTGCTTCCCGGTGTGCGAAGACCCCGCAGGCCCTGTTTGACGTTCCTTTTCCGGCAGGAGCCTGTTCATGACTCCGGACACGCTCCGGCGAATTTCCTCCAGATCGAGGTCCTTGTTCAGAACCTGCCGAACGATCACTCCCTCCATCATGGCGATCATGAGTGCGGCATAGATCTTCTTGTCCGGAACGGCAAACTCGCCGGCACGTTCACCGTCATCGAGAAGCCCGGTTAAGATCCGGCCGTAGAAGCGATACTGATCCATCAGCATCTCCCGGATGGATTCATCCAAAAACGAGCTTTCCCAGAATACGATCAGCGCGCTAAAGAGCTCGATGTCTTCCTGCAGTGACCGGGCCAAGCGCTCACCAATGGCCACGATCCTGTCTCTTGCCGAGCGGATGCTCCCGATCTCGGTGAGAATCCTGTTCAGGGTCTCTTCGACAAATACCCGGAACAAATCGATGAGCACTGCCTTTTTCGAAGGATAGTACCAGTAGAGGCTGCCCTTGGACATGCCGTATTCGGCCGCGATCTCGTCAATCGTGGTCTGGGCATAGCCCTTGCGCTGGAAACAGCGCTTGGCCGCAGCGAGTATCTGCTGCTTCCTGATCCCGGAAGACACCCTGGGGCCTTTCAAAACCCTCCCTCATTCATTCATAACATACTGATCAGTCAGTTTAGTTCATTTTCGCATACAGGTCAACTGGGTAATAGCCTTCAAAAGAATCAAGGGTTGACATATACTGTGTTTTCAAGGTAATAGAAAAACAATGGCCATCAGGAAAGAAAAACGTGCATTAGAGAGGATCAGGCTGGAGGACCTGAGCGGATCTGTCGAGCTCATGGAGATCGTGAAATCCGTTTCCGTGGTCAATGCCTCGGAAGAGGGTGTATGCGTGGGCGGAGCGGATTTTCCGGTAGGCTCTGTGGTGCGCCTTGCCATCGGCCCTCAGAAGGAGGAGCCGGATATCTCTCTGTACTGCAAGGTCGTCTGGGCATCACAGGAGAAGGACTCTGAGAAGAAATCAGGGCTTATTCTCCTGAACACGAACAAGATCCTCTTCCGCAAGGACCTGCTTTCGTTTGTGAAGCTGATCGAATCGGCCCGCAAGCAGGCGTCCTGCTCTTAGCCCCCCAGGGAACTCATCAGGGTCCGGCATCCCTGATCGGCTGCCGTATGGCTTCCTGTGCAGAGGCGGTGGTTCAGGTTTTTCATCCCGACCCCTTCCTCGATGAGGAGTTCGAGCTCATGGTCGGAGATGCCCTGCCTCATGGGGACCCTCAGGTTGAGTTCCTCTTCCGAAAAGAGGCACGGCCTTAAGCTCCCGCACGCCGTGATCCTGATCCGGTTGCACCTGCTGCAGAAGGCGTGCTCGCTCAAGGCCCCGATGAGCCCGATGGTACCTTTTGCCCCGCCTATGCGGTAAACCTGCGCAGGGCCGTGCTTGTATTCGACCTTCTGAAGCGCACCGAAGCGCTTCTCGATGATATCCCGGATCTCGGGAGCGCCGATGAGCTCGCATTTTCCATACCTGGTTGCGCAGCCCATGGGCATGAGTTCGATGAAACGGACCTCGACCGGAGAGTTCAGGGTCATCTCCGCGAACGCGGGGATCTCGTCGTCGTTGAACCCTCTGATCGCCACGACATTGACCTTCACCGGGGACAACCCGACATCGAACGAGCGCCGGATCCCGGCGCTGACCCGCTCAAAGGCGTCCACCCGGGTGATGTGCGAAAACTTCTCCCTGCTCAGTGTATCCAGGCTGATGTTCAGCCGGTTCAGGCCTGCGTTTTTGAGATCTTGCGCCATGGAGTACAGCATCACCCCGTTGGTGGTGAGCGAGAGGTCCTTGAGTCCGTCGAGCTCCTTCAGTCCCCGGATGAACGGGATCAGACCCTTTCGCAGAAGCGGCTCGCCTCCGGTGATCCGGACCTTGTCCACCCCGCGGGAAACGCCGATGCGAACGATGCGCAGAAATTCCTCATACCGCATGATGTGTTCGTGAGGGATCCATTCCACCCCTGTTGCGGGCATGCAGTATCTGCACCGCAGATTGCACCGGTCCGTAATGGAGATCCTCAAGTACCGGATCTGCCGCTGATAGTTGTCCGTGAGGGGCTTCATCGCCTTATCTTCCTGATGATTTTTTCCATTGCTGCGTTTTTGTACAGGATTTGGGTCCCCCCTCCTTCCATGACAATATCCAAGGCCTTCCCGGCATCGACCACCCGGCATCCGGCGAGAAAGGTCACGGGTGTGGACGAAAACACCCGGGGGAGCATGGGGGTCGAGGGACCCATGAGAATCATTGCCCGGGCCCCGCTTTGAAAGGCAAGAATGTCCGAAAGGCTCCCATTGATGATCGACGTCGCAGTGACAATGGCGACATCCGCCCGGGAGAGGCATTCTTCCATGGCTTCCTGCGGCCGGATTCGCACATCATCGTGCCTGCGGTGCTCGAATATGTCGACGGTGCAGCCTTTTGCCTTGAGCATTGCAGCCACCGGGGCGATGAACCCCACCATGACCACCCTGTCGCCTTCACGAACGCCGGCGGCTTCAAACACATCTTCTTGGGCGCCGCTGTCTTTTTCCTGATTGCTCACGGCATTGAGGGCAGCCAAGGCAATGGACCGGCCCGGGAGACCGCCTTTCATCCCAAGCTCGAAGAGATCGGACACCCTGGAGCCCTTGAGTGAACCGGCCCGGGGGAAAACCGTGCAGCTCGTCTTTTCCTGCGACAGGATATTGGCGCACAGCCCGACTCCCGAGCCTTCCACCTCGACCGCGAAATATCCCAGGCCCAGCACCACCCTTGAGATCTTCTGCTGCTGTCTCGTTTCCGGCACTTCCCTGATGAGCTCGCTGAACATACTCCTGCTTGTAAGCCTTTCGGATATGCTTTGTCAAATATATGATGCGGCGTATACAACAAGGATCGGGCAGTCGCCCTGTTCTTCAGCCTTCAGGAACGCCGAGCCCGACAATCACACGAACGAGCCCGGCTTGGGTCTGATGCTGATGTCGTTCTGTTCGATCTTCTCGACCAGCCGCTCCAGCAATTCGCGCGTCCTGCGCTGTTCATCCAGCAGCTTGTTGAGCATGTCTCTTAAGTCTCCGTTCTTCTGGGCGCCAGGGGCCGGTCCGGCCGGAACGGCCTTGTGTTTCGGGGCCTTTACCAGCATGGTGATGAGCCGTGTCCAGAACTTGTCGTGGTCTGCCTCCACCGATTCCTGCCCCAGAAGCGTGGACGCAATGATCCGGTAGCAACGGGCGATATCCGAGGTAGGGTACCTGACCACGGCCGGTACCTGGTCGGTAACGGCCCGGGAGAGTTTGTCGTCGCGGTAGACGCTCCCCAGGTATTCTACGTGGGTGTCCAGAAAACGCTGGGAAGCCGACGAGATCTTTTTGTAGAGGTTGTGCCCGGCAGAGCTGTTTTTCACCATGCTTGAGAACATGGATATTCTCCCCGGGTAATCGTTTTTCTTGAGCACTTTGATCATGGCGTATGCGTCTGTGAGGCTGGTGGGCTCGGGCGCGACGCCCACGATCACCTCAGGCGCGGCCATGAGAAAGGAAATGACGCTTGAGGAGATGCCCGATGCCGTGTCGACGAGCAGGTAGTCAGAGGAAGCGGACAGGGCGGAAACCTGCTTCACCAGCTCTTTCAGCTGTTCCCTGCCCAGATCGGCCATATCCTGCGTGCCGGAGCATCCCGGGATGAGCTCCACATGGTAATCAGTCCTGAAGACGATCTCTCCAATCTCGAGCCTGCCCAGGATGACGTCTTCGAGTGTTCTGTTGGGCCGGATTCCCAGGAGCACGTCCATATTGGCAAGCCCGAGATCGGCATCGAGGATGCGCACCCGATGGTTCATCATGGCGAGACAGATGCCGACATTGAGCGTGAAGTTGCTCTTGCCCACGCCGCCCTTTCCTGATGTTACCGCCATGATCCGTGCCATAGTTACTTCCCTGTGTTTTTTAAAAGCCTGCAATATGTGTGCAAAACATGCATATGGAAAATAAACGGGTTTTTCAAGGACTTTGCTTAAGAAGAGAAAAATGTTTCTCCGTAAGGAGAACTATTTGTCTTCTATGCCCTCTGGAGCGACATGGACACCACCTTGCTGATTCCCGGCACATCAAAGGTCACGCCGTAGAGGATGTCGGACATTTCCATAGTATGCCGGTTGTGCGTGACAATGATGAACTGGGAATCGCGGGCAAAGCTCCGGATCAGGTGATTGAAGCGGACAACGTTGGCATCGTCGAGGGGCGCGTCCACCTCGTCGAGGATGCAGAAGGGAGACGGCCGCACCTTGAACAGGGCGAAGATGAAGCTCAGTGCGCACAGCGTCTTTTCACCCTCGGAGAGCAGGCTCATGGATTTGAGCCGTTTGAACGGCGGACAGGCCAGTATCTCGACCCCGGAATCGGGCGAGTTGCCGTCAAGGAGCACCAGGTCCGCCTTCCCTCCCCCGAACATGGTCGTGAAGAGCTCCTGGAAATGGTATTTCACCTGCTCAAAGGTCTCGGTGAAGGCCTTGACGCTCTGCTTCTCGATATTGGCGATAACCTCTCTCAGCCTTGCGCTCGCCTGGACGATATCCTCATACTGCCGGTGAAGTTCGTCCCATCTGGCCTGTACGTGCTCGAAGGCGTCCAGGGACGCGAAGTTGATCTGGCCCAGCTTCTCGATCCGGCCCTCCAGGGCTTCGACCTTCTGCCGGGCATCCTCGGAAGAGAAATCTTCCGGAACATCGGGGAGATCTTCTCCGGAAAACCGGGAGGCAAAGCGTTCGCTGCTCATGGTCAGGGCGATCTCCTGCTCCTTGGTTTTGAGAAGGATGTCGTTGCGTTTTTTTTCCAGGGAGACCAGGGTTTCCCGGCACTCGTCCCTGCTCTGGGCGAGCGTGGCCAGAGAGTCCAAGAGCTCCTCGTGTTCGGGAGTGGCGCTCTCCAGGGCCTCCCGCTGATTTTCGGCCTGCACCTGAAGCGCCTGGAGCCGGCTCCTGGACTTCACCAGGGCGTCCTGCACCGAGGCGAGCGTCTTGACCAGGTCTTCCCTTTTGCCGGCATCCCGGGAGACCTGCCGGGATATGCCCTCGATCTGTTCTTCAATCCCCTCAAGCCGTTGCCGTGCTGCCGCTGCCGCAACCTTGAGCTCGCCCGCCCGCTGCGCATGGGTGCTGATCGACTCCCGGGCATTCTGGAGCTGCTGCCGTGCGACCGCCCTCTTTTCGTCGAGGGACTTGACCTCATCCTGCAAGGCTTTGATCTGCTGGTCCAGCTCCTGCTTCTGTGTTTGGATATCCGCAAGATCGCTCTCGACCTTTTTCACCATCGATTCCCACGTCTCGATGTCGCGCCGGTAAGACAGCTCGCGCTCGGAAATGCGCTCCAGCTCTCGCGAGGCAGCGTTCTTTTTTTCAGAAAGGGATGCCGCCTGCTGCCTGAGCGACCGTTCCTCGCTCCCGGCCAGCTCCCGGTCTTCTCTGATCTGCTGCATCTCCTGCCTGAGCCGGGTGAGACACTCTTTTGTCGAGACGATCTCCCGATCCAGGACGATCTCCTGCCGGGAGAGCTCTTCCTTCTCGGCCTTTGCCTTGAGCCCTTCGGCATACTTGGCCATCTCTGCAGTGGTCCGGACGACCCCCGAGGGCTCGAGGATGACGCCGTCCCGGGTGACAAAGGTACAGAACCTCATGCCCTGTTTCCAAAACGAAAAGGCGCAGTGGATATCCTCCACCACCCACATGTCTCCGGACAGGGCATGAACCACGTCTTCATAACCCTCCTGGGCCTCGACAAGATCTTCCAGACATGCAACGACGCCCTCTCCCTTCGGATCGGCCCCTGCCGGCCGGCCGTTCAGGTGCGGGCTCCGGGGGATGTACCCCGGGCCCCCGTCCTCGATCCGGCCCAGCTTCAGGATATCTTCATGGTCCTGAACGATCAGGTAATCGAGCGATTTTCCCAGGGAGAGGCCTACGGTCTCCTCAAACCCGCTCCTCGCCTTCAGGGCTTCCGCAACCCGCCTTGTGCCGTTGTTCGTGGAGAGATCTCTGGGCCGTGGCATGGTTCCGGCGAGAATGATCCTCTCGAGCATGGATATCTTTGCCAGGAGCTGTGCGTGGGACTTCTCCAGTCCGGCCAGGGTGTGCGCGGTCCCCTCGATCCGGGACTGGAGCCCGTGCATCTGATCTCCCAGCGATTTCACCTTCTCGCCGAGGCTTTCGGCCCGAGATTTCGCCCGGGCATACTCTGCTTCAATCCCTTCATATTTCGACTCGAGAGATGCCCTTTGCGATCCGAGCTCGGACAGATCGGCGCGCCGTTTCCTTGCGTTGGCTTGGGCCTCGTGCCGCCTTGTCTCCATGGACGAGATCCGCTGCTGGGTTGCCCTGGAGTGGCCGATCGCATCGAAAAGCTGCGCCCTCTTCTGGTTGTACTCGCCCTCGAAAGCCCCGAATTCCTTTTCCACGGATTCGAGGTGGAGGTTCCGGGAATCCATCTCCTCTTCGATCTGCGCGATGTCCAGAGAAAGCCTTTCCAGATGGCCGCGTTCCTGTTCGCCCCTTTCGCGGAGCTCGCCGGTTTCCCGGGTCATCTGCCCGATGCGGCTCTGGAGCATCTCGATGGTTGACGCTATGTCCCGGGCCCTGTTCGTGTTCGCCTCGATCTCGCCCTCTGCGAGCAGGCCGCTGGAGCGGGCCTCTTCCATGGCGCGTCTGATCTCATCCATGTTTCCGCGGACTACAGACAGCCTGGCATCCAAGCCTCCCATGGCCCGGGCATACTCCTCGTGCTGCTTCCTAAACGACTCCTCCTGCTGCCGCACCTCCTGCAGCATCTCGTCGAGCTTTTCTTTTTTTTCCGTGATCTTCTGGATCTCGGAGGCCCAGAGCATCTTGGTGAGCGAATTGATTTCCGAACGCAGGCCCTGATATCTGCGGGCCTTGTTGGCCTGCGATTTCAGCTCGTCTCTCTGCCGGGAGACCTCGGTCAGCAGGTCGCGCACCCGCTCGAGGTTCCCTGCCGTGGCTTCGAGGCGCTTGATGGCGTCGGCCCGTTTGAAGCGGAACCTCCCCACCTCTGCAGCCTCTTCGATGAGATAGCGGATATCCTCGGGCCGGGACTGGATGATGTCCTTGACCTTGCCTTGTTCCACAATGGCATACCTGTGCCGGTCGAGGCCCGTGTCCAAAAACAGGTCGGTGATGTCCTTGAGCCTGCATCTGACCCCGTTCAGGGAATAGATGCTCTCGCCGGTGCGATAGAGCCTCCGGGAGATGGACGCCTCGTCGAACCCGTCCAGGCTTTTGGGAAAATAGCCGCCGTCCCGCGCGAACTCCATGACCACTTCGGCCATTGATCCGGGAGGCACATCCTGGGTGCCTGAAAAGATCACCTCGCTCATGGACCCGGCGCGCAGAGAGCGGTTCGACTGTTCACCCAGGGCCCACCGGACAGCGTCGATGATATTGCTCTTCCCGCAGCCGTTGGGCCCGGCAATGCACGTCACTCCATCGGCGACGGGCAGCGAGGTCTTCTTGGCAACGGATTTGAAACCCCGGATCTCAATCCTCTTCAATTTCACATCTTTTGTGTACCAGAGCTTCCCTGGGATCGCAAGAGGGGTTCTCCTCAAGGCCCGTGGATGCATGCCACACCTTTTTCTTTGCTGCCTGGTTTCCTGTTTTCGCCTGCTTGGGCAGGAGGCCCCCGGAGGAGAGCAGCGACCGAGGAAGACGCAGGGTGCCCTCAGGACGTATGCGGTGGAGTGGAAAATCCTTGCAATATCTTCCCGAAAACGGCAATACATGAAGGAATATTTTCCAAGGGTGTGCCAGGAGGGAATCATGTACGGAGTGAACAATCCCCTTGTATTTGCCGGGCAGCTGCTTCATATCGCGCTTACGGTCTATCTGTGGATCATTATCATCGGCGCTCTGATATCCTGGGTGAATCCCGATCCCTATAACCCGGTGGTGCGGTTTCTCCGCAGGGCCACCGACCCGCTCTTCTTCTGGCTCAGACGGCATATACCGCTTATTGCGGGCGGGATTGACTTCTCGCCCGTCATCGCCATCGCGCTCATCATCTTCCTCGGTTCTTCCCTGGTCCCTATCCTGATCGAAGGAGGAAATATCCCGGCGAATGTTCTCATCGGGTTCGGACAGTCCGTTTCCATGCTGCTGAACTTTTATCTCGTCGTAGTGATCCTCTCCGCGGTATTGAGCTTCGTGAGTCCCAACCCCTATAACCCTGTCGTGCGCATCATTTCCGCGCTGACCTTCCCGGTGTTCTCCTGGTTCCGAAGGAGATTGCCGCTGGTTTATGGAGGCATCGATTTCACCCCGGCACTGGTCATCGTCCTGATCCTGCTCATCAATTCCTATGGGACTCAAACCCTGATCCGTCTGGGGGTCAATTTAAAAATGAAAGGAGTGTTCTGATGCAACTGACGCCTGAAATGATCCGGGAGCAGCGTTTTCGAGGGAGGTTGTCCGGGTTCGACAAGGAAGAAGTCACGAGCTTCCTGGTGGGGATAGCCGAGGACATGGAAGAACTTCTCGAGGAAAACAATCTGCTCAAGAGCGAGCTGGATTCTATGAAGGAAAAGCAGAAAGACCTCGAAGACCTTTTTCTTTCCGCCAAACAGTTCTCCGACGAGAAGAAAAGACTGGCCGAGCAGGAGGCCCACATGAAGATCGCCGAGGCCCAGCGGAAGGTATCCGCGATGCAGGAAGAGGCCCGGCAGAAGATCGAGGGTGCCGGCCAGAAGGCGCTGGAGATCGAGGAGCAGGCCCAGGAAAGGGCGCGAGAGATCCTCAGCGAGGCCCAGCAGATGAAGTCGGCCCTGGAAAAGGAGCTCACCGAGCTGAAGGCCAAGAGAACGAACCTCTTCACCGAGCTCAGGTCGGTTCTCGACTCCTACCAGAACTGGATCAGAGAGATGGGGAATGTGGATCCGTCCGGAAGATGACGGCACGATCCTCGTGTGCAGGGTCCGCCCCAATGCCGGCAGGAACTCGATTGAGGGTGTCCGTGATGACCATGTGTCCGTTCACTTGAGCGCCCCTGCCGTGGAAGGCAAGGCAAACAAGGCCCTGGTGGCGTTTCTCGCCAAACAGCTCCATATTGCAAAGTCTAAAATCTCGCTGAAAGTCGGGGAAAAGGCTCGGACCAAGGTGCTCTTTATCAGCGGGATGGCCCCGGAGGAGGTGTCCGGGCTTCTGGGGCTTTAGTCTACCACCCGTACACCGCGATAACCCAACTGGATGAGCTCTTCGGCAATGGCTGCGGTGTCGCCGCCGGAGATGCGGAAGTGATGGGCGTTTTCATCGCCGTTGATGGTCATGCCTGCGCTGATGATATAACCACCCTTGCTTTCGATGATCGACACCACCTCGTCAAAAGACCCGTGGACGCCCTTGAGGACCACGTCGATCCGGGAGCCCGACTTGAGGACCCCCATGATCTCGATAAAGGCCTTGAGAATGTCTTTGATGGTGATGATCCCGGCGACCTTCCCGCTTTCAACCACCGGCAGGCACCCGATATTCTTTTCGTAAATGATCCGGGCCGCCTTTTCCAGCGAGGTGTCCCGGGTAATGGTAATCGGGTTCCGGAGCATCAGGTCCCCGACCTTCAGGGTTTCGAGCATGGAGGCCAGGATCGCCTGCTTGAGGTCTCCGGAGGTGACCAGCCCGATGAACAGGCCACCCTCCACCACAGGAAGATGGCGGATGGAAAACTTCTTCATGACTGTCAGGGCATCTCTGATTCCCGCTTCTTTTCCTATGGTGACGAGGTCGGTGACCATCCATGATTCTACATTCATAATGACCTGTATAACAAACCCGATCGGAAATTGAAACCATGAACCTTCTGCAGAGCGTAGTGGCTCGGTTTTAAGAGAAGATATCAAGTTTGCGGGTTACCCGATTTTGCTGCGAAGAAAGTCCATGGCTTCGCCCCTGGTCCGGACCTCTCCTCTGGCTCGGGCCTCCTCAATGGTTCGCAGCCACTTCCCCACCTCCGGCCCGGCACCGCCTCCCAGGACTCCGGCCACGTCGCTGCCGGAGACCAACGGGTTCTTCTTGTGCTCCTGATATGTGGTGCAATAGTACTCCCAAATCCTGGCCACGGTCTGCCGGGGAAAGGACTCCTGCGTCTGCACCCGGGAGAGGGAGAGCAGGAGGGTCTCGGGGAGCTGCTGAGCGGTATTCTCACAAAACCGGTGGATATCCAGCACAGAGGGGTTCCGCTGTGCAAGGAACTCCCGGGTGCGCTTCTCCCGGGCCAGAAGCGAGCGGATCGTCCTGGCGGAGCGGGTGGAAAACCGGAGCGAGGAACAGAGGTCCATTGCCCTGCCCTCCATGGAGCGATCCCGGGCCGATATCTCGCTCTCCCCGCTCTGGAGATGCCCCGATCTCAGCCCCTCCAGTCCCAGCAGAAACGAGGCGAGCCTGAGCAGGGCACCCCGCTGGACCCTGCTTTCGGTTTCCTCTGTCAGAGAGCTCAAGCATCCGGGCATCAGGGCATCGCAGGCATAGATGATGCCGTCCAGCTCCTGACAGGCCGGGATGACCGAGAGAAGCAGGGCGTGCTGGTGATCGCCTCCATGATCTTGCTCCGGGAAATACGGGGCGAACAGGACAGGGACCAGGGCATTCCAGGTGAGCAGCCGCAAGAAGTCCGCCCCGTGAACAGTGCGAAGCGCCTGGAGAATTTCCTGCCTGATGCGCTCGCCGGAAACCCCCTTGAGCCTCCTGGCATGCTGTTTGATCATCCGGGAGGTTTCCTCGTGCATGGCGAAATCGAGCGTCACCGAGAATCTCACGGCCCGCAGGCCCCTCAGCGGGTCGTTCAGCAGGTTTTCTTCTGAAACGATCCTGATCGTCCCGCAGGAGAGGTCGTGAAACCCGCCCAGGGGATCGATGAACCTGCGATGGGCTATATCATATGCCATGGCATTGATGGTGAGATCCCGGGATCTCAGGTCTTCTTCGATGCTCAGACCCTTGGGCTCGGAAATGTCGATGCTCGCGCCCGAGGATTTCAGGGCGATCCGGATGACCCCGCGGCGTTCATCCATCCAGAACGGTCTGGCGCCGAGCCGGCCGGCGATCCTCCCGGCCAGATCCGCAACCGGCGCATAGGTGACGAGATCGAAGTCCAGAGGGACCCTGCCCAGGAGCATGTCCCGGATGCATCCCCCCACGAGGTAGGTCCCCTGGGGAAAGAGATCTTCGATCTGCTTTAAGATCTCATTGCTTGAGACGGTTCTCGACAGATCGTGCATGAGCCTCCAGCCCTTCCGCCCGTGCAATCTGAACGGCCAGCGTGCCGAGCTCCCGGATGGCGCGCTCGGGCGCATAGAGGATCGACGACCTCTTGATAAAATCGTGGACCCCCAGAGGGGAGGAGAACCTGGCCGTGGAGCCGGTGGGAAGGGTATGATTGGGCCCGGCGATGTAATCCCCTATCGCCTCCGGGGTATGATACCCCAGGAATATGGCGCCCGCATTCCTGACCTTACCCAGATGATCGAACGCATTGGCCATCATCAGCTCCAAATGCTCGGGCGCCACCGTATTGGCAACTGCGAACGCCTCGTCAAGATCTTTCGTGACCACGCACAGGCTGTGCTCCCCCAGGGACGTCTTCAGCACCTCCCTTCGGGGGAGTGCCTGTGCCAGGTCCTCTGCTTTTTCCATGACGGCGCGGGCCAGTCCTTCGCAGGGTGTGACCAGGATGGCCGATGCACAGGGATCGTGCTCTGCCTGTGAAAGGAGGTCCATGGCCACGGTCTCGGGATCAGCCCCGTCATCGGCGATGATAAGGATCTCCGAGGGACCGGCAAAGGCGTCGATCCCCACCCGGCCTTGGACGAGCCTCTTGGCATGAGCCACATAGATGTTGCCCGGACCCACGATCTTGTCGACCCGGGGGATGGTGCCGGTGCCGAAGGTCAGTGCGGCCACGGCCTGGGCGCCTCCGATTCGGAAGATTCTCTGCACTCCGGCGATATGCGCGGCCGCCAGAAGAGCGTCGCTCACCACGCCTCCCGGTGTGGGTGAAACCACCACGATCTCTTCCACGCCCGCGATCCTCGCAGGGATGACATTCATCAGGAGGGTGGAGGGGAACGCATTTCTCCCTCCAGGCACATACACGCCCACGCTGCTCAGGGCCGTGACCTTCTGACCGAGGATCATGCCGCTGTCATCGGTGGTGATCCAGGAGCGCTCCATCTGCCGGGCGTGAAAGGACTCGATCCGGGACGCAGCGGTGCTCAGCGCCGAGAAGAGGGCCCTGTCTATCCTGGAGGGTGCCTGTTCGATCTCCTGGCGCGTGATTGCAAAACCCTCGGCAGCGGGATCGAATTCGTCGAACCTTTGCGTATACTCGGCCAGCGCGGCATCCCCGCGGCTCTTGATGTCTCGGATGATGGCCCGGACCGATTCGTCCACCTCTTCCGGGGTGCCCGTCAACCTGTCCAGAATGCCTGCGAGGGCCTCACGCCAGCCAGGCAGGTTCGTCGAGAGCATCTCCATCACAGATCCCCCTTCTCTCTCGTGACTTGGGCCCCGAGCTTTGCCAGCTTCACGTCCAGGCATTCATATCCGCGGTCCAGATGATAGATCCTCCTGACCTCGGTATATCCCTTGGCATTGAGCGCCGCCAGCACCAGGCTTGCCGAGGCCCTCAGATCAGTGGCCATGACCGTAGCGCCCTGGAACTGGTCCACCCCCTGCACGATCACGGTGCTCCCCGCTTCCTGAAGCTCGGCGCCCATGCGCACCAGCTCGGGAACGTGCATGAACCGGTTCTCGAAGATGTTCTCCGTGATGCACGAAACCCCTTTTGCCACGCATGCCAGGGCCATGATCTGGGCCTGCATGTCCGTGGGAAAACCGGGGAAGGGCACGGTCTCCACGCGGGTCGGCAACAGCTCGCCGGTGCCGTCTACCAGGAGCCCTCCATCAGAGAGATCAGTGATGGAAATACCCATCTCGACCAGCTTCTCGATCACGGCCGCCAGGTGGTCTGCGCGGTGATTTCTCAAGACGATCCGGCCTTTCGTGATGGCGCCGGCCACGATCAGGGTGCCGGTTTCTATCCGGTCCGGGATGATCCGATAATTCGTTCCGGAAAGCGACCTGACCCCCTCGATGGTGATGGTGCTCTCCCCCGCACCTTCGATGCGGGCCCCCATGGCGTTGAGGGCGTGAGCGAGATCCACCACCTCGGGCTCCTTGGCCGCTCCCCGGATGATCGTGGTGCCTTCCGCAAGCGCAGCCGCCATGAGGATGTTCTCTGTGCCGCCCACTGTGGTGTTGTCGAACACAATGGCCGCGCCCTTGAGACGGCCGTTCGTCCTGGCCATGACATATCCGTGAGAGAGATTGATCTCTGCTCCCATCCTGGCCAGGGCCTTGAGGTGCATGTCTATGGGCCTGACCCCGATGGCGCACCCGCCCGGAAGCGATACCTTTGCCCGGCCGAATTTTGCCAGGAGCGGCCCGAGGACCAGAATGGAGGCCCTCATGCTCTTGACAAGGTCGTACGGGGCCTCGCACGAACGGATCCCCGCCGGATCGATCTCGACGGTATCGTCACCGGTTCTCTGCACCTTCATCCCCAGGGTGGAGAGAACATCGCTCATGGTCTTGATGTCTCGGAGCTTCGGCACGTTGGTATACGTGCAGGGCCCATCCGCCAGGATAGAAGAGCACATGACGGGCAGCGACGCATTCTTTGATCCCGAGACGCTCACCTCTCCCTGTAAGGGTGTGCCGCCGCAGATGATGAACTTATCCACTGATCCTCTCCACGATCACGGCCCGGTCGATCCCGGACAGGTCCCTGATCCACTGGAGCTGCGCGAGTTTCCTGTTTTTCCGTATCATCCGCTCCACCTCATGCCTCTGGCCATATCCTGTTTCCAGAATGAGCTTTCCGCCCGGCGCCAGGTGCCTGTGCACCGCAGCCAGAATTTCTCTTATTACATCAAGACCGTCATTGCCAGCAAAAAGGGCCCCCTTGGGCTCGAAGCGCACGACATCGGCCGGGAGCCTGCCGGAATCTGTCAGAGCGATGTAGGGAGGGTTTGCGACGATGATGGAAAACTCCTCGGAAAGGGCGCGAAAATCGGCTCCCTGGAAGAGATGGAGCCTTGGAGATACGCCGTGGATACGCGCGTTTTCCCTGGCGGTTGCCAGGGTTTTTCTGCTGGTGTCGTTCCCGAATCCGACGAGATCCGGCCTGCCCAGGAGGATGGAGATGATCACCGCACCCGAGCCCACACCCAGCTCAAAGACCGCGCTGTCCAAAGGCGCCAGATCGACCGCCTTTTCCACGAGGATTTCCGTCTCGCTGCGGGGAATGAGGACATCGGGGTTCACCTGGAAGGTGTGGGAATAGAATTCCTTGCGCCCGAGAATGTACGCTACGGGCTCGCGCGCAGATCGCCTCTTCAGGAGAACCCGGTAGGCTGCCAGCTCATCGGGCGAAAGGGGCCTGTCCATGTCGAGGTAGAGCTGGATCCGCTCCTTACCAAGCGCATGGGACAGGAGCACTTCTGCATCCAGCCGGGGAGTATCGATTCCCTTATCCTGAAGATACCCCTTTGCCCAGGCGAGAACCGACCGGATGGTCCATGTCACGCCTTTAGCTCCCGGTATGGTTCAGAGCCTCTGCCTGGTAGTGGGCGGTAAGCTCGTCCACGAGCTCGTCGATGTTTCCCTCGAGGACCTGTGGAAGCTTGTGCAGGGTCAGGTTGATCCGGTGGTCCGTCACCCGGCCCTGGGGAAAGTTATAGGTCCGGATCCGCTCGCTCCGGTCGCCGGTACCCACCTGCAGCCTTCTCTGGGATGCGATCTCCTCGGCCTGATCCTCCTGGTACTTCTGAAGGAGCCTGGACCTGAGCACCCGCATGGCCTTGGCCTTGTTCTTGTGCTGAGACTTCTCGTCCTGGCAGGAGACCACGATCCCGGTGGGAATGTGGGTGATCCTTACCGCGGACTCGGTCTTGTTGACATGCTGGCCTCCGGCTCCAGAGGACCGGTAGGTGTCGATGCGCAGGTCCTGCGGATCGACATGGACATCGACCTCCTCGGCCTCGGGCAGCACCGCGACCGTAACCGCCGAGGTGTGGATCCTGCCGCTTGCCTCGGTGGCGGGTACCCGCTGCACCCGGTGCACCCCGCTCTCGTACTTGAGGCGGGAGTAAGCGCCGTGGCCGGTGATGGCGGCAATGACTTCTTTGATCCCGCCGATGCCGGTCTCGTTGATGCTCAGGAGTTCGACCCGCCAGTTCCTTTCTTCTGCATAACGGGTGTACATCCGGAAGAGGTCGGCGGCGAACAGGCCTGCCTCCTCCCCCCCGGTGCCGGCCCTGATCTCCAGGATCACGTCTTTTTCGTCCAGGGGGTCTTTGGGGATCATGAGGGTCTTCAGGGTGTGTTCGAGCTCGCGCTTCCTTTCTTTTAAAGCGGCGAGTTCCTCGCGCACCAGGGCCTTTATCTCGGGGTCCGGGTCGTCGAGCATGGACTCGTGCCCGCTGATCTCTTCATTGACTTCCTTGAGGCCCAGGTAGGGGCCCATGAACTCTTCGAGCGAGGCGTGTTCCCGTGCAAGCGCGGTATACTGGGAATGATTCTGAATGACCGTGGGATCGGCCAGGAGATCGGAGAGCTCGTGGTAGCGAGATTCGATCTCCTTGATTTTATCCTGCATACTGATGGTTCTGTGCTCTTACTTCTTCTCCGCCTTGTTGAGGTAGTCTCCGTATTTTCTCCTGAACAGCTCCGCTTTGCCCGCGGTGGCGGTCAGTCTCTGCTGCCCGGTGTAGAAGGGATGGCAGGCACTGCATATTTCCACCCTGATGTCCTTTTTGGTGGAACGCGTCTTGAAGCTGTTGCCGCATGCGCAGGTAACCGTTGTTTCGTGATATTCCGGATGGATATCCTTTTTCATTGTCCGTTACTCCTATTTATTCATTGACTCCAGGAAGTCGGCATTATTATCCGTCTTTGATAATTTGTCCAGCAGAAATTCAATGCTGTCTACGGGGTTTAAGGGGCTCAGAAGCTTCCTCAAGATCCAGATGCGATCGAGCTGCTCCTTGGGCAGCAGGAGCTCCTCTTTTCGCGTGCCCGACTTGGATATGTCGACCGCTGGGAACACCCGCCGCTCCATGATGGACCGATCGAGATGGATCTCCATATTGCCGGTCCCCTTGAATTCTTCATAGATGACCTCGTCCATGCGCGAACCCGTGTCGATCAGGGCCGTTGCAATGATGGTGATGCTCCCGCCCTCTTCGATGTTTCGGGCGGCCCCGAAAAACCGTTTCGGCTTCTGCAGGGCATTGGCGTCGATCCCGCCGGAGAGCAGCTTACCCGAAGGAGGGCACACGGTGTTGTGGGCACGGGCCAGCCTGGTAAGCGAATCCAGGAGGATGACTACATCATTTTTATACTCCACCAGGCGCTTGGCCTTCTCCATCACCATCCGGGCTACCTGAACGTGCCGGGAAGCGGGCTCGTCGAAGGTGGACGCCACCACCTCGCCATTGACCGAACGCTGCATGTCGGTCACCTCTTCGGGCCGCTCGTCGATGAGCAGGACCATGAGAACCACCTCGGGATGGTTGGAGGTAATGCTGTTGGCGATGTTCTGGAGCATCATGGTCTTCCCGGCCTTGGGAGGCGACACGATGATTCCCCGCTGGCCCTTGCCGATGGGTGAGAGCAGGTCCAGGGTCCGGCCGGTCAGATTGTCGTGCAAGGTCTCCAGGGTGAACTTCTCCATGGGGTACAGCGGGGTGAGGTTGTCGAAGGGCACCCGGTGTTTGGCCTCGTCGGGGTCTTCGCCGTTTATGGTCTCCAGCTTGAGCAGGGCGAAGTACCGCTCGTTGTCTTTTGGCGGGCGGATCTGGCCCCGCACCTCATCGCCGTTCTTGAGATTGAACTTGCGGATCTGGGACGGGGATACATATATGTCGTCTGGACCGGGAAGGTAGCTGTAGTCTGCCGAACGCAGAAAACCGAACCCGTCCGGGAGTATCTCCAGCGTGCCCTGCCCGGAAATATAGACGTCTTTTTCCGACTGGGCCTGGAGGATGGCAAAGATCAGCTCCTGCCTGGTCATGGTGGCAGAGCCCTCGATATTAAGCGCGTTTGCGGCTTCAAGAAGTTCTTTGGGCTCAACCTTCTTCAAGTCTTCTAAATGCATATCAGTATCCTTTCGGCTATTTGAAGTGAAGTGCTGTGAAATAGTGAAGAAACACTACAACAGTTTGGTACAGTCTGAACTAAATGAATCGATAAATAATGTCAAGGAGAAAAAAAGCGGGAAAAAGCTATCCAGTACTGCCTTTCCCCGCTTTTTTCGTCATGGGTGAATCCTTATTCCTTTTCGAGCAGGCCCTGGGGATGGAACTTCCTGCCGCAGGCCTTTTCCGAATAGCCCATCTGATCGAGGTACGGAGTGATGCCGCCCATGAAGAACGGCCAGCCGGCGCCCATGATCACGCCGGTGTCCACATCCTTCGGGCTTGCCACAACGCCCTCTTTCAGGATGAGATCGATCTCCTGGGCCACCCTCATGAGCACGCGGTCCTTGATCTCCTGATCAGTGAAGCTCTTGCTGCCCTGGGGCCAGCCCTGTTTGATCTCGGGGTCCACGTCGATGCCCGTATCCGTGAAGGTGAGCAGCTGCTTCTTGCCCTTTGTCACCAGGTTCTTCAGGCCTCCGCTCACCGGGAACCGCTCGGGCCACGAGGCATTGAGCGTCTCCTGCACGTGCAGAGCGATTGCCGGACCCACGAGACCCGCCAGGGTAAACGGCGACATGGGGAATCCGAGGTCTACCACGGCGTTGTCCACCTGCATGAAATCGGCGCCTTCGTCGATGCACTGGAAGATGCCGTCCATCCAGGCCAGCAGGATCCGGTTGACCAGGAAGGCCGGTGCGTTCTTTACGAGAACCGGGGTCTTCTTGATCCGCTTGGCGATGTCAAAGGCCGTGGCCAGTACCACTTCGCTGGTCTTCTCGGCCTTGATGATCTCCACCAGAGGCAGCACCGCGATGGGGTTGAAGAAATGGAAGCCCACCACGCGGGACGGATCCTTGAGGAACTTGGCCATCTCGGAGATGTCGAGCGACGAGGTGTTGGTGAGGAACAGGCACTCGGGCTTGCAGACCTCTTCGAGCTCGCCGAAGACCTTCTGCTTGATGCCGATCTCCTCGAACACCGCCTCGATCACGAAGTCGCAGTCTTCGAACCCGTCATAGGTGACCGTGCCGGTGATGAGATCTTCGCCCATCCACCTGGCATCGGCTGCGCTCATTCTGCCCTTCTTCGCCCGCTTGCCGAGCTGCTCGCGTACATAGGCAAGTCCTTTGTCCACGAACTCCTGCTTGATGTCCTTCATGATCACGGGGCACTGGAAGCGCTGCGCAAAGAGCAGGGCCATCTGCGAGGCCATGAGGCCGGCGCCGATGACGCCGATCTTGTTGATGCCGTAGCCCTTCACCTCTTTCGGAGGTCTTCCGGGCAGCTTCTTTGCCCTTCTCTGGGTGAGGTCGAAGGAATAGACGCTGCTGAGGAACTGGCGGGACTTGATCATGTCGGCAAGGGTCTGGTTCTCCTGCTCGAAACCCTCGTCCAGAGACCAGTCGGCCGCGCCCTTGATGAGGTCCAGGGCCCGGTAGGGGGCCATGGCGCCGGAGTGCACCCTGCCAAGAACCGCGAACTTGGTGTTGTTGTAGAGCTCGTCGCTCATCTTCGGGTCGATTTTCTTGCGCTCGATCTTCTCTTCGCCCGTGATGATGTTCTCCAGGAGCCTGATGGAGTCGTCCACGAACTCGATCGGTGCAATGAGCCGGTCTGCCAGGCCCATCTCGAAGGCCTTCTTGGAGTTGATCATGGCGTTCATGTTCAGCGGGTTGGTGATGATGAGCTGAATGGCGACTTCAGGACCTGCCAGCTTGGTGACGAGCTGGGTCCCGCCCCATCCGGGCACGAGGCCCAGGAAGCACTCGGGCAGGGCATAGTGGTCGCAGCCGCCCGGGCTTTTTGAGATGGTGCGGTAGTCGTGATACAACCCCACTTCCACTCCGCCGCCCATGGCCGCGCCGTTGATGGCCGCCAGGGTGGGGATTTTCAGGTCCATGATACGCTTGAACGAGCTGTGGCCCATCCTGCCGATCTGCACCGCGTCGTCGCGGGACATGCCGGGATCCACGCTCATGATGTCCGCGCCCACGTTGAAGATGAAGGGCTTGCCCACCAGGAGCCAGCCTTTCACGTCCGGATCGCTCTCCACGATGTCCAGGACCTTGTTCAGGGATTCAAAGGCCTCAAAGCCCCAGGTATTGGGGACGTTATAGCTCTGCCCATTGTCCATGGTGACAATGGCGATTTTGCCCGCCTTCTTTGATTCGTAGAAATTCAGCTTGCATGTCATGATATATTTGGCCATGTCATCAACCTCCTAAAAGTCTTTGCCTACAACATTTTCCCACAGGATCGATCCGCCCATGCCCAGGCCCACGCACATGGTGGTGAGGCCGTAGCGCGCCTTGGGGTCCATCTCGAAGTCCTGGGCCAGCTGCATGCTGAGACGCACGCCCGAGCTCGCCAGGGGATGCCCCACCGCAATGGTGCCTCCGTAGGGGTTGAGCCTGGGATCTTCAGGCAGCTTCATCCCGAAATGCTTCATGAAGCCCACCGCCTGCACGGCAAAGGCCTCGTTGAGCTCAATGATGTCGAGGTCGTCAAACTTCATGCCGAAGCGCTTGAGCACTTTCTCGGTCGCCGGGACCGGACCCCACCCCATGACGGTCGGATCCACGCCCACGAAGGCACCGCCGATGTAGCGCATCTTGGGTTTGATACCGAGCTCTTTGCACTTGGCTCCAGACATGAGGAGAGACACACAGGCGCCGTCGTTGAGCCCCGAGGAATTGCCCGCCGTGACCCTGCCCGCCTTTTTGAAGGGGGTCTTCAGATTTCTCATGCCCTCGATGGTCGCACCCCTGCGGGCCTGCTCGTCCTTGTCGGCCACGACCCAGCCGTTGGGGGTGAACACGGCCATGTTCACGCAGTGCTTGTCGTAGTATCCCTTGTCCAGGTTCTCGAAATACCTTTCCGTCACCCGGAGGGCATACCGGTCCGCCTCCTCCTTGCTCACGGGCTGCTCGCCCTGCTCAGGCATCCAGTCATGCAGCTTCTCGGCGGTGACGCCCATGTTGAAGTACTTGGGATCCACCATCTTCTCGGTAACGATCCTGGGGTTGGGGTCTGCCCCGGCGCCCATGGGGTGATGCGCCATGTGCTCCACACCGCCCGCGATGATGATGTCGGCTGAGTTGGTCTTGATGAACGAAGCGCCTATCGCCTGACAGGTCATCCCGCCCGCGCACATCCTGTCAACGGAGAAGCCGGCCACCTTGTCGGAAAGGCCTCCGGTGAAAACCGTGGTGCGGCCCATGGTGGTCCCCTGATCACCCACCTGCGTGGTTGCACCCCAGATGTTGTCGTCCACCTCGTCCCAGGACACTTTGGGGTTTCTCCTGATGAGCTCCCTCATGATCTTGCTCACCATGTCATCGGCGCGAGTGGTCCAGTAAAACCCATCGGGCCTTGCCTTGCCGAACCAGGTACGTACGCCGTCTACAAAATAGGCATCTCTTAAATCCATATTACCCTCCTTCTTAGGATATTGCGTCACCTTGCCATTATACCTGTAGAGACTGTGGACAGCCTAACGATCCGACCATTTCAAACTGTTTTGAGTAATAACATAATATACTACCCCAAGAAGACTGGTGTCAAGGCAATTCTGAATGACGGTTCATTTTTAATCTTCCGGACAGGCTGCCTGGACAGCACCGGCATGAGATGGTATTCGCAGCTTTCACACGGGTGCGGGAAGCCGCTTCCGGCAGGCTGCCGGGCGCCGGCTATCGTGAATCCTCCTGCGGAAGAGGGTTCTTGTCGTGATAGATGACCTTCATGGGGTTTACATCCCGCTTGATGCCTTTGACACGGATCGTTCCCATGGGCTCGAAGCCCGACAAGATCTCGGATCCCTCGGGAACCATCTCTCTGGTGATGCTGGAGACGATGATCTCTCCCGGCATGCTCACGGATTCGAGCCTCTGGGCGAGATTCACCGGCTCACCTATCACGGTGTAGTTCATCTGGTTCTTCGTTCCGATGTTCCCTGCCAGAACAATGCCGGTGGCAATCCCCACACCGATATCGATGGGGAAAAGACCATCGCTCTGAAGTTTCTTTTTCAGGGCCTTCATTTCCAGCTGGATGTCCACCGCGCACGCGATTGCCCGCACCGGATCGCGGGCGTCCGGGTCGGGAATCCCGAAAACGGCCATGACACCGTCTCCCAGAAACTTGTCGAGCATGCCCCCATGCTTGAATATGATGGGCACCACGGTGGCAAAAAACCGGTTCAGGACCTCCACCACGTCCTCCACCGTGTGTTTCTCCACCAGCGAGGTAAATCCCGTGATGTCGGCGAACACGATGCTCACCATTTTTCTCTGTCCGCCCAGCCCGGTCATGCGCTCATCCGCCACCAGGCGCTCCGCCAGGCCCGGCGAGAAATATCTGCCCAGGTTCATCCGCTTCTTCTCAAGATCGAGCAGGTCTTGATACGTCCTCACCAGGGATGCCGTAATGGAGAGCTGGTCGGCAATGAGCTCAAAAAACCGCAGATCGTTGGGTCCGAATGAGCTGGCCACATTGTCGCGGAAATTGATTACCCCGATGCAGCTTCCCTCGGAGATGATCGGCACGCAGGCGAGCGACCCCTTCTGGTTCGTGCCCCGGTTGGAAAAATTCGGGTCCTTGGTGACATCCGGGATATAAAGGGTCCGGCCGGTTTCCAGCACCTTCCCCGCCACCCCTTCTCCCTTTTTCAGCAGAATGGGGGGCCTTTTGGGTGAATCGCTCCGCATGGAGGCGCTGACCACATAGAGCTGCTGGGTATCTTCATCCAGGAGCATCACCGAGACACTGAAGATGCCTGTTGCCTGCTTGATGATATCGAGCTGTCCGATAAAGAGCTGGTTCCAGTGAGCGAGACTGGCTCCCTTGAGCGCGTCTCCCAGCTCCTTGAGCAGGGAGAGCTCCGCGATCTTCTGTTCGTATCCCTCTTCCAGGGATACGATGCGCTCTTTGAGAACGGTTTCGATATCCGGGTTGATCATATTCACGTTTCCAGTATCGTCTTGACCCGCTGCACGATATCTCCTGCTGTCTGGGAGAGCTCGTCCTGTGATATGGCAGGCTCCTTCCGCTCGGAGAGGTAGCTCACCGCAGCACTGTTGACCTTTGCCGGATCAATGCTTCCGCAATGCGCCAGGACATCGGCGAGATGCACTGTGACAGCGAGCGACATGTCCCGTGCCCTGGAGGGAAGATGGTGGCTCATGAGGCCGTCGACGATCGCCTCGGGCAGGTTCCACCGCTCGGCGATGTATCCCCCCATCTCGGCGTGGGATATGCCCGAATCTATTTCCTCGTCGGCCAGGTCTTCCAGCGAGGCAGGCCCGGTGAATCCGCCAATGAAATGGCCCCGCTGCAGAAACACGATCTTGCCCAGATCGTGCAGCAGCCCCACCGTATACAGGCGCTGCTTGTTGGAATAACCCAGGTGGGGCCCCAGCCATTGGGAAAGATGCGCCACTACCAGGCTGTGCTCCCAGAGCCGTTTCGCGACTTCAGGAGAAATGGTTTCGAGGATCTTGTGGATCGCAATGGAAAAGGCCAGGTTGATCACCTCGTCATTGCCCAGGATGACCACGGCCTGCTCGACAGAGTCGATCTGCCGGTGAAACCCGTAGAAAGCCGAATTTACCACCTTCAGAATACGGGAGGTCAGCACGGGATCTTTCTCGATGATTCCCGCCATCTTCGAGGCCGCCAGCAATGAATCCCCTGCAAGACCAATGATCTCCTGGGATATGGACGGCAGGGTGAAGAGGTTCTCGATGTTCCGGAACCTTCTGAGCGTGTTCTTTCCCTTTTCGCTCTTTGCCTCCATCTTTTCCTGATAGCGCCACGACTGAAACAGGGCCGTGATTTCAGCCTCGCTGACACTCTCGCGGCTATCGCCTGAGTTCCAGTGACCATAGGGGATGTAGTCCCTCACCCAGGAGAGCTCGGGATTGTCCGATTCTCCGAGAAGGTACCTCATTTCGTTGGGGTGGCTTGCAAGGAAGGCCAGGAATTGATAGAACGTGGATGAGATGAACCTGCTTTCAGGATCATCCCTGATCCCGCTGCTCCGAGCGTCCTTGATGGAATCCCACAATCGCTTCACCCAGGGGGTGGATCCCATGAAGCGGAGCCGATCCATTGCCTCGAAGAACAGGGCCTCGATCTCATGGCCGTCCTGGGGATACACGGCGATGCCCTTGGGAAGAGAGAGAAATCGGGTGGATGCCTCGCTGGCCTGCGTGTTGAAAAGCCCAATCACGAGGTAGTCTTTCATGCTCACCGCAGTGTCAACGGCCCTCTTGCAGCCCAGGGCCTTGTCTGCATACCGCCGGGGGATGACCACGATGGACATGCTCCCCCCCAGCGAGCGCACCTTCTGCAGCTCGATGTCCAGTGGGGCAAGGATATCGGTGTGTTCCATAATTGCTCTCTATCGACCCAAGTCGATCGAATCTTGACTTTCAGGGCATGGGCCATTAGGATACCTCATCATCAAAATCTAAAGGGACCGGAGCATGATCACTGTAGAACAAGCCCGTGGAATCATCGTAGGCCGGATTACGCCCCTTCCCGCGGAAAAAATCCCCCTCGATCAGGCCCTGGGCAGATATTTGGCCGAGGATATCGTTTCTGCGACGGATATCCCGCCCTGGGACAATTCTGCCATGGACGGCTATGCGGTTCGCGTCCAGGATGTCCCAAAGGAGGGGGTGCGCCTGGATATCTCCTATGAAATCCCTGCCGGCAGCCTGCCTAAAGGGCCTCTCGACAAAGGCCGTGCGGTGAAAATCATGACCGGAGCGCCGGTGCCGCCGGGCGCGGACGCCGTGGTCAAGCGGGAAGACTCTCAGGAGTTTGAGGGTTCGGTCGTCATCCGCACCCTTCCCCGGAAGCACGACCATATCCGTTTCGCGGGAGAAGATATCCGTACAGGCGAGATGATCCTGGAGAAGGGGACCCTGCTGGAGGCGCCCGAGATCGGCGTTCTTGCCTCTCTCAGGCGCAGGATGGTGTTCTGCCGGCAGAGGCCTGTGGTGGCGATCATCGCAACCGGGGACGAGGTGGCGGATCTCGATGAGGAACTCGCCGAGGGCAAGATCCCGTCGTCCAACTCATGGTCCCTCATCTCCCGGGTGAGGCAGCTCGGGGCGGTACCTTTATACCTCGGGATTGCCAGGGATACTGCGGCCGATCTCAGGGGCAAGTTCGCCCGGGCATCACGGGCGGATCTCATCCTGACATCCGGAGGGGTATCCATGGGCGATTACGATGTGGTACGCGATGTCATGACCGAGAGCGGCAACTCCATGGAGTTCTGGAAGGTGCGGGTGAAGCCGGGCAGGCCGCTTGCTTTCGGTGTCATCAACAACATCCCCGCCATCGGGCTGCCCGGAAACCCCGTATCTACCATGCTCTCATTCGATCTGTTCGCCCGTCCCGCCATCCTGAAGTTCATGGGCGCCCTCACCCTCACTCTGCCAAGGGTCCGTGCCAGGCTCACGGAAGAGATACGTGGCTCCAGTGACCGTCCACAGTATGTCCGGGGTATCTTAAAGAGATGCGGCGACGAGCTGTGCGCTTCGCCCACCGGGCCGCAGGGCTCGGGTATTCTGTCTTCCATGGCCAGGGGAAACTGCTACATGATCGTTCCCCAGGGGAACGAAACACTTAAGGAGGGGGAGTATGTAGAGTGCGAGATTTTCCGTCCCTCGTGGTAATGCCGGAGAATCCCTTTTGCGGGATAGAACATCTAAAAACTCCGAAAAATGCTTGTACATGCTGCAGCAGCCAATATCTTCTATGATAAGCATTTTCTGTTGACAGCTTGAGATTTATCAGTATAAGTACCCTACTTCCTAAGCGAAACGGAGGATAGAATGCTGAGAAAAAATGAGCTCCTCGAGATTAAGGAGATCTTGGCGGAAATGAAGCACGAGATCCTCAAGAACCTGGAAGAGAGGATCAAATCGAATGACCTCTCCGATCAGAGAGAAATCGGCGACATCTTTGATGACGCGGATCTTGAGCAGTCCCGTGAGTTCAATCTCCTGCTCAGCACCCGGGAGAGGCAGAAGCTCGAGCAGATAGAGAATGCCCTGGCCCGAATGGAAAGGGGTGAATACGGTTTCTGTGAGGACTGCGGAGAGAATATTCCGGTGGGCCGCCTCAAGGCCATGCCGTTTGCTGTTTTATGCGTGAAATGCAAATCCGAAAGAGAGAGTATCGAAGGGCACGCAACCGTGTATCTTGAAGAAAAGGGGTAGAGGATATGCCCTATAGAATCGAGGTCGGCCTGAAGCCCGGCCTCTTTGATGCTCGTGGGGAGCGTTCGAAAAAACAAATCCTGCGTGCTTTTCCGGCTCTCGACAAAAATATCGCGGTCCGCTGTATCGACGTCTATACCGTGGACGGGGAGGATCTCGACAATGCATGGATAAGCGATGCATTCTGTGATCCCGTGATCCAGGACATCGCTCTCAACGCCCCGTTTACCCGGGAGTTCGCCTGGTACATCGAGGTGGGTTACAAGCCCGGTGTCACCGACAATGTGGGCCGGAGCGCTTCGTATGCCCTGCATCTCATTACCTCCCGGCATTATCCCGTGTATTCCGGACGGGCATATCTTCTTTCGGGAAACTTAAGCCGGGACCAGGCCGAGAAGATCGCGGCAGACTGTCTTGCAAACTCGCTGATTCAGGATGTCCGGGTCCTGGGCCCGCACGAGATCCTCGGGGTCAGGCCGCACATACCGGTCGTCTCGCTGAATCATGTTCCGGCGGTTCATGAGGTATCGCTCGATCTCGACGATCAGGGGCTCATCAAGCTCTCACGAGAAAAGACCCTGGCGCTCAATCTCGAAGAGATGAAGACGATAGCCTCGTTCATAGCCGATCCGGAAGTAAGGCGGATACGCGCTCAGATGGGCCTGGGTGAAAAGCTCACGGACGTGGAGCTCGAGAGCCTCGCACAGACCTGGTCGGAGCACTGTAAGCACAAGATATTCAATGCCGAGATCGACTATCAGGAAAACGGGAAGAGGGAGCGCATTTCCTCTCTCTTCAAGACCTATATCCAGGGCGCAACCCGAGACATCCGGGCCAGTGCCGGAGAAAAGGACATCTGCGTGAGCGTGTTCACCGACAATGCGGGTGTGATCCGCTTCACGGACGATCATCACCTCGTGTTCAAGGTTGAGACGCACAATTCGCCTTCCGCCCTTGATCCCTACGGCGGCGCGCTCACCGGGATCGTGGGCGTGAACCGCGATCCCTTCGGCACGGGCATCGGCGCGAAGCTCATCTTCAATACCGATGTCTTTTGTTTTGCAGATCCTGCCTATGCAAAAGCTCTCCCGCCCAAGATCCTCCACCCGGTCAGGATCTTCGAGGGGGTCCGGGAGGGCGTGGAACACGGAGGAAACAAGTCCGGGATACCAACGGTAAACGGCTGCATCGTCTTCGACGACCGCTATCTCGGAAAGCCCCTGGTATACTGCGGAACGGCCGGAATCATGCCCGTACAGGTCGCAGGCGTACCTTCCCATATCAAGGACATCAGGCCGGGCGACCTCATCGTCATGTCGGGCGGCAGGATCGGCAAGGACGGCATTCACGGCGCGACCTTCTCTTCCGAGGAGTTCCACGAAGAATCGCCCACCTCGGCCGTCCAGATCGGCGACCCCATCACCCAGAAGAAGCTCACCGACTTTCTCCTGCGGGCCCGGGACCTCGGGCTGTACCGCGCAATTACCGACAATGGGGCAGGGGGCCTCTCCTCTTCGGTGGGCGAGATGTCACAATTGAGCGGGGGCTGCCTTATCGAACTGGACAAGCCTCCCCTGAAATACCCGGGCCTGGATCCGTGGGAGATCCTTCTTTCCGAGGCCCAAGAACGCATGACGCTTGCGATCGCACCCGAGAACATCGATGCCTTTCTCGATCTCTCCGCTCAGATGGACGTGGAATCAACGGTCATCGGTTCCTTCACCGATTCGGGATACTTCCAGTGCACCTATGAAAGGAAGACCGTGGCATACCTGCCGCTCGAATTCCTGCATAACGGGGTCCCCCGGATGCATCTCTTCGCCGGGTGGGAGCCGAAGATCGAGCCGGATCCGCTTACCCCCGTTCCCGAGGATCAGAACGCCAAGCTCTTGGAAATGCTCTCCCGGCTCAATATCTGTTCCAAGGAATACGTGGTCCGGCAATATGATCATGAGGTGCAGGGCGGCTCTATCATCAAGCCGCTGGTCGGCCGCTATGCGGACGGTCCCTCCGACGCAGCCGTTGTCCGTCCGATCCTGGGGCTCTCGAAGGGAGTGGTCGTTTCCAACGGCATCGTTCCCCGGTATTCAGACATAGATACCTACCACATGACTGCCTGTGCCCTTGACGAGGCCCTGAGAAACTATGTGTGCGTGGGCGGCGACCCTGACCACTGGGCCTGTCTCGACAATTTCTGCTGGTGCGACCCGGTCAGGAGCGAGCGCAACCCGGACGGCGAACACAAGCTCGCACAGCTGGTCCGCGCGAACAAGGCCCTCTACGACTACGCGGTCGCATTTTCCTGCCCCCTGATCTCAGGCAAGGACAGCATGAAAAACGACTACATCGGCCCGGGGATCAAGATATCCATTCCTCCGACCATCCTCATCTCCGTGATCGGCACCATCCCTGAGGTGAAGAAGGCCCTCACCATGGACTTCAAGAGCGCTGGCCATCTCGTATACCTGCTCGGCGCAACCAGACATGAGCTCGGCGGAAGCGAATATTTCGCATCCTGCGGAATCATCGGGTCATCCGTGCCAAAGGTCGATGCCGAAACCGCTCGTGCGAGATACCGAAATCTCCATAAGGCCATCTGCGGTTCGCTCGTCGCTTCGGCCCATGATCTCTCCGACGGCGGGCTGGCCGTGGCGCTGGCCGAATCGGCTTTTTCAGGTAATCTGGGCGTGGAAATCGATCTGAAGGAAGTCGCCTGCGAGCCCGGCATGAATGACACCGAGGTCCTGTATTCTGAATCTCAGAGCAGGATTCTCGTTTCGGTCTCCCCTGAAAGGGCCCAGGAATTCGACTCGATTTTTGCCGGCGATGCACGCCGGATCGGCAGGGTAATACCGGAGCAGAGACTTATCATCAGATCACTCGACAACGGGCGGCTCATCGACCGCGATCTCGCATCGCTGAAGCGGTCATGGAAAGCCCCTCTGGACTTCTGACATGGCACAGATCAAGGCGCTGGTTATCACGGGCTTCGGCACAAACTGCGAGATGGAGATGTCTTATGCATGCAGTCGGGCCGGGGCACTGAGCGATGTGGTTCACATAAGCGATGTTCTGAACGGCTCTACCCGCCTGGCCGACTATCATTTCCTGAATCTGCCGGGCGGTTTCCTCGATGGTGACGATCTGGGCTCCGCCCAGGTGGAAAGCGTGAGGTTGAAGTATGCCAGGATTCAGACATCCGGTAGGACCCTTTTCGAGGAAATCCGAGACTTTATCGATCGAGGGATGATCATTCTCGGGGTATGCAACGGATTTCAGGCCCTGGTGAAATCCGGACTTCTTCCCGGGAACCCGGTGGGAAAGCGCCGCGTTTCCCTCTCGTTCAACGATTCGGCCAAGTTCGAAGACCGCTGGGTCAGGCTTGCCGTGGATCCTCAGAGCCCGTGCATCTTCACCCGCGGCCTCGACCGGATCTTTTTGCCTGTGCGCCACGGTGAGGGAAAGTTCGTCTGCGACAGCGACGCCACGCTCGGCGAGATCAGAAACAGCCGTCTTGCGGTCCTGAAGTATGCGGACGATTCGTATATGCCTACCATGGATTACCCTGCAAACCCAAACGGCTCCATAGACGCGATAGCCGGTATCTGCGACCCCTCCGGCCGCATCTTCGGGCTCATGCCGCATCCAGAGGCGTTCAATCACCCAACGAACCATCCCGCATGGACCCGCCTGAAAGAGCTTCCCGAAAAAGGGGAGGGCATGGTCATCTTCGAGAACGCGGTGGAGTTCCTCAAGGGAATCATCTAGTTCTACGGCGGCAGACGCTCGCAATCCGACCCCAAGGAACGGCGTGGTTCATCTGCAGAGAAAGGGTTTTGCCAATGATGGTGATTGCTCTGCTCAGGCCTCCTCGCCCACGTTTCTGGTGAAGTCAATGATCTTTTCGTTTTCCTTCATCCTGATGGCGCGCACCCCCTGCGCAGAGCGCGTCGAGGTTGTGCGTATCTGGGACACCGGCATCCGGATGATCTGTCCGGATGTGGAGATGATCATGAGCTCGTCGGTTCTCTGAACCACCCTGATCCCCACCAGATTGCCCGTCTTTTTCGTGATATGCACCGTCAGCACGCCTTTGCCGGCCCGTTTCTGGACAGGATACCTGTTCACCGGGGTCTTCTTGCCATAGCCGAACTCCGTGAGGTTGATCACGTAGTCCTCGGGTGAGGTGATGACGTCCATCCCGACCACCAGATCGCCCTCGTCCAGACGAATGGCTCTCACGCCCTGGGCCTGCCTTCCCATGACCCTGACCTGATCTTCGGAGAAGATAATGGCCTTGCCATGGCCCGAGGCAACGATGATGTCGTCATTGCCGCTGGTGAGACGGGCGGATATCACTTTGTCCCCGGGCTCCAGGGTGCAGGCGATGATGCCGTTTTTGATGATGTTCGCAAAGTCTCGGAGCATGACTCGTTTGGTATACGCCTTTGCGGTGACCATCATCACCCTTGCGTCGGCCGTGAGATCAGACGCCACCAGGATGGCACAGATCCGCTCCTCTTTCTGCAGGGGCCGGATATTGACGATGGGTACCCCCTTCAGGGCCCTGTCGCGTTCGGGAACCTCATAGACCTTGGTGTGATACACCCTGCCGGTATTGGTGAAATAGAGGATCGAGGTATGATTGGAGGCAACAAAAATATGCTCGATAAAGTCGTCCTCCGTGGCGGCCCCGGCCCGTATGCCCACTCCACCCCGCTTCTGGGTCCGGTACTTGGTGAGCTCGGTGCGCTTGATATATCCCTTTCTCGTCATGGTGACGACCATCTGCTCGTCGGGAATCAGCTCTTCGATATTGAATCCTCCTGCGGAACCGCGGACGATGAGTGATCTGCGCTCGTCGGCATACTTTTCCTTGATCTCGATGAGCTCGCTCCTGATGACATTGAGCAGCTCTTCCCGGTCGGCGAGAATTTTTTCAAGACGAGCAATTTCTTCCATAAGCCTTTGATATTCATCGGTTATCTTGTCGCGCTCGAGTCCGGTGAGCCTTTGGAGTCTCATATCGAGAATGGCCTGCGCCTGGATCTCGCTCAGCTCGAACCGCTGCATGAGGTTGTCCCTGGCAACCTGCGGGGTGGACGAAGCCTTGATGATGGCCACCACCTCATCGATATTGTCCAGGGCCTTGAGCAATCCTTCGAGGATGTGAACCCGTGCCCTGGCCTTGCCCAGCTCGAAGATGCTCCTGCGGGTGACGACTTCCTCGCGGAAATCGAGGAACGCCTGGAGCAGCTCCTTGATGCCCATCACCTTGGGCCTTCCGTTATGGATGGCGAGCATATTCATGGAAAATGAGTTCTGGAGGTTGGTGAGCTTGTAGAGCTGCTTTTCGACCACCTCGGGTTGGGCTCCCCGTTTCAGATCGATCACCACGCGCATGCCGTCCTTGTCGGACTCGTCGCGGATATTGGAGATGCCGTCGATCTTCTTGTCCTGGGCCAAGATCGCGATCCTTTCAACCAGATCCGCCTTGTTCACCGTATAGGGAAGCTCGGTGATGATGATCTTCTCGCGGTTGCTGTCCCGCTCGATATCGACCTTCCCGCGTATTGTGATGATTCCCCGGCCCGTTGCATAGGCCTTCTCGATCTCGCCGTTGGAAAAGATGATCCCTCCGGTGGGGAAGTCCGGGCCGGGGATGATCTTCATGATATCCGCAAGCCCGATTTCCGGTGAATCAATCAGAGAAATCAGGGCGGCTATGGTCTCGTCACTGTTGTGCGGAGGGATGCTCGTAGCCATTCCGACGGCGATTCCCGATGAACCGTTCAGCAGCAAAGCCGGTATCCGGGTGGGAAGGACGTCCGGCTCAAGCAGGGATTCATCGTAATTCGGGTGCATGTTCACGGTTTCTTTTTCGATATCCGAGAGCATTTCCTCGGCAAGGCGCTCCATCCGGATCTCGGTATATCGCATAGCAGCCGGTGGATCGCCGTCAATGGACCCGAAGTTGCCTTGGCCGTCCACCAGGGGATAGCGCATGGAGAAATCCTGGGCCATGCGGACAATGGTATCGTACACCGCGGAATCACCGTGGGGATGGTATTTACCAATGACGTCTCCCACGATTCTCGCTGATTTCTTGTATGGCCGGTTATAGGTATTGGAAAGCTCGCTCATGGCGAACAATACCCTTCGGTGGACAGGCTTGAGGCCGTCCCTCACATCCGGGATGGCCCGCCCGATAATGACGCTCATGGAATAATCCAGGTATGAGCGCCTCATTTCCTGATCTATTGCTACTGAATCTGTCTTCATGAATATTCCTTGTCGTATGAATGTATATCAGATATCCAGGTTGGTTACCCTCAGGGCGTTCCTTTCGATAAACTCTCTGCGCGGCACCACGTCGTCACCCATCAGGGTGGTGAAGATCTGATCGGTTTCCACGGCATCCTCGATGTTCACCTTGAGCAGAGACCGCCTTTCCGGGTCCATGGTCGTATCCCAGAGCTGGTCGGGATTCATCTCGCCGAGCCCCTTGTACCGCTGCAGCGAGAAACCCTTTCTGGCTTCATCGAAAATCTTCTGCGCTGCATCGCAGAGGTTGGGCACCTCGAAGGCGGTGTTGTTGGAGGCGACCGTAAAGGGCGGGCGACCGATCTTCTGGAGCTGCGAGTGGATCTTCTGGAGCTCCTCAAAGCCCTTGGTCTCAAAGAGCTTCTGATCGATGATCGTCTCCTTGCGCAAGCCGTTCTTCACCGTATAGAAAATCACCCGGTCATCGAGGACATCCATGGTGAACGGGCCGAGATTGGGGAACCATTCCCTGATGACCTGATTGATCTCCTCATTGATTTCCCCAGCATTGAAAACATCCTTGAACAGCTCCGGATCGAGATAAGAAGATGACTGGACGATCCGCTCGTCCATATTCCGGTGCCCGTAGTTGTTGAGGATGTTTTTCCGCCTGTTGATGAGCTTGATGTACCGGGAGAGCTCGGAGCCGGTTATTTCCGCCTCACCCTTGAGCACGAGATCCTTGACCGCGTTTTTTAGGAGAAAATCATCCATCAGCTCTTCGTTGAGAAGATACCAGATCTTCTTTCCCTTGGCGATCTTGAACAGGGGAGGCTGGGCAATGTAGAGATGGCCCCGCTCGATGATCTCCGGCATCTGACGGAAGAAAAAGGTGAGCAGCAGCGTCCTGATGTGCGCACCGTCGACGTCGGCATCCGTCATGATGATGATTTTGTGGTACCGGAGCTTGGAGATGTCAAAGTGATCCGATCCGATTCCAGTGCCCAGAGCAGTCACGAGCGTCTTGATCTCTTGGTTGGAGAGCATCTTGTCGACCCGGGCCTTTTCCACGTTGAGGATCTTCCCTCTCAAAGGGAGAATCGCCTGATTCTTCCTGTCGCGACCCTGCTTGGCGCTGCCTCCGGCTGAGTCTCCCTCAACGATGAAGACCTCGCAAAGCGCCGGGTCTTTCTCCTGGCAGTCGGCGAGCTTTCCAGGAAGGATGGTGCTTTCAAACGCGGATTTTCTCCTCGTGAGCTCCCGGGCCTTTCTGGCTGCTTCGCGCGCCTGCGCGCTGTCGATGATCTTCTTAATGATGATGGCCGCGTCATTGGGGTTTTCGTTGAAATACTGGCTCACGGCATCGTTCGTGGCGCTCTCGGTGATGCCGGTAATCTCCGAGTTGCCGAGCTTTGCCTTGGTCTGTCCTTCAAACTGGGGCCGAGGAAGGAGTATGGAGATCACGGCGCACAAGCCCTCCTTGGTGTCATCTCCCTGGATCGTGACCTTGGAATTCTTCAGAACGCCCTTATCCTTGCCGTACGCGTTGATCGTCCTTGTCAGCGCCTTGCGAAAGCCCACCACATGGGTCCCGCCGTCGTGGGTGTTGATGTTGTTCGCAAAGGAAAACACGCTCTCGGAATACGAGGTGTTGTACTGGAGCACGCATTCGACCACCACATCGCCCTTGGTTTTCCTGAAGTAGATGGGAGTGTGAATGGGCTTTTTCTTCGCGTTGAGGTATTTCACAAAGTCAACAAGGCCCTCGTTGAAATGAAAGACCTCTGTCGTGTCGGTCCGTTCATCCTCGAGCTCAATCCGCAAGCCCTTGTTGAGAAAGGCCATCTCACGCAAGCGGTTTGCCAGGATATCGAACTCGTATGTCGTCACCTCGAAGATGTCGGGGTCGGGTTTGAAATGGACCGTGGTGCCGGAGCGTTCGGTCTTTTCCTTCTTGATGAGATCGGTCACGGGAACGCCCTGTTCATAGGTCTGATTATAAACGTAGCCGTTGCGATATATCTCGATATCCAATCTTTCGGAAAGCGCATTGACAACGGAAACACCAACGCCGTGCAGGCCCCCGGATACCTTGTAGATGGAATTATCGAACTTGCCTCCGGCGTGCAGGGTGGTCATGACGACCTCGACCGCGGGCCTCCCGGTATCCTGATGGATATCGACGGGCACGCCTCTTCCATTGTCGGATACCGTGATGCTCTCATCCATATGGATAGTCACCTTGATGTTGTCGCAGTACCCTGCTGTGGCCTCGTCAATGCTGTTGTCCACAACCTCGAACACGAGATGATGCAATCCCTGGCCCGAGGTCGATCCAATGTACATGGCCGGCCGAAGCCTGACCGCTTCGAAACCGCCCAGAACTTTGATATCCTTTGCTGTATAGCCTTCAACCGAATTTTTTTTCATTCCTCTCTTTCCTGTTCTTTCTAAAAACGCATGGGCATAATGACCCACTTGCTTTCGATTATTCCGCTATCAGTGATCATGCACGGGCCCTGAGAGCCCTTTAGGTGGATCTCGGTTTCTCCCTCGATGAACGAGAGACAGTCCATGAAATACCGGGGGTTGAAATTGATATCGAGCTCCTCTCCCTGATGATCGGAAGGAATGGGGGTTTCCACCTCTCCCTGGTCAGGGTTGCTTGCAAAGACAACTGTCTGGTCTTTGTGAAAGGAAAACCGGACGCAGTTGGATATATCAGAAACCATGGCGGCGCACACCTTGAGGACGGAATGCAGTTCCTGGGCATTTATCCTGGTCGTAACGGGAAAGGCCTCAGGTGACACAACGCTCTGATAATCCGGAAACTTACCATCGATGAGGCGAACGGTAGCCATGGTGTCCGAGGAAATATAAAAGATTGAGTCCTTTGTGAGGAGAACCCGCGAATCATCCTCTTTATTGTCCATGAGCCGCTTGAGTTCCTGCAGACCTTTCCTGGGAACGATGATCCCGCTGCCCATATTGATGTGTTCTCCGGTGTAGAAGCGTACGACCGAGAGCCTCCGGGTATCGGTGGAAACCATTTCGATGAATCCCTTGCCGGTTTCATCTATGCCGGAGGTGAGCAGGGCGCCCCCGAGGGTATACTTGCTGTCGCTCTCTGATGACGAAGGGATGGAGAAAATTGTCCTCTCGATCATGGGCTTCATGACGGAGAGATCGACTGAGTACCCGTGATCCATGTCCGTGAACTCGATCATGGGATACTCTTGAGCGTCCATCACGTTCATCTTGATCCGGTTTTTTTCTACCATGATATGAGCTTGAGATCCGTTATCGACCCAGAACTCAACCATTTGTTCGGGAAGCTCACGGATGATGTCGTAAAAGCTTTTGCCATTGATAGCGCAGGCTCCTGCCTGAATAACCTCGCATGGGGAATTCACCCGGATGGAGGTATGGAGGTCGGTTGCCTTCACCTGAAGCGAATCTCCCGATATCTCAAGAAGAATATGGCTCAAGATCGGCAGAGTCGATTTTTTTTCTGTGAACCCCTGCACCTTTGCCAACATGTTCTGAAGGAGGGTTTTTTGAATCTTACATTTCATTTTTTATTCTCCCTATGTAATAGTAAAAAATATTATACGGTGTCAAGATGTTCATATGTCAATCAATGCACTGTTATTACAAGAATATTTCACTCCAAAACAAGGTCTAAAACTTATCGACATACACCCTGTCTGCCCTGCACCTGTCGATATGTCTGCAAACCATTGCATCAGATCGGCGCCTCTTGTTCACAAATCGCTGCAACGATGCGGGAAAGCTCATCTCGAGAGGAAACATTGATCACGATTTTTCCTCTGCGTTTTTTCCAATCACAAATAACCTTTGCCGAGAGCTTCTCGGAAAGAAGGGTGGAGAGGTGATCAAAATAGGGATCGGCCTTTTTCGCCCCTTTTTTCTTGTTCCTGGTATCTATACCAGAGGCATGGTGCTCGGCCTCCCTGACGTTCAATGACTGGCTGACGATACGGTTCAGGAGAGAAATCTGACCGGTCCCGCCCTCCACCATCAGAATTGCCCGGGCATGACCGGTTGTGATCATGCCTTCTCGCAAGGCCTGCTTCACCTCCTCGGGCAGATGGATCAAACGCATGGAATTTGTTACGGTCGAACGGTCCTTGATAACGGCATCGGCGATCTCCTGATGGGTCAGGCCAAACTGTTCTTTCAGTGTATAGTATGCCTCGGACTCTTCCATGGGGTTCAGGTCTTCGCGCTGAAGGTTTTCGATGAGTGATATCTTGAATGCCTCGGCATCGGGAATGTCCCTTACAATGGAAGGTATCTTCTGGATGCCGGCGAGCTTGCATGCCTGATACCTTCTTTCACCGGCTATGATCTCATAGCGGGTATTTGTTCTCCGGACCAGGATGGGAGAAATGAGCCCATGGCTCTTGATGGATGCGGCAAGCTCGGCAATGGTCTTCTCGTCAAAGGATTTTCTCGGCTGAACAGGATTTGGATAAATCTCATCAACCGGTATATCGATAACCTGGACACCGTCTTCATGAACACTGTCAGCAAAGATGGCGTCGATACCTCTTCCTAACCGGGATTTAGGTTTCATGATCAGCCTCCATTTCGAGGATTTCTTTTGCCAGCATCAGATAATGCTGAGCCCCTTTCGAAGAAATATCGTACAGACAGATCGGGACACCGAAACTCGGGGCCTCGCACAAGCGGATATTCCTCGGAATGATGGTGCGAAACACCTGGGAATCGAAGTGAACCCTCACGTTCTCGGCGATATCATGACTGAGCCTGGTGCGCGAGTCAAACATGGTGAGAAGGAAACCCTCGATGCTCAGACTCGGGTTCAGCCTTTTTTTCACGAGCCGGAAGGTGTTCATGAGGCTCTTGAGACCTTCCAGGGCATAATACTCGCACTGAACAGGCACCAGGAGAGAGTGAGCAGCAGTGAGGGCGTTGAGGGTGAGGAGCCCGAGAGAGGGGGGGCAGTCGATCACGATGAAATCGAAAGTATGCGTCATCCCGGCAAGGGAGCGGGAAAGGATGCGCTCACGGAAGGGAGCGTCCATCAACTCTACCTCGACACCCACAAGATCGGCATGACTCGACATGATGAAAAAGTTCCGGAGCTTTGTCTCCTGGATCACGGAATCGGCATCCTTCTGACCGATCATCACGTGATATACATGAGAAGAAAAAGAGTCTGGGTTGTAACCAAGACCCGTGGTTGCATTTGCCTGGGGATCAAGATCGATCAGCAGGGTTCGTTTTCCGAGCAACGCCAGAGAAGAACCGAGATTTATGGATGTGGTGGTCTTCCCGACTCCGCCTTTTTGATTGGACACACTTATGATTTTAGGACGCACCATGATGATCTACCATAAAAGAAAACTTTTTTAAATAAAAAAGTTTCACGTGAAACAATGTGGATAACATTTGAATTAAACAATGATTTTTCTGATAAAATAATGAAAAAGGGTGAATTCTCTTTCCTGGTAGGCTTTGGATGACTGTAAAGCAAGGCCCTCATTCGCGTTTGGGCTTGCTGTGCGAGGCCAGGCCTTTGGACCGTGATCTCAAGGCCCATAGCAGAGACGCCCCCCTTTTTTTAAGGCTGTTCATCGGGGGAAAAACCGGATGATGACGATAATGAAGAGCAGGATCACTGTAATCCAGGCCCCGGTGATATCGCTTTTGCGTACGATGATATGCTCTTTCAAGGCAGAGAGACCGGACCCCAACACCTCGGGATTTGCCACACTCTCCAGGTCCGAGATAATCTCCGGAAATCCGGCAAAGCTGTTCGGTATGAGGAAGCTCTTCTTTTTTGTGGTCAGGGATATGAACTGCCTCGAGCCGATTGATATGCCCTCAATGCGCATGATATCGCCGATGGAAACCTTTCTTGGGCCGAGTATGCCGCCTATGGTGACGGCGGAATCAGTGATCCGAATCTTGCGCAGCAGGTTGTTGATGGTAAGGAGATAGAACAGTATCATGAGGAGCAGGGCCATCAACAAAATAGAGAGCTCGAAGCCCGACAAGATCACGTCCACGAAGATGGGGATGGACACGAGTGTGGCAAGGACCATGGGGACCTGCAGGTTCTTTTTTATCTTGTAAACCCTATCCATGTTCACTATGCTACATGAAATACCTGGTGCTGACAAGGGTCGCTATGTTGAATTTCGCGCTCAATCTTGCAAAAAAAGCCGGAGAGTACCTCAAGGAAAGTTTCGGAAAAGAGCTGAACGTCGAACACAAGGGCAGAATCGATCTGGTGACCCAGATCGACCGGAACTCGCAGGACATGATCCTGGATGGGATCGAGCGCGAATTTCCCCATCATTCCATCATGGCCGAAGAAGGCGTGAGCAAGACAACCGGACACGACTACACCTGGTTCGTTGATCCTCTTGACGGCACGGTGAATTTCGTCCATGGGATTCCCTTTTTCTGTGTTTCTCTTGGCGTCTTCAAAAGGGGGAAACCCTTTATCGGGGTATGCTACAATCCCATGAGCGGCGACCTTTTCTCCGCACAGTACGGGAAAGGGGCCTTCCGAAACCGTGAAAAAATCAGGGTCTCGGATACCTCCCTTCTCATCGACGCGCTTGTGGTCACGGGATTTCCATACTCACTGGCCAGGCTCGATGATTCGATGTCGCGCTTTGCCAGAATTCTTAGCGAGGTGCAGGGTATTCGGAGGTTCGGATCCGCGGCCCTGGACTTGTGTTTCGTGGCCTCGGGGTCTTTCGACGGATTCTGGGAGGTCGGGCTCCATCCCTGGGACCTGGCCGGCGGAGTGGTCGTTCTCCTGGAGGCCGGAGGAAGGGTTACCGGCCTTTCCGGAGAAGAGTTCGATCCGCACCACGGGGACATCCTTGCCAGCAACGGGAACATCCATAACGATTTAAGGAGGCTCATGCAGGGTGAACCTGGTTGATTCCCACAATCATCTCCATTTCAACGACTTCCGGAAAGACCGCTCCGAGGTGATGGACAGAGCCCGTCAGGCAGGGGTGAAAGCCATGCTTCTGGTGGGCATCGATCCGGACGACACTTGCCGCGCGATCGAAACGGCAGAGGCAGGAGACGGGCTTTTTGCAAGTGTGGGCATCCATCCACAGATGGCAGGCGTGTTCTCTCCGGATGATGTGCTCGCGCTTGAGGCCCTGGCACAAAACCACAAGATCGTTGCTGTTGGTGAGACAGGGTTTGATCTGTATCGCACACCAGACACGGAAAATCAGCAGAAAGAGCTCTTCAGGGCTCATATCGAGCTTGCCAGAACGTGCTCGCTCCCCCTGATCATCCATGATCGTGACGCTCACCGGCAGACCCTGGATCTGCTGGAAGAAGAGGGTGCATGGTCCCTTGGCGGGATGTTCCATTGTTTTTCCGGAGATGCCGCCATGGCCCGGCAAATCGTCGACAAGGGATTTTTCCTTTCCGTGCCGGGCGTTCTCACCTATAAAAATGCCGCAGTCCTGAGGCAGGCGGTGCGCGCCTGCCCTCTGGAATCCCTTCTTGTGGAAACTGACGCGCCGTATCTTGCCCCTGTTCCCTATCGGGGGAAAAGGAACGAGCCCTCCTTTCTGATCGAGACGGTCAGGGAGCTGGCAGCGATCAGAAAACTCGATGCAGAACAGATGGCCGAGATCACGACTGAGAACTTTTTTCGTTTGTTTGCAAGAAGATCCATGCCATTGAATCACGGGTGAAAAGGAGGCAGGGTATGCTCAAACGTCTGGAAGTCAGAACCACGGGCAAATCCCAGTTTGTGGATATAACGTCGAATATCAGGACCGTATTGAAAAGCGAGCATGTGTCCAGCGGCCTGGTCCTTGCTTATGTGCCCCACACCACCTGCGGGATAACGATCAACGAAAACGCCGATCCTGCGGTGAAAGAAGACATCCTCGCCACCCTGGAGGGTCTGGTCCCCCGGCAGGGGGGTTACCGGCATCTGGAGGGAAATGCTGATGCCCACATCAAGGCAAGCCTCATGGGGTTTGATGTCATGCTCATTGTCGAAGGAGGGGCCCTGGTCCTGGGGACATGGCAGGGGGTCTTTCTCGTCGAGTTCGACGGGCCCAGGAACCGTTCGGTTCTCCTGAAGATCATTCCCGATACGAACAGCTAAAAAGAAGAGACCATAACGCCCTCCCGCTTCTTAAAAACCCATTGCGCACAGGGCCTGTTCTCATAGAAAAATGGGTTGAAATCGTACGCGAGTGGTGATATATCGCCGCTACACTAAAAATTTCTTCCTCAAACCCTAGGAATCCCTTAGCCTTGAGGTTTGCTAAAGATTTGTTGACAAACCATAGGGCATATTCTATTAGAGTAACTCAGCGCGGGCATAGCTCAGTTGGTAGAGTGTCAGCTTCCCAAGCTGAATGTCGCGGGTTCGAATCCCGTTGCCCGCTTTTGATACGCGTATGGGAAGCGAAAGAACAGGAAATGTGGAGGGAGACGAAGTGGGCGATAGCCCACTTTTTTATTTCATAATGAAGCAGACGGAACAGGAGAAAAAATTATACAAGCTGGTGGCGCCGGAAGTGGCCATGATGGGCTTTGAGCTCATCGATATGGACTTTTCCCGGGGGCTCCTGCGCCTCACCATCGACAAGCCGGGCGGGGTCACGCTGGACGACTGTGTTTCAGTCAACCGTAGAGTGAGCCTGCTGCTGGATACGAACGATCCCATCGAGGGATCGTACCGGCTTGAGATATCGTCGCCGGGCCTCAATCGGAGGCTCAAGACGCTGAAGGAATTCGAGCACTTTGCCGGGAGAAAGGTCAAAATACAGACGAGAGAGGCAACATTCCGGGGAACAATCAAGGGGTTGGCACAAGAGAGTGTTCTGATTGCCATCGACGGCACGCAACAGGAGGTGCCGTTTAAAGATATTCAGAAGGCCAATCTGGAATTCGATCTCTAGGAGAACGTATGGTTTTAAATCTTTCAAAGGTCATTGAGTTGATCGTAAAGGAAAAGGGCCTCAGGGAAGAAGACCTGGTGCAGGTGGTAGAGGCTGCGGTGCAGAGCGCTGCGAAAAAGGTCTATGGCGATTACGACAACATCGAAGCGCACTACAACCCTGAGCTCGACGAGGTGGAGGTCTTCCAGTTCAAGGTCATCTCTGAAGAGGTTGAAGATCCGAATGTCCAGATATCTTTTAAAGAGGCGCGGAAGCTCGATCCCAACTGCCAGATCGGCGATGAGCTCGGGGAAAAGCTCGATTCCTCCAAGCTGGGGAGGATCGCCGCCCAGAGCGCCAAGCAGGTGATCGTACAGAAGGTGAAGGAAGTCGAGCGCGACGCTGTGTATAATGATTTCATCGACCGGAAGGGCGAGCTGGTATCAGGCTTTGTTCACCGGTTCGACAGGCGCGATGCCATCCTCAATCTCGGGAAGGCGGAGGCGATCCTGCGCGAAAAGGAAATGATCCCCGGCGAATCTTTCAGAAGAGGGGATCGCATCCAGGCCCTTATCCTGGACGTGACCAAGTCGTTGAGAATGCCCCAGATAGAGCTCTCCCGCACGCATCCGAGGTTTCTCGTCAAGCTCTATGAGATGGAAGTACCGGAAGTCACCGAGGGGATCGTGGAGATCGTAGCCGTTGCGCGGGAGCCCGGGATCCGGGCGAAGATCGCCGTGCGCTCGCACGATCCCAAGGTGGATCCGGTGGGAACCTGCGTCGGCGTAAAGGGGGCGCGGGTACAGAATGTGATCCAGGAGCTGAAAGGCGAGAGGCAGGATATCGTCGTGTGGTCGGAAGACCCGGTCAGGTTCGTTTGCAATGCCCTTTCGCCCGCCCGGGTGTCCAAGGTGATTGTGGATAAATCCGCCTGGAGCATGGATGTGGTCGTCGCGGACGACCAGCTCAGCCTTGCCATCGGGAGAAAGGGGCAGAATGTCAGGCTTGTGGCCAAGCTCACGGGTTGGAAGATCGATGTCCGCTCCGAGCACGCTGAAGAGAGCGTGTCTTCCGAGGAGGGTACTGCGTTAACCAGCATCAATGAGCTCGATGAATCGCTGGCTGAAATTTTGATGGAAGCCGGTTATCGGACCATTGAGGATCTGGCCAAGGCAAAGGAGGAAGACCTCCTGGAGTTTGAAGGAATCGATGAAAATCTGGCAAAAGAACTGATAAAAAAGGCGTCGGTGGGAGTGAGTGGATAACAGGCACCAACCGCTGAGACAGTGTGTCGGATGCAGAAAGATCCGCCCTAAGACGGAATTGCTGCGGTTTGTCAGCAGGGCTTCAGCAGAGGCTGTCTTTGACCCTGAAGGCCGCCTCGAGGGCAGGGGATTTTACCTCTGCCCGGTTGAGCAGTGCTTTGCAAAGGCTTACAAAAATAAAAGAGCGAGATCCAGCTATTTTCGGAAACGAGAGCAGGTAAACGAACTTATTTACGAGGTGCGGGAAGAACTATCGAATATGATCGAAAAAGACCTCATACGGTATAAAAAAACGGCTTATCTGAAGGATGGCCTATGTGAAGAGAAGACGATCCGGGAGGATGATCTGATACTGTATCGCAGCGATAATCCTCCGGAAGAGAAAGTAGGAATGCATACAGCTGCACGAGCCGGCAGGGCAAAGGTATACCGCCTGCCTAAGGGATGTGAATGCAGCAGTCCGTGTCTGATCGTGAGCAGTGAGCGCCCGATCGCTCCACGGCTGGCGATGAATCTGCAGAAGTATGATTTGCTTTCTTCCAAGGGGCTGGCAAGATGAAAAAAATGCGGGTTTTTGAATTAGCAAAAGAGTTGAACATCGATGCAAGGGAACTGATGAAGGTTGCAAAAGACCTGGCGATATCGGTCGAGAACAATATGAGCCTGATCGATGTGCACGATATCGGAAGGATAAGAAAGCGATTCGTGAAAGAGAGCGAAAAGCAGCCCGATGAGCCTCCGCAGGAATCGTATGTTGAGAAGCGTGTCAGTGCAAATGTTATACGACGGAGGGCCCGGGTCGCCCCCCCTCCTGAAAAGCAGGATGCAGAGCCTTCCGAGCCCGAGATAGTGACGACCGCCGAAGCCATTGAGGAAAAGCCGGAAAAGAAAGAACGGAAAAAAGCCCCGAAGCTTGCCGAGGAAGAGCAGCCTGTTGCCGGGGAGGCAGAGGTCCCAGGCGTTCCCGCCGGCGAAGCAGCCGGAGCAGCGCCGGAAACGGCTCCTCAGGAAGAGCCTGTTGCGACACCTTCGGCCCCGGAGCAAAAACCCGAAGCCCCTGCAGAGGAACAGCCCCGGGAGAAAGAGGTCCCGGAGGAGAAGCCTGGGCCCCGGGAGGAAGAAAAGGAAGCAGAAAAGGGAGAGGAGAAGAAAAAGAAGGAAAAGAAGAAGGGCAAGAAGGTCAAGGCCCCCGAGGTCGTCGAGGTCCCGGAGGAGGGGGAAGGCGCCGCAGCCCGCCATACGGCAAAGAAGCCCAAGAAGCCAAAAGAGAAAGAGAAGGAAGTATACACTCAGAGCGATCTCTACGGGTCGGAAAGAACCGCGTTCGGCAAAAAACAGAAGAAACGCAGAGATAGAAGGGCCGTCGCACAGCCCATGCAGGCCAAGAAAAAGAAGATCCGTATCGGAAGAGCCGTCATGGTCTCCAGCCTCGCGAAAGAAATGGGGGTGAAGGCCTCGGATGTCATCCGCATACTCATGGATCTCGGGGTCATGGCCAACCTGAACCAGTATATCACTGCAGACGAGGCATCGTTTGTCGCATCCGAGCTCGGCTTTGAAGCGGAAGAGGTCCGCGACGAGATCAGGGAAACCTATCTGGTTCCCCCAACCTTTTCACCGGAAGAACTGGAGCCCAGGCCGCCGGTCGTAACGGTCATGGGCCACGTCGATCATGGCAAGACCTCCCTGCTGGACGCCATCCGGCAGGAAAATGTCATCGACAGCGAGTATGGCGGAATAACTCAGCATATCGGAGCATACCAGGCCCGGTGCAACGGGAAGATAATCACCTTCATCGACACGCCCGGGCACGAGGCGTTTACCTCCATGCGTTCGCGGGGGGCTCAGGTGACGGACTTCGTGGTGCTCGTGGTGGCCGCGGACGACGGGGTCATGGACCAGACGAAAGAGGCGATAAATCACGCCCGGGCAGCGAACATTCCCATTCTGGTGGCGGTCAACAAGATCGACAAGCCCGGCGCCAATCCCCAGCGGGTCAGGGAACAGCTTGCAGAGGTCGGGCTCGTCCCGGAAAGCTGGGGCGGCGATACGATCTTTGTCGATGTGTCGGCAAAGAACCGTATCGGGATCGACGATCTGCTGGAGATGATCCTTCTGCAGGCAGAGGTTCTGGATATCAAATCCTCCCGGAAAGACGGGGCGCGGGGCGTCGTGCTGGAGTCCAAACTCGACAAGGCCAGAGGCCCCATGGCAACAGTCCTCATCCAGAGCGGCGAACTCAAGCGCGGCGACACCTTTGTGGTGGGTTCCTCATGGGGCAGGGCCAGAGGGGTGTTCGACTTTACCGGGAAGCCCATCTCCCTAGCCGACCCCGCAACCCCGGTTGAGATCATCGGATTTTCCGCACTCCCCTCTGCCGGGGACACCTTCTTTGTCGTGCCCAATGAAAAGAAGGCAAAGGACATTGTCTCATATTTCCATGAGAGCGATGAGATCCAGCGGCAGCAGAGGCAGGAACCCAAGGAAAAGGTCACTCTGGAAGATCTCTACAGTCAGGTGAGAGAAGGAAAGATCAAGGATCTCAACCTCATTATCAAGGGAGATGTCCACGGCACCGTAGAGGCCATCCAGAGCACGGTGATGGGGATAGACACCGGCGAAGAGCTGAGGATCAATGTCATCCATTCCGCTGTCGGAGGCGTCACTGAAAACGACATTCTGCTCGCCTCGACAGCGGACGCCATCGTGGTCGGTTTCAACGTGCGGCCTGAGCCGACCGCCGGTGCCCTGGCAAAGAAATACAATGTTGAGATAAAACTCTACACCATCATTTATGATCTTATCGAAGACATCAAAAAGGCCCTCAAGGGCATGCTCGAGCCGGTCTACGAAGAGGTTCTCCAGGGCCGGGCCCAGGTGCGAGATCTGTTCAAGGTGCCCAAAGTCGGCACCATTGCCGGATGCATGGTGACCGAAGGGCAGATCACAAGGGGAGCCAATGCGCGGCTGCTGCGCGACAACATCGTTGTCTTCGAGGGCAAGGTGGATTCCCTGAAGCGTTTCAAGGAAGATGTCCGCGAGGTACAGAGCGGCTATGAATGCGGCATCGGCCTGAACGGGTTCAACGACATCAAAACGGGCGACGTCATCGAGGCCTACACCCATCAGAAGGTGGAGGCAGAGATCGAGTGATTATCGGTGCCTGCGAGGTCAGACTCAGGATCATGGGGGCCCGCTCCCTCAAGGAGAAGCGCAAGACCCTCAAATCCATGAAAGACCGTGTTTCCAAGATGAACATCTCCGTAGCCGAGGTGGATGATCAGGACAAGTGGCAGGCCGCCACCCTGGGATTTGCCCTGGTCAGCAATGATTCATCATATGTGAACTCGGTTCTGGACAGGATCTTTTCTTTCCTTTCTGAGTTTCCGGATGTAGAGGTGATTGACCGGAAAATGGAGATCATGCACATATGAAGCTGGTTACCAAACGGCAGGCACGGGTCGGCGATCTTATCAAGCAGACTCTTGCCGAGCTCATTCAGCGCAAGGTAAAAGACCCCCGGGTAGACGGGGTGACCATTACCGGTGCCGAGGTAAGCGTTGATCTCCGGGTGGGGCGGGTGTTTTACTGCGTCTTGGATCCTGATCGGCAGGAACAGGCCCAGCAGGGTCTGCAGAGCGCCGCCGGTTTCTTGAGGCGCGAGTTGAGCAGGCTGCTTCGGATAAAGCACGTGCCGGAGCTGACATTCATGTACGATGCATCTTTCGATTATGGATCGAGGATAGACGAGATTCTGGAAAAGCTTGATAAGGATGAAAAACCGGATAGCTGAAATCATACATCAATACGACCGCTTTGAGATCATCACCCACGAAGGTCCGGACGAGGACGCCGTCGGCTCAAGCCGGGCACTTGCCCATGCCCTGAACGCCCTGGGAAAGTCCGTGCGCCTGATCTATCCTACCCCCATTCCCGAGCCCCTGCTGTTCACCGCAGAGCCCAGGCAGAAAAAGGGGATGGTGCCCGAAATCTCCATCCTCCTCGACGTCTCCGACGTGAAGCTCTTAGGCGGTGTAAACCCGCAGGGAAAGGTCGTGGTGATCGATCACCACCGCACCAACGGCACATATGGCGAGATATCCTGGATCGACTCGCAGAAATCGTCGGCCTCGGAGATGGTCTATGACCTGATACGGGAGCTTGCGGTGGAGATCACCCCGGCGATCGCATCGAACATCTACATGGGTATTTTCGGCGATACCGGCGGGTTTATCCACGCCAACACCTCGCCCAGGGTGTTCAAGGCAGCCTACGAGCTCACCCAGGTAGGGGCGGATGCGAGCCAGATCGCCTACCGGCTGAAGCGCACCAGGAGCGTGAAATACTATCACATCCTCTGCCTGGTTATGGACAGGCTCGTGCAGTCTGGAAGAATATACGGCAGTTATATCCGCTATCAGGATTTCGGGGCTATCCGCGCAAACCCCGACGACGCCTCCGGGATCGTCGAGGAGCTGGCCTCCCTCTCCGGGTCGGAGATGGTGGTGCTCCTGCGTGAATTGAACCCGGACACCGTGCACGGCTCCATCCGGAGCAAGGGCTCTGATGCAGCGTTGAAAACGGCCCGGGCCTTCGGTGGAGGCGGGCACGGCATGGCCGCAGGATTCACCCAGAAAGGCCGGGCAGACGAACTGATCGAACAGGTGATCGAGGAAGGAATGAAGTGGGTAAGCAAGGCGTAGTACTCATAGACAAGCCTAAGGAGATCACATCGCGCAAGGCGGTCGACCAGGTTATGAAGGCCCTGAAGGTGAAGCGGGCCGGACACTTTGGCTCACTGGACCCCTTTGCCACCGGACTCCTGTGCATCGGCGTCGGGCAGGGCACCAAGCTGCTGCCTTTCATGCACGCCCACGAGAAGGAGTATCTTGCGATCATCGGGTTCGACATGTTCACCGATACGGACGATGTGACGGGAGAGCCCATCGAGCATTTCACCGGCGTCTCCGTGGATGTCGATGCCGTCCGGAAATGGTTTCGCGAACATTCGGGCTGGATCAATCAGATTCCGCCCCGTTACTGCGCCCAGAAGTTCCAGGGCCGACCCCTGTACAAGCTGACCCGGGCGAATATCGATGTCCCGCCGAGGGAAAAGCAGGTCCATATCGAAAGGGCGGACATCCTGTCCCACGGGGCCGACTGGGTGTATGTCCGGATCATCTGCTCCCGCGGGACATACATTCGGTCGATTGCCCGCGACCTTGGGGCTTCCCTGGGATGCGGGGGCTATTTAAGAGAGTTGAGGAGGCTGCGCAGCGAGGGATTCCACGTGGATGAGGCCATGACGCTGCAGAAGCTGGAAGAGAAGGCGGGGTGCGCAGAAGAGGTCATCATCCCCCTTTCGCGGGCGCTGCACATCCAGAAGGTGCGGGTCACCTCCACGGGGCAGAAGGGGATCCTGGACGGAAACCCCATCCAGTCATCCTGGATCCTCGATACGGTGGAAAGCGTGGAGGGAAACTATGTCGCCGTGGTCAATGGAGAAGACAAGCTTCTCTGCGTGGCACGGCATCAGCCTTCGGGAGGAATCTGGGGTTATATTGAGCGAGGGTTCCGTCCGGATTAGCTATTTACAGCAGATCGGATGGTGTGTTAAGTTCCCTCGTTGCCCATAGAAAGAGAACAAACGGTCATTAGGAGGACAAAGAAGTGGGTTTAAGCGTAGAGGAAAAGAAAGAAGTCATCAACCAGTTCAAGAGGCATGAGAGCGATACGGGTTCCCCTGATGTTCAGGTTGCAATACTGACAAAACGGATCAATATGCTCACCGAGCATTTCAAGGTTCACAACAAAGATCATCATTCCCGCAGAGGGCTGCTGATGCTCGTTGGACAGAGGCGGAGGCTTTTGAATTACATAAAAGACCGTGATATCAAAAGATATCGAGAGCTCCTCCAGTCTCTGAACCTCAGGAAGTAGGAGATATCATGAAAATCGAAGCAAGAGGCACCGGCACACCGCTGATCTTTTCCGTGGGAGAAGTAGCCAGACAGGCGGGTGGTTCTGTTCTGGTCCACCAGGGAGGCAGCGTGGTTCTCGTTACCGCGACCGCAGCCGCCGAAGAGCGCAAGGGCGTGGATTTCCTTCCCCTGGTGGTGGACTATCAGGAGATGAGCTATGCAGCCGGAAGGATCAAAGGGGGTTTCATCAAGAGAGACGGCCGTCCCGGCACTCAGGAGATACTCACTGCGCGTGCCATAGACAGGCCCATCCGGCCCCTGTTCCCAAAAGGTTTCCGCAACGAGACCCAGGTGATTGCCATGGTGCTCTCTGCAGACCCGGCATTCACACCCGACATCCTCGCCCTGAACGGGGCGTCGGCCGCCCTGCACATCTCGAACATCCCCTTCAGCAGCCCCATCGGCGGCGCGCGGGTCGGACTCATCGACGGTGAATTCGTTATCGACCCGTCGGTTTCCCAGCTCGAGAAGAGCCGGTTGGAGCTCATCGTGGTGGGCACGCGCGACGCCATCGTCATGGTTGAGGGAGAGGCGGGAGAGTTGCCGGAGAGCACGGTCCTCAATGCCATCAAGTTCGCGCATGTCAGGGTCATCGAGGTCATCGATGCGATCGAAGAGCTTCGGGAAAAGGCCGGAAAGCCGAAGATGCCGCATACCCCTCCGAGGGAGAACGAGGATCTTTACCGGCAGATCAGGCAGACCATGGCGCCCAAGATCGAGGGCATGGTATCCGGCTCGTATACCAAACAGCAGCGGCACGCGCTCGCCGATCAGCTCCGCGCGGAGATCCTCGAGGCCTTCTCAGACCGTACGGAAGAGGAAGACGCCCTGGTCAATGGCGTTTTTGAGGCTGCGGAGAAGGATATCATCCGGGGCATTATGAAGGAGCGGAAGGTCAGAATCGACGGCAGAAGCTTTGACGAGATCCGGCCAATCGACTGCCGGGTGGGGATACTGCCGCGCACGCATGGTTCGGCCCTCTTTACGCGGGGTGAGACACAGGCGCTCGCAACCACGACCCTGGGGACCCCGCGGGACGAGCAGCGGGTGGAGACCCTGCTGGGAGAGACGACAAAATCGTTCATGCTCCACTACTCATTCCCGCCGTTTTCCGTGGGAGAGGTCCGGATGCTCAGAGGACCGAGCCGGCGTGAAATCGGGCATGGAAATCTGGCGGAGCGGGCCTTGAGCAAGATGCTGCCCGAAGAAGGCACGTTCCCCTACACCATCAGGCTCGTCTCGGAGATCCTCGAATCCAACGGGTCTTCCTCCATGGCCACGGTCTGCGGGGGCTCGCTGTCCCTGATGGATGCGGGAGTTCCCATGAAAAAGCCGGTGGCCGGCATCGCCATGGGACTCATCAAAGAGGGTGAGGAGTACATGGTCCTCACCGATATCCTCGGCGACGAAGACCACCTGGGAGACATGGACTTCAAGGTTGCCGGCACCGCAGACGGGGTGACCGCCCTGCAGATGGATATCAAGATCTCCGGCCTCCCGGATGCGGTTCTCGGACAGGCCCTGGAAAAGGCCAGAGCGGCCCGGCTTGCCATTCTGGACAAGATGAACCAGGCCATCAGCGCCCCCCGGGGAGACATCTCCCCCTATGCGCCAAGGGTCTACACGATGAACATCAATCCCGACAAGATCAGAGACGTGATCGGTCCGGGTGGGAAGATCATCAAGGATATCATCGCCAAGACAGACACCAAAATCGAGATCGACGACTCCGGCCGGGTGGATATCTTCTCTCCAGACGAGGATCACGCAAAGATGGCAGTGGACATAATCCAGGCCCTCACCAAGGAGATGGAGCTCGGGCGTGTGTACAGCGGCAAGGTGGTCAAGATCATGGACTTCGGCGCCTTTGTCGATTTCCCGTCCGGAGAGTCCGGGCTGGTTCACATCTCGCAGCTCGCAAACGAGCGGGTGAAGAATGTGCGCGACGTGGTGCAGGAAGGCGACGAGGTCATTGTCAAGGTGATCGGCATCGACAGCAAGACCGGGAAGATCCGGCTCAGCAGGAAAGAAGCACTCAACGAAACCAGCCGCTGATCATTCATGGTGAAATCTACGGTTCTCGATAACGGAGTCCGCGTCCTGTCGGCGAAGATGCCCGGGGTGCGCTCCGTTTCTCTGGGCGTCTGGGTCGGCGTAGGCTCGCGGCACGACCCTCCGGACAATGCAGGCGTTGCGCACTTTACCGAGCACATGCTCTTCAAGGGTACCAAGAAGCGCAGCGCTCTGCAGATCGCCAAGGAGATCGATGCGCTGGGCGGTGTTCTCAATGCCCAGACCGCGAAGGAATATACCGTCTACTACACCCGGGTGCTCGACGAGCACCTGGACAAGGCCGCCGACATCCTTTTCGATCTCTTTCTCAACTCGCAGATCGATGAAGAGGAACTGGACAAGGAAAAAAAGGTGGTGCTCCAGGAAATCCGGATGACCGAAGACACGCCTGACGACCATGTCACCGATCTGTTTGCCGAGGCATTCTTCCCGAGCTCGCCTCTGGGAGTTCCCATTCTCGGAACTGAAGAGGTCGTAGGCTCCTTCCGGAGAGAAAACGTTTTAGCGTTTCTCTCCTCCCGCTACACCCCTTCTTCCATCATTATCGCTGCCGTGGGCAGCCTGGATCATGACCGGATCGTCGATCTGGTGCGGTCCAGGTTCAGCCGCCTGCCCCGTGTACAGGACCCGGAGCCGGAAAAGATATTTCCCGAAAGAAACAGCGGCTCCAGGGTTTTTACCAAGGACATCGAACAGGTCCACATCACCCTGGGAACCACCGGCCCCTCCATGCTCGATGAAAGGCGATGGGCCTATATCACGCTCAACACCATGCTGGGAGGGTCCATGAGCTCCATGCTGTTTCAGGAAGCCCGCGAGAAGCTCGGCCTGGTGTATTCCATTTACTCATACGTAAGCTCCTATAGAGACTGCGGCGTCATGGCGGTTTATGCCGCCACCACCCCGGACTGCCTCTCTAAGACCATAGAGGTGATCGTGCAGCAGATGTCCAGGGCCAGAGCGGGCGATTTCGGCGGCGCCAGTCTCGAAGATGTGAAGGAGCAGGTAAAGGGCAATCTCCTCCTCGCCCGGGAGAGCACCGCCCACCGGATGTCTTCCCTTGCACGAAACATGATGTATTACCAGCGTGACGTCACGGATGAAGAGATCATCGAGAAGATCAGGAAGGTGAGGGTGGAAGATATCGTGAACCTTGCCGAAGCGATTTTTCAGCAAGAGAAGATCACCGCGGTGTATCTCGGAAAGATCGGGAGGGAAGATGTCCGGGAGGTTGGCCTTCCGTAAGCCATGTTACGGAGAGACGTGCCTGATCTCCGTGAAGAACGAAGGCCGGGGATTTTCCGCGACAAATCTCTTCCAGGCGGGCCGATCAGATTTGCTGATGAGAATGCCGATGAGGTAGAGGTCTCTCTCGATCGTGTACCCCATGATCGTACCTGTTACGGTTACGTTCCCGGTGCTTACGGTTACGTCCTGGTTCAGGAGTTTCAAAAGCGTAATCTTGATTCGCGTGGTAGGGGCCTTTATGCAGATTTCATGAGGGGAGAAATACTGAGTCTTTCCTTCGAACGAGCAATTTTCCACGGGACAGGATATTTTCAGGTGTATCGACTCATGTCTTCTGTTCAGGCTCAAGTTCAGGGGAAACATGTTTCTGCTTGCATCTCCTTTCAATAGTATCTTATTCTTCTGCAAGAATGATGCCTGCTATGAGAAACCTGAAGATTATCCTTGCCTATGACGGGTCGAACTTTCATGGGTGGCAGTTTCAGACCGCGATGAGGACGGTTCAGGAAACGGTTGAAAAGAGCCTTCAGGATATCCTGGGCCACGAGGTCAGGGTGACCGCCTCGGGCCGTACCGATGCCGGGGTCCATGCCCTGGGGCAGGTCATCAATTTCCGGACCCGCTCCAGGATTCCGGCCCACGGGCTGCTCAGGGCATTGAACACCGTGTTCCCCCCGGACCTTTCCGCCCGTGAAGTCCGGGAGGTTTCCCCTGATTTTCATGCCAGATATTTGGCGATTTCCAAGAAATATGTGTATGTCGTTGATATATCCACGATCCCAAGCCCGTTTCTCTCCCGATACGTCATGAATCTGCCGGGCGGGCTCGATGTCCAGGCAATGAGACAGGCTGCGCATGCACTGAAGGGACAACATGATTTCAGCTCGTTCATGGGTGCGGGATCGTGGGTCAAAACAACGGTCAGGGAGATCTTCGATTTCGAGATATTCGGCAAAGGTTCCCGAGTGTTCTTCTGTATACGGGGTAGCGGCTTTCTGCGTCATATGGTAAGGAACATCGTGGGCACGCTGATCCCGGTGGGGCAGGCAGAGATGACACCCCGGGACGTGGAGAGGATCCTTGGGCTCAGGGATCGCACCCAGGCAGGTCCCACGGCGCCTCCGCAGGGGCTCTATCTCGTAGAGGTCGAGTACGGCGGGCACGGGAAAAGCAGCGATACGGACACGCATCGCCGGCAGGAGGGAGAGCCCGGAACAGGGGCCACCGGCGAGAACAAGAAATGGCTCGAGGAGGGTTTGAATGATGAGGGGCGTTGTGCTGGCAGGCGGTCTGGGGACGAGGCTGCATCCGCTGACCAAGGTGACCAATAAGCATCTTCTGCCGATATACGATAGGCCGATGATCTATTATCCCATCGAGGCGCTCACCAATGCCGGGATAAAAGAGATCATGGTGGTGACGGGTGGAAACAATGCAGGGGATTTTCTCCGGCTGCTGGGCAACGGCAAGGAGTTCGGGCTGAGCCGGATTCACTATGCCTATCAGGAAGGCGAGGGCGGGATCGCCGAGGCCCTGGGGCTGGCGGAGTCCTTTGCCGAGGGAAGGCCCATCTGTGTGGTGCTGGGTGATAACATCATCGAGAAGAACATCGTCCGGGCCGTCACCGAGTATCGACAACAGGGCGGGGGGGCCCGGATCATGCTCAAGAAAGTGCCCGACCCGGATCGCTTCGGCGTGCCGGTCTTCGAAGGAGACCGTATCACCGCTATCGAGGAAAAGCCGAAGGATCCAAAGAGCAGCTATGCCGTAATCGGGATCTACATGTACGACTCGCGGGTTTTCGACATTATCCACGGGCTTTCCCCCTCCAAGCGGGGAGAGCTGGAGATCACGGACGTGAACAACGACTATATCCGCGCGGGCACCATGCAGTGGTCTATTCTCGACGGCTGGTGGACCGATGCGGGGACCATCGAGAGCCTGTTGAAGGCAGGAAATCTGGTGGCAAAGACGGGCGCCAACAAAAGAGACTAGCGAGGGTGTCTTGAAAACAAAGGGGAAGCACATGAAGGTACTCGTGACGGGAGGCTGCGGATTCATCGGGACAAACCTTTTGCGCCACATTCTCGCAAACAGGCCTGACTGGAGCGTGGTGAACCTCGATCTGCTCACCTATGCCGGGAATCTCGAGAACACCATGGATCTGGCCGAGGCATATCCGGGGCGGTATGAGTTCGTCAAAGGAGACATCGCGGACCATGCGGGTGTCGACGCCCTGTTTTCCCGGCATTCGTTCGATCTGGTGTTCAACCTTGCCGCGGAATCCCATGTGGACAGAAGCATCGAGGACTCGGGCATATTCGTGAGGACGAACATCCTGGGCGTTCAGGTGCTCCTCGACGCGGCGAGACGGCACAAGGCCGGCCGCTTTCTGCACGTCTCGACCGACGAGGTGTACGGCAGCTTGGGCCCAGAGGGGCGTTTCAGGGAGGACTTTCACCTGGCGCCCAACAGCCCGTACTCCGCGTCAAAGGCGGCCGCCGATCTTTTGGTGAGGTCCTACGTGAAGACCCACGGCCTGGATGCGGTGATCACCCGGTGCTCCAATAATTACGGGCCCTACCAGTTTCCGGAAAAGCTCATACCCCTGATGGTGATCAATGCCTTCAACGATAGGGAGCTCCCGGTGTACGGACAGGGCAGGAACGTGAGAGACTGGATCTACGTGGACGACCACTGCCGGGGGATCGTCATGGTGGCGGAGAACGGGAGGTGCGGCGAGGCCTACAACATGGGCGGAGACGCGGAAAAGGAAAATATCCAGATCGTCCGGCTTATCCTCGAGAATCTGGCCAAGCCCGATTCCCTCATCCGGTTTGTCACCGACAGGCCGGGCCACGATTTCCGCTATGCCATGGACTTTGCGAAGATCGAAGCGGAGCTGGGCTGGCAGCCGGAACACGGGTTCGATGAAGGGTTGAGAAAGACCATCGCGTGGTATCTGGGCAACCAGTCGTGGTGGGAGAAGATCCTTTCGGGAAGTTACCGGCACTATTATGAGAGGATGTACGGAAGCCGATGAAGATTCTGATCACAGGATCCCGGGGTCTCCTTGGGCAGGAGGTGGCGGAGGTGTGCCGGAACCTGGGAGACGAGGTCCTGGCCACGGATATCGCCTCACCGTCAGCCCCGCTGGATATCACGAGCCCGGCAGCCGTCCGCGGGTTCCTTGCAGCGAACAGACCCGACTGGGTCGTCAACTGCGCGGCCTTCACCGATGTCGACGGCTGCGAAGAAAAAGAAGACCTTGCCTTCGAGCTGAATGCGCGAGCTCCGGGGCTCCTGGCCAGGGCCTGCGAAGAACATGGCGCGAAGCTCCTGCACGTCAGCACTGATTATGTCTTCGACGGCGAGAAGCTAGGCCCTTATGAAGAGGACGACGCGCCGAACCCCTTAAGCGTGTACGGAAAGAGCAAGCGCGCAGGCGAGATCTCCATTCAGGAGGGGATCGAGCATTACCTCATCATCAGGCCCCAGTGGCTTTTCGGGTCGCATGGCAGGAACTTCGTGTCCACCATCCTGGGGTTGGCCCAGGAACGTGACACCCTGTCCGTGGTCAACGACCAGTGGGGCTCGCCGACCTACTCCAAGGACCTGGCCCGGGCTCTGAGGGTGCTCATCGACTGCGATGCCCGGGGTGTTTTTCATGTGAGGAACCGCGGAAAGGCCACCTGGTTCGATCTGGCCAGGCGCGCCATCGATCTCCTGGGATTGTCCACACGGGTCGTCCCGGTGGATACCTCCGCCTTTCCCCGTCCGGCCCGCAGGCCCATGAACGGCATCCTCTCCACCCGGCGCTTCACCCGGACCACAGGCAAGGTCATGCCCTCGTGGCAGATCTCTTTGAAGAGCTATATCAAGGAATATCTCCAGGAACAGCGCAGGGAGAGCCGGGAATGATCACCCTCGCCGGCGCACTTCTGTCCAGGCAGGCCCTGATGAGGGCCGGTGGAGAGGCGTATGCCGTTTTGCCGTGAGCCTTGAAAAACGGCTTAAGGAATCATCTTTTGTTCAGGTTGATATTTTGATAAACAGGAAAATCGTGGGTACTCCTCAGAGAGAGATTATATTCACGAGAGAGTTATGGTGTGCCGCCGCAGAGAATGAGGCAGGTCACGCAGGAAGGAAAAGGAGCGGCTATTGAATAAGAAGAAGCAGAAAAGCGCGGCGAGGGACTGGGCTGAGGCTCTCGTCGTTGCATTTATCATTGCCATGATCATCAGGGCCTTTGTGCTCCAGGCATACCGGATTCCGTCCTCCTCCATGGAGGATACCCTGCTCAAGGGCGATCACATTCTCGCCACCAAGTACAACTACGGGCTGACCGTTCCATTCACCACCGAGAAATTCTGGGGAGGCGACAGGGTCCCCGAACACGGAGACATCGTCATATTCACCTTCCCCGGGAACCGGTCCATGGATTTCGTCAAGAGGGTGATCGGCCTGCCTGGAGACACCATCGAGGTCAGGGACAAGAAGGTGTATGTCAACGGCGAGCCCTTGAAGACCCTGTACGAAAAGCATACCGATCCGTTCATCCTCACCCAGGGACAGGGCAAGGTGAGGGATAACTTCGGACCCATCACCGTTGACCCTGGGCACTGCTTCGTCATGGGAGACAACCGGGATCAGAGCTACGACAGCAGGTTCTGGGGCCTGGTGCCCATCAAGAATATCAAGGGCAAGGCCTTTGTCATCTATTTCTCTTGGGACGGCGCCGAGAACTGGATCCGCTTCGGAAGAATCGGAAATCTCATCCGGTAAGGAGGTCGATGTATGGCCGAGAAAACCATGAGTGGAAAAGAGCTCGGAGAAATTCTCCATGATCTTGCCGGCAGGCTCATGGATGCCATGGAGTCGTGGAGCGATGTGGTCTTCATCGGCATCCGAAGCGGCGGGTTTCTGGTAGCCGGCAACGTGGTGAGCCTCATCGAGAAGAAGACCGGCAACACCGTCCCCTTGGGTGCCCTGGATATCGCCCTGTACCGGGATGATGTGCACCGGAGGCCGTTCTCCCCCGAGGTCAGGAGCACGGACATCCCGTTTTCCGTGAACGACAAGAGGGTGATCCTGGTGGACGATGTACTCAACACCGGGAGGTCGGTAAGGGCGGCAATCGACCACATCGTGGATCTGGGAAGGCCCAAGAGGATATACCTCATGGTCCTGTTCGACCGGGGCGGGAGAGAGCTTCCCATCCAGGCGGACTTCGTGGGACGGCACGTGGACCTGCCGGAGCAGAAGATCCTCAAGCTCGAGGCAGGACCGGACAAGATGACCATCAAGGATGTCATCGTGAGCGGGGTCAAGAAATGAACTGGTCCCGCAAGGATGTCATCGCCATCAATGACCTGGCCGCGGATGAGATCGGTCTTGTCCTGGACATGGCCTCTTCGTTCAAGGAGATATCCAGGCGCGACATCAAGAAGGTGCCCACCTTGAGGGGCAAGACCGTGGTGCTCCTGTTCTATGAGCCGAGCACGAGGACGCGGCTGTCCTTCGAGATCGCGGCGAAGCGGCTGAGCGCCGATACCGTGGCCCTTTCGGCCTCCGGGTCGTCCTTTTCCAAGGGGGAGACCATCATGGATGCCGCTTACAATGTCATGGCCATGGCGCCCGACTGCATCGTGATCCGCTATCCCTATGCCGGCATCCCGGCAAAGATGGCGGAGCTGCTGCCCTGCTCGGTGATCAATGGAGGGGACGGCTTCCACGAGCACCCCACCCAGGCCCTGCTCGACATGTATTCCCTCCGCGAGCACTTCGGGCGGCTTGAGGGGCTCACTGTGGCCATTGTGGGCGACATCATGCACTCCCGGGTCGCCAGGTCCAATGTGTATGGGCTCAAGAAGATGGGCGCCAATGTGGTGCTCGTTGGGCCGAAAACCCTGCTCCCTCCGGGGGTGGAAACCTGGGGGGCGCATGTGACGACCGAGCTCGATCCGGTCATGCCCGAGGCGGATGCAATCATGATGCTCCGTGTGCAGAAAGAGCGTCTCAGCGAGCGGTTTTTTTCCGGCGAGCGGGAATACTCGATCTTTTACGGTCTGAACAAGAAGAGGGTGGACATGATGAAGGACAGGGCCGTGATCATGCACCCGGGGCCCATGAACCGGGGCGTGGAGATCACCCACGATGCGGCGGACAGCGCCCGGTCCATCATCCTCGACCAGGTGGAGAACGGGGTGGCCGTCCGGATGACGCTCCTGTACCTGTCCATGGGAGGAACGGCCAATGTGGATTAAGGGAGGAACCATCATCGACCCCGCCAACGGCATCGAGCAGGCCGGGGACATTCATATCAGGGAAGGCCTCATCGCAGGCGTGTGCCTGGACGGGAGCGGGGAGACGGACGAGGAGGTGATCGACGCCTCCGGACTGTGGGTCCTCCCCGGGCTCATCGACATGCACGTTCACCTGCGCGAACCGGGCTTCGAGTACAAGGAAGACATTGCCTCGGGCAGCCGGGCCGCCGCGGCAGGGGGGATAACCACGGTAGTATGCATGCCCAATACCGACCCGGTGAACGACAATCCGTCCGTGACCCAGTACATCGTGGAGAAGGCCAGGCACAAGGCCCTGATCCAGGTGCTTCCCGCAGGGGCCATCACCAGAGGCTTGCAGGGGACCGAGCTCTCCGAGATGGGGCTCATGAAGACTGCGGGCATCGTGGCGGTGACCGATGACGGCAGGACCGTAGCAGACGCTCGCGTGATGAGAAGGGGCATGGAGTATGCCGCCACCTTCGGGCTGCCTGTGATCTCCCACTGCCAGGACAAGAGCCTGGGAGCCTCGGGGGTGATGAACGAAGGGGACCTCTCGTCCCGCCTGGGTCTGGCAGGCATCCCGAGTCTGGCCGAGGATATCGTGATTTCCCGGGATACGCTCCTGGCGCGGTATGCCGGTCTTCCCATCCACATCACGCATGTCTCCACCTCTTCAGGCCTGGAGATCATCAGGCAGGCCAAGGATTCCGGCGTGCGGGTGAGCTGCGACGTGACCCCGCACCACCTCCTTCTGACCGAGGAGCGCGTACGCGGGTACGACACCAATGCCAAAATGTATCCTCCTCTCCGGCGCGAAGTGGACCGCCTCGCCCTCATCGAGGGGATCAGAAGCGGGACCGTGGACTGCATTGCAACGGATCACGCGCCCCACGCCAGGGATGAGAAAGACCTGGACTTCGATCTGGCCCCGTTTGGCGTCATAGGGCTTCAGACCCTGCTCCCATCGATCTATCGACTGCACCGGGAATACGATATCGGCTTCAGCCGGCTCCTTTCCTGCGTAACCATAAACCCGGCCCGCATCCTCGGCATCGAGGGAGGATCGCTCTCTCCCGGTGCCCGGGCCGACGTGACCCTGTTCGATCCGGCGGCGTTGTGGGTTTTCACCCGGGAAAGTGTGCTGTCCAAGTCGGTGAATTCCCCCTTCATCGGCAGTGAGATGTATGGCAGGGTCATTCGGACCATTGTGGAAGGGCGCAGCATCCACCGGATTTAGCATCTTCCCGGCCGCCGGACGAGGCGACAGGGGTTTTTCGCGACCGGTTCCTTTGGACATCCCGATGGAATCCGCTGATCAGCGGGGAATGTCAGGAGGCCAGGCCGGACTTTCTGACCATATCCGCCACATACCTGCCCAGGGAAAGGCACGAGGTGAGCCCGGGAGATTCTATCCCTATGAGGTTGATCATTCCTGCAAGCCCCTGCCCTGCCTCGTGGCGTACAACGAAGTCCTTTACCGGCTCTCCGGGCCTCTGGATCTTCGGCCTGATGCCCGCCATATCGGGCGCGAGGTCGGCAGGCTCAAGAAAGGGAAGCATCTGCCGGGCGCTTTCAAAGAACGCCTGAGCATGGGAAGGGTCAACCTCGTACGATCGCGATTTTGCCGGCAAGGCATTGGGCCCCAGGCGCAGCGATCCGGACAGGTCTTTTGTGGCGTGCACGCCCAGGCCCATGAGATTGCGCTTTGGGACGGGGTACACCAGGCCGGAGACAAGGCCCTGCTTTGCTGCGCCCACCCGGAAGTATTCTCCCTTTACCGGATAGATGCGGCAGCCGGAGGCATCCACATCGATACCCGCCAGGGAGGCGACCTCGTCGGCATCCAGGCCTGCGGCATTGATCACCACCCGTGAGGCAAACGAGTAGGGCTCGCCGCCCGGGCCGCGAGCCCTACAGGTAAAGCCCGATGCCGCTTTTTCCACGGCAAAGAGCGTTGTCCGGTAGAGGATGGCGGCCCCCTGTGCAAGGCACTGGATTTCGAGGCTCCTCACGAGGCGGTGCGAATCGATGATGCCGGTATGGGGAGAAAAAAGGGCGCAGACCCCGCGAACATTGGGCTCCCGCTTCTTCAGCTCTTTCCCGCTCAACATCCTGAGGTCGCGTGCGCCGTTTGCCGTGCCCTTGCGGCAGAGATCCTCGAGCGCTTGTTCTTCTTTTCGGGATGCGGCCACGATCACCTTCCCGATTTTCTTCAGAGGCACGCCGGTTTTAGCGCAGTACGCCCTGAGCATGGCTGATCCCTCGACGCACAGCGCTGCCTTCAGAGAGCCTTCAGGGTAGTAGATGCCCGCATGAACGACCTCGCTGTTTCGCGAGCTGATGCCCTTGCCCGGGGCCGATTCCTTCTCCAGGACCAGGACCTGCTCAGAACAGAAACCAAGCTCCCGGGCTACTGCCAATCCCACCACCCCTGCTCCGATGATCGTGACACCCACCCCAACCATGATTTCTCTATAGCAGGAAAGCAATACCGTGAAAACCGCCAGCCCTTATAATCAAATATAGAAGGGGATTGCACGCAGGGAAGATGAAGCATGACTGCCGGGAGAAGAATGTCGGGAATTCACAGGATGAGGCAGGTAGCCCGCACACATGCCGATCGAGGCGGGAGCCGCATCTCCTGAAAGGAAAGGAAGAGCCTGATTTCCTTGCCAGGAAAGGGCCAGTCGTGATATGAACTAGCCGTTCCCGGAATTCTCGATTCATTAATAAAACACTTGGAGGATACCATGGATATCAGAGACAAGGTTCCGGTTATCAGCGTCGCTATCAGAGGGGCAAATGGAAGGATGGGGCTGCAGGCCATCTATGCTTCCATGGAGAATAACGAAGACATCCTCACCCGGGCCAGACAGAAACAGCTCAGAGATGACGATGTCTGGATCGATGTCGTGTTCGGGGCGTTCACCGCGGATATCCCCACGGTTCAGCAGCTGCTTGCCGGGGTGTTGCGGTCCGAGAAGACCAAGATACTTGAAGGCTACGACAAGAACGGCCATCCGATCTACCGCCTCAAATCCGACGGCAAACACGAGCTCAGGACCACGTATGTGGAGCAGACCCTCACCGAAGAGCCCCAGCGGGACCATGTCATCCCCTTCGACCGGCAGGAGATCGTGGATACCCCTGAAGGGCTGCCCGCCATCAAGATCTATTCGAAAGACAAGCAGGAAGCGCTCTCCATCATACGCCACGCCAATGTCCGTCTCGGCGAGCTATCGGCTGAGGCCATCATCGACCGGGTGATCGACACCGCGAACGATCTCGGGGCCAACGTGCTCCTCTCCTGCGTGGGTGATACGGCAAAAAAGGCCGAGAGGATGATGAAATGGATGGACCGGATCCATGAGAAGAAATATGCCATCGGCTTTCTCGAATCAGCCCCGGCCAAGGGGTGGGAAAGCCGGATGCTCTCGCGTCAGGACGAGATCAGCGTGCTGTGCTCCCGGAACTTCAGTCCCACGGGAACACTCTTCAGAACAGGCCTTGCGCTCAAGGAGCCCCTGTTCGACTACAACCCCTATGAGCTGGGCAAGGCGGCGAAGAAGTTCAAGGGCGTGTTCAAGAGAATCCTCGAGCAGATCATTCAGACCGATGCCTTCAGCCCGTATGCCCAGTTCCTCAAGAAGAAGCCGGCCACGATCCGGGAGATTGACGGCGAAGGCGTCATCATCAACCTCCCGCCCGACTTCCTGACCATCACCTCGCCCGATTACCTCACCTTCAGCTTTTATGAAGACAACGAATACGGGTTCATCTGCGCCTCCCTGATCCCCAACCTCAAGGCCCTGGGCATGGTTTTCCGCGACCGGGAGACAGTGGACAAGCACCGCGGCAACGGGCTCAAGTATGAGGCCATCACGAATGTTCCCGGCGTGTTCGGCACGCAGTGGTTCCTCCAGGCCCCGGGCGAGATAATCAAACGAGGCGGGGCCCTCTCCACGAGTTCCTGCACCACCAACGGCAACGTGGTTGCTGACTTCATCGTGCTCCTGGCGCTGTACAGCTACTTCGACTATTTCCGGGAGACCCTCCGTGATTACTACACCTGCTCCGACAGGGTGCTCTGCAGCAAAATAGAAGACGCCATTGACAAGAAGTTCGCAGGGTTCAGAGGATATCTCAAAGAGCTTCTCTCCCGGAGAGCGGCGATGATCAAGACGGTCTTCGGCTTCTACTACGACAAGATATCCTCCATGAACACCGACATGCAGCACGGCCTCACCCGCTCAGAGTCGCCGGACGTGATCGACTTCCTGCGCGAGACCTCATCGGGCTCACAGACCGAGGTGCCCAAGATCCTCTCGCTGCCCGACAGGGAACTGGTCTATCTCAAGGGGCTCAAGAAGGTCGTTGAGGCCCAAATGGCCCGGGAAGAGGATGAGGAGGAAAAGGCCAGGCTGAACGCCGAGCTCGACAAGATCACGGGCAGCATCAAGACGATCGAGGAAAATATCAAAATCGTGAATATCCTGGAGGAGGTGGGTTCCAAATAAGAGCTTGACACTCCTTTTTCGTTTGGATTATGACCTCTTCAACAGAAAGGGCCCATAGCTCAATTGGTAGAGCCACCGGCTCATAACCGGTAGGTCCCTGGTTCGATTCCAGGTGGGCCCATAGTCCGTTGCGAAACGAGGGAGTAGAGATTTGCTTTGTCACAGGAAAAACATGCACACGCTCTCGGAAGAGGAGAATAAAGGGATGCTCACACGAGCATCCCTTTTTTTCTTGGACCAGACAGGTGCATCTCTGGAGCGGACGAGAGGATGCGACTGAAAGACCTGCTCACCGTCCTTGAGAGCATCGCCCCCTTTGACACCGCAGAGCCGTGGGACAACACCGGCCTCATGGTGGGCCACACCCTCCGGGAGGTCCGGTCGGTCCTGGTGGCGCTCGATCCATCGACAGAGGTCATCCAGGAGGCGGAGAAGCTCGGTGCAGACCTCATCATCACCCACCATCCCCTCATTTTCACCCCGCTCAAGCGGCTCGATCTCCAGGAGAGCATCCCCCGAAGGGTCGCCCGGCTGATCCAGGCATCCATGGCCCTGGTGAGCATGCACACGAACCTCGATGCGGCCCGGGGCGGGGTGGCGGACGAGCTGGCGGACAGGCTCTGCCTGAAAGAGGTGCAGCGGCTCAAGGTGCTGAGGATCGGAAAAGTCGAGCAGCCGTGCGATCTTCGCGCCTGGGTCGCACGCCTGCCCTTTGAGACGGTCCGGATCGTGGATGGGGGGCGGCCCGTGGAAAACGTGTGCGCCTGCCCGGGAAGCGGGATGGACTATCTCGGCGAGGCCATCGGCCGGGGCTGCGACACCCTGGTGACCGGAGACGTGCGCTACCACGCGGGCCTCGACGCAAAAGAGGCCGGCGTCAATGTCGTGGACCTCGGCCATTTCGCCACGGAAGAGATCATCATAGCCCCGCTGGCAAAAAGGCTCGGCAGCCTTCTGCCCGGCGTCACGGTCCGGGCGTACGGGGCAAAAGACGTATTCATGCAGATCAAAGGAGAGAATCATTGAAGGATCTATTACAAGGACTCATCGCTTTACAGAACGTGGAGCTGGAGATCTTCAAGGCGGAAGAAGGTCTGAAGGAGCTTCCCAAGGAGATCGACGAGATCGAGAGCATCATCCGGGCGAGAAAGGGCTCGCTCGACGCCGCGGATGAGGAAATCGCCCTGCTCGAAGAAAAGAAGGGCCCCCTGGAGGCGGAACTCAAGGAGAACCAGGAGATCCTCGATGCCGCGGATGCGCGGATCAAGCGGATCAAGACAAACAAGGAATATCTCGCGCTCCAGCGGGAGATCGACCTTGCCAAAAAGCGCAAGAGCGACATCGAAGAGCAGCTCCTGGGCATCATGGACAAGATCGAGAAAAAAGGAGCGGACAAAGAGAGGATTCAGAAATCCTTTGAGTCGGACAGGGTTATCCTGGACGAGAAAAAGGACAGGCTCCTTGCCCAGATGCGGGAGCTTAAGGCAGTGGTTGCCGAGTACAAGGGCAAGGACGAGAAGCTCAGGGCCAGCGTCGACCCCTCGCTCCTGTCCAGGTACGACCGGATCAAGCAGGGCAAGAGGGGTCTGGCCGTGGTGGAGTGCCGTCACGGGGTCTGCATGGGCTGCCACATGCACATCCCGCCGCAGCTCTACAACGAGCTCGTCCGGGGAGACAAGATGATCATCTGCCCCACCTGCCAGAGGATGCTCTATGTCGAGGACGAGCCCGGGAAGGAAAAGGCCGAAGAAAAGCCCAAAAAAGAGAGCAAGGAATAGCTGCCAGCCCGGAGCTGCCCCGCGCCAGATGCGCGCGCCAACGGCCGGAGTCGGCGGACGAAAAAAACCGGCTTCCGGTCCGGGCCCCGCCCGAAAGATTGCCCTGTCTTTTCATCAGAATATCTGATAACAGGCAATCAATCCAACAGCGATGTTCCGCGAGCATCATCACCCCGCCGGTCGCCGGACCACCCGAGAAAAGAATAAAAAAATAGTTCTCAAGTTTTTTATGAATTATCCGTAAAGGTAACATTGAATACGGATGAATTAAAGATGCATACTTATATGAACATACCGGGGCTTCACAGGCTTAATAAAAAATTTGTTAAGCAAATCATCCAAAACTTTTTCAAAACCCAAGGAGGAGTAAGGCTATGTTAACAAACAAGAAAGGTTTCACCCTGATCGAGTTGATGATCGTGGTGGCGATCATCGGTATCCTGGCCGCAGTGGCCATCCCAGCGTATTCTGGCTACACCAAGCGGGCCAAGATGTCCGAGATAACCAATGCAATGGGATCGGTTGTTAATTCGGCCATGGAGATCTATCATCAGGCGCAGTCATATCCTGATTCATTCAATACAGATATGGCGTTAAATGCGGTTGCTAACACGTTCGGCGTCACTATACCGCTCACGTATTTGGCTGCCCCTGGCACGCAAGCTTCGGCGGTAAATGTAGGTCTTACACGCGACAATGATAATGGTGAATTTTCTATAACGGTCACTATTGATGAGGATCAGCTCGCGGTAAGTTCCGGTAGTGCTGATGCCCAAATAAGGCTCACAGCACGTCCTGGCGTGAGAGGGGCCTGGTCGGGTACTGACCTCCAGTCGCAGTACATCCCCAAGCAGTAGCATTAGATTTGATCCGAAAACACATGGGTTCGGATGCGCGCAGCATCCGAACCCATGTGTTTTTTAATGGCAGGAAGAACGTTGGGGCCAGAGGGGACGTCCGTGAAATATTGACATTCGCGGTTTTGGAATGATATGGGAGGGGATGTCTAAAAAATATTTCTCCTATTATACCGGCCCTAGTCAGGATAAGGAATGCCGACAAGGCAAAAAAGGCATGTATCAAAAAATGGCAGCTTAGAGACAGGCCGGTTTTCTGAAAGGTGAATCGATCCGATGTCCTTATGATCTCATCTTCCGCTGATCATCACAGGCCCGGGTTGTAAGGCAGCAATGGAACATATTTCTGCAGGCCC
>JALNWY010000002.1 GCA_023230665.1 Deltaproteobacteria bacterium
ATCTATGGTTCCTTCTTTGTCGTGCCCGAGGTCGGCGTGCTCGACTATGCAGACGGCAAAGACGGCAAAAACGAACACAAGGATACCACCTACTTCGGCGCAAAATGGCAGATTAACTTCTAAAGGAAGCCGTATACACTATACCTCTGGGGAGCCGGAAGCACTTACCCGGTTCCCCCTTTTTCCGTTCCTGTCCCTGGAAGCCCGCACTCATGATGTACGAAATACGTGTCGGTTTTAAGAGAAAGGCCGCACCCTTGCCGCCGATATCGCACATATGCGCCGCCAGCTTTCCGGGACGATGACAAGCGATCTTCTTCTCCTCGACCAGTTCGGTCTCGGTCACGAGCAGGTCGTCATGCCCGCCCTCCTGCCCAGGACGAGAGAACCGACTACCTTTGCGGCCCGCTGTCAGCACCGGCATCTGTGCGCCCTGAGTCGCCAAGGGGAGGCCGACTCGACATCGGCCTCCCCAGAGCAAGGGGGCTTATTATTTGGATGATCGCATCCTCAATTTCCTGATTGTAAAATATCCGACGGGTTTTCACCCTACTGTATTCCCGCAGTGTACCTGAGATTCATCTCATTGATCCTCGGCGAAATCCTCGTCCCGTGCCATTTTCAGGGACCTCTCCTGCCTCCAAAAGGGCTCACGGCAGGGCAATGCAGTCCTCCGGCACGGGTCTGGCCCGTCTCCATGATCGCCGCAGCGGCAAAAAACACGTTCTCGTCTGGTTGATCACAGTCGTGAAATGCTCGATCCCGAGCATCCCCTGGCCCGTGTGGACCGAGAATGAGGGTTGAGTAAGAAGATGCATGCGACAAACATATTTGCGACGATCGCTCTCCTCCGCACGAAAATTTCTCCAGCTGCGCCTTCCGGCAAATCTGCCGGGGCGCCAGCGACGATTTTCCCAAAGATACAGGCGGAGAAGCCTGAGCAGGAGCTGCGGCGGGCTTGTCTGCCTGTGATGCCTGTGCCTTATCTACGTTTTTTTGACAATTCTGCCACCGGATCCTGGGCCCTTCACTGCAGGGGAGATATCGACGTTGTTTTGCCGGGCATATTTCTTTGCCAGGTGGGCCGCTCTCACCTGCTGTTCAGAACTGTCGCTCTGAGGAGATATGGATGGTGTCTTCGGGGTATCAGTAGCTTCCATAGATATTTGGTATGCGGAATCATGCACCGCAGCTCCCGCTATGTCAGACGCGATCTCCCCTGCCTTGAGTAAATACGCGACAATGGTTCCGACAGGGACACTCTCCGGCTCCTGTACCAGGATCTTCCTCTGCACGCCATCTTCCGGGGCTTCCACGTCCATATGTGACCTTTCCCGTCTCCAGAGCGAAGAGGACCTCTCTCTTTCTGGCCTCTCCGCTTTTTTCTTTTTCCCTACGACCATGGCTCCTTCGGTGATGGTCAGACCGAGCTTCGGCATTATCACATCAACCGGCATCTTCTTGTCCTCTCTATCTTGCAAATGTTATTTTCCCTTGAAGTCTGCTTTTCGTTTCTCGGCAAAGGCAGTGATACCTTCTTTCATATCTTCCGTGCTGAAACAGGCCAGGCAGTTCTTCTGGGCATACTGGAGCCCGTGCTCCATGGGCAGGTCCATCCCGATCTCCACGGCATCCTTGCAGAGCTCTACTGCAATGGGTGCATTCGCCATGATCCTGCCTGCCATCTCCTCAGCCGCAGCCACAGCCTGCCCTTTGGGGACTACCCGGTTCACCAGACCGATCCGGTATGCCTCTTCGGCGTCGATGGGGTCGCCAGTAAGCATCATCTCATGTGCCCTGCCCTTGCCGACAAGCAGGGGGAGCCGCTGAGTTCCGCCAGCCCCGGGGATGATCCCCAGCTTCACCTCGGGCAATCCGAGCTTGGCGTCTTCGTCGGCGACACGAATCTGGCAGGAGAGGGCAAGCTCCAGACCACCTCCCATGGCAACCCCATTGATGGCGGCGATGACCGGCTGACGGAGTTTCTCGATTGCCGCAGTCATCCTGACGAGCCCGTTATCCCACCGCAGAAAGTCAATCGGCTTGAGATTGTTCAGCTCCCTGATGTCTGCGCCCGCCTGAAATCCTTTGCCGGCCCCCGTGATGATGAGTACCTTGATCTCCTCGTCCTCGTTCACTCTGGCCAGGGCGTCCGTCAACTCCGCAATCAGCTTTTGGCTGATTGCGTTGAGCACTTCCGGGCGGTTAAGAACCAGATAACCGATGTGGTTTTTCTTCTCGAGAATGATGGTTTCGTAACGATGCATGGCCTTTCCCTCCTTTATAGAATACCCCCTCTTCAGCAGCAGGCCTTCCTTTCGTGGGTTATGACAGCCAGACCGAGCACGAGCTTTTAATCATTGCACCATATTGATGCTCGCCGAATATTCTAAAAGAGACTCCTTTCGAGTCTTACAGCCTGACTTTTCCACCCGTTATCCGGGTCTTGCAACCTTTACACCCAGACGCGAGGTTCACTCTTTCTATTTCAGATCAACGGGAACAACACGTTCCATCTCTGTTAAGGCTGAATTCCCCGGAGCTTGCTGCGAAAAGTCTATTCTCCCTGGGATATTTTTATACCCCTGAGCTTGCTGCGGGGCAGTTTATTTGCCGGATCAATAAGCAACTAGCGTACCAAAATTCAATTGGAGGACTTTATATAATACCATCAATAGGTTATGGTTGTTGCATGATTCCTTTTGCGGTTCTCATCCCCGGAGATTTTCACAAACGAAACAACCAGTTGTTCCAGATTAGAACATCTGTGTTGATCATCGACAACAGGCCCATGGACTGCGTCCTTCATCGGCTTGGGTATGTATTCGCCAGAGAAATGGGCTGTTTCTCTTGTCATGTCCTCGTAAAACCGGTTCATCGGTACTCTGAATTTAAGGAAACAAGCCATGCAGACCGCACGCTCCAGTGTGTACCATTTGAAATATCTCCAGCTGCATCCGAGAATCGCCCGGGAATCTCTGTTTCCCGGAAACATGGTCTGACCGCCTGGCAAATTGTTCCTTCATATTTTTTGGCCCTTGTTCGGACGAGCCAGATGCCTGGACCGGGGCAGCCCTGCCCCGGAATGTCCTTGCGCATCGGCCCAAAGAGCCATCAGAGCACCACCTGGCACGTGTTTCAAGACACGTGATACAATATGATACATGGCGTATTATTGTGTGACAACCTCTCAAACCTCCCGCTCGGAACTGGTGCGGATAATCTACTCATATCTTATTGATTTATCAGTTTAAATTGATTTATTCCCTGAATTGGTTCGATTTTTGCTATTTAAAGGGCAATCAGGGAAACCTGACTCTCACTCCCATAAGGTGAGAACCCTCCTCTTACGCTGGTGGCCGTAACCGGCCACCAGATTTTTTCCTGATGATGCGCGCTGTTTGCCGGGAAGGAAGAGAATGCACACTCATTCATATCTTGATACCTCCTCAAGAGCCGGTACGTACAGATCCTGCACGTACCGGCATTTTTTTCAACAAGGCACAGCGGCCTTATGGAGCGGTCCGGACAAGTCATATCCTGACTGGCCTTTAAGGGAGACCTGAAAAGGCCTGGAAACTCCGGTGTTCTGAAGAGGCCTCCGTTTTTGCGCCTATGGGCGGACCGCCCCTTATGCGGCAAGATCCAGCTGCTGGGCCGTGCCGGCTCTCCCGTCTTCCTTCAGATAGATGCCGGTAGCGCGAATCCGGCCGAGGAGTTCGTTGGTGGAATCCATACGGATATCGAACAGGGTGGAGGCCCTGCCGGACGTGGGTATGGGGACCTGTTCAGATATGCCGTCAACATCAAGATCGAACTCGAATTTCAGGGAAGTGAGATCAGCGGCGTTGCCGTCAAAGTTGATCACCAGAGGGTCGACCGGGGCGTCACCCGCCCTGATGGACAGTATGTTCTTCTCGATGTACTCCCGGCTCATATCGAGCTCGAGTGAAAAAGCCAGGTCCCTGCCGTCCGCCGTCCGGATGATCCCCTGGGCGCTGAAACCCACATCCTCTCTTTCGCGATGCGTATGCTCGAGCTCGTACTCCATCCCCCAGCCATGCCGCTGCTCATCCTCCTGGCGAATGCCATCATGGCCCGTCGCCAGGCCCTGGCTCTCGACCTTCCCGATCCGGAGGAATCTGATCTCTCTTCCTGAGAGCAGCTCTGCATTGAGGATCTTCTATCCGGTAATTCACCTCATTCCTTTTTCATCGGTTTCGTACATGGGTTGCTTGATAGCGATTCCGAAAATAACCCGCCCGTGGATTCCCTCCGGCAGGAAGGCTTTTTGAGTCGATGTTCCAGCCGGTTATTTATATAGTTATGCAACAAGGTCTTTAAGGAATGCACCGGGAGATTCGCTCCTGCCATACTGGAGGGCAATCTATGGCTGTCAGGGAAAAGATCGTGAAGGTTGCGGCAGTGGGCGATATCCACTGCAACGAAAGCCACCGGGACGTGGTACACGCCCTTCTCGCCCATATCACCGAAACCGCTGAGGTGCTCCTGCTGTGCGGCGATCTGACAGATACCGGGCTCGTGGAAGAGGCGCACATTCTTGCCCGGGAAATCACCACCACGGTCAAGATTCCGGTCGTGGGCGTGCTGGGGAACCATGATTATGAATCAGGCAAACAGCTGGAGATCAGGCATATCCTGTGCGATGCCGGGGTGTCGCTTCTGGATGGAGAAACCGTGCAGATCCACGGGATCGGTTTTGCCGGCGTGAAGGGATTCGCAGGAGGTTTCGGCCGATATCAGCTCGAGGCCTGGGGAGAACCGGCCATCAAGGAATTCGTGCAGGAGGCAATGGATGAGGCCCTGAAGCTGGAACTGGCTCTGGCACGCTTCGAAGAGATGCCCCTTGTCGTGCTGATGCACTATTCGCCCATCCGGGCCACCGTGGAGGGAGAACCGCGCGAGATCCTCCCCTTTCTGGGATCGAGCCGTCTCGAAGTGCCTCTGACCTGGTTCGACGTGGTCGCCGTGTTCCACGGCCATGCGCACCGGGGCATGCCTCAAGGCTACACCACCAGGAACATCCCGGTCTATAACGTGGCCATGCCGCTGCTTCGTGCTCTTCATCCCGATCGTCCCCCCTTCCGGTTGCTGGAGGTCCCCTGTACCACATCCGGCACGGCTATGGGCCAGTGATGGGGAATGCTTGAAGGAGAAACCATGCAGAAGTTCTTGCTGGATGAGAAGTTCTTGCTGGATGAGAAGTATCTCAGCCCGGATACCCGGAATTTCTATCGCGAGGTGTTGACCCGCCTGGGCTGGTCCAAGATATCCTTTCTTGTCGGCGGGGCCTTTGCCTTCGGGTGCTATACCCGTGTGGTGAGGGATACCAAAGATCTCGACATATTCGTTTACCCTCAGGATGCCGAAAGCATTCTCAAAGAGCTGGAACGTGCCGGCTATCAGACCGAGTTTACGGACAGGCTCTGGATAGCCAAGGCATTCCACGGCGAGTGTGTCGTGGACGTGATCTTCGGCTCGGGCAACGGTATCGGCAATGTGGATGAGGAATGGTTCGCCCATGCGTACAAAGGCGATCTCCTGGGTATCGAGGCCAGGCTCATCCCGCCCGAGGAGATGATCTGGTCAAAGGCGTTCGTCATGACCCGGGACCGATACGACGGCGCCGACGTTGCCCACCTTCTGCTGACATTCGCCGAGCGACTGGACTGGAAACGCATCGAACGCCGCTTTGACGTGCACTGGCGGGTTCTCTACAACCACCTCCTCCTTTTCGGGTATATCTATCCCTCCGAGCGTGCGCGCATTCCCGCATGGATCATGCAGGAGCTGGCACAGAGGCTCAGAGAAGAAACAGAGGCGCCTCCTCCCGCCAAACGGGTCTGCCAGGGGACCTTGCTGTCCATGGTGGATTACGATATCGATGTGGAGCAGTGGGGATATCGCGACCCCCGGCCAGTGAAACCCACGTTCAGAAATCCGGGTGCGCCGGGAGATACGGGCCGCCGGTGAGAAGAATCGCCGCAGACATAAGGCCCGGTACGGGCAAATCCCGGGGCATGCCCCAGGCTCACCCGTCCTGCACGACAGCTCGGGTGCTTGGGGTTTCTTGCGCAGGCACAAATTCTTGCAAAGAAGCGGGGAACTGGTCTATGAACCTGTCATGATAAGGAGGGTTGCGTATGCCTCATGTTATCGTCAAGCTCTATCCCGGGAGATCAGAAGAGCAGAAAAAACAGCTTGCCCAGGTCATTGCTCAGGACGTGGTCGCCATCATCCAGTGTGACGAGAAATCCGTGTCCGTAGCCTTTGAGGAGATCGACCCGGACCAGTGGCCCGAACAGGTGTACAAACCGGATATCCTGGAAAGAAGACAGCACCTGTACAAAAAGCCCGGATATAACCCGTTCGAGTAGAAAGATATGGGCCCATGCCCAACCCGGCCTTTCAGGCATGACAAAGATCTCGTCTTCTCCTTGAAAACGCGGTCCTGCATCAGACATATGTATCATGATACCAAAAGTTCGGGAGATGATCTTTTCATGGAGATACTGAAATCGCCTCGCCTGATCCTCCGGCCCCTGATTCTCAACGACGCGGTTCATTTCGCCAGGCTTCTGGGTCCTGATCCGGCAGGGGTGCGCATGACCGCGAGCATTCCCAACCCGTGCACCGAAGAGGCTGCCCGGGAGTGGATCGTCCAGAATACTTGCCCGAGAACAGAACATGTATTCGCCGTCACCCATGCCCAGAGCGGTGAGTTTATGGGCGCCATAGGGTTCGGAGATTCGCCCGGAAACGGCGAGCTCGGCTATTGGATCGGGAAGCCGTTTCGGGAAAAGGGTTATGCGACCGAGGCAATCCGCCGGATCGTGACCCATGCCTCCTATCTGGGCATCCGCCGTCTCTTTGCCGAGACCTTCCCTACAAATCCCGCTTCTTCACGGGTCCTGACAAAGAACGGATTCCGCCTCACGGGCAGAGGAACACGCAGCATCCCCTTACGCGGAGGGGCGCGCACGATCCTGAAGTATGCCGTGGAGATCCAGGGATATTCAGGACAGAACAACCGGAAATAAAAACCCCTCATGGAAAAACAGAGCCGACAGGCCCTGGGGTGTGATCAAAGTCTTGGACATAGTCTCTTTTTCGCATTATACTAGCCCGTAAAGATGTCATCTTTGCTAAAGGAACTGCACTATGCCCAGCACCCTCATACAATCCGGCAGGGTCATCGGCGGCACGGGATGGAAATGAGCGGCCTGCCGTGACCTCGCCTGTAAACGATCTCATCATCCGCGGAATCGGTTCTTTCCTGGAAGACGCCAGGTCATGCGCCGCCTTCCGAACGCGCTGGCAGGAGCCGCTGGTCGCCTTTGCCGATGCCCGCGATCATCTCTTCGAACGCCTGGGGCAGTGGGCGAGCCCGGACCATGCCATGCCTCAGAGCCTGCTCCCGGGAGCCGGGAGCGTGGCGGTTTATTTCCTGCCCTTTGAGAGTGATGTCCCCCGATCGAACAGGACCAGCAGGCACGCATCGGATCAGTGGGCCCAAGCCTATGTGGAAACCAACGCGCTCATCACCTCCCTGAACATGCATCTCACGGGGCTGCTTCGGGCCCATGGCCTCACTGCGGCCGGGATACCGCCCACCCACAACTTCGATCAGAAGCGCCTCATGAGTCACTGGTCACACCGTCACGTGGCATGGATCGCAGGTCTCGGCACCTTCGGGGTCCATGGCATGATCATCACCCAAAGGGGATGCTGCGGGAGGCTGGGGAGCCTGGTGATATCAGGGGAATGCGAGCCCACCGCCCGGCCCGGCTACGAATTCTGCCTGCACAAGCATGGCCGCACCTGTCTGGCCTGTGTGAAAAAGTGCCGTGCCGGGGCGCTCCAGGAGGATTCGTTTGACCGCCGCCTCTGTTATTCGATCCTTCTCGAGAATGCCCGCGTGCATGAGAACAAGGGTCTGGCAGATGTATGCGGAAAATGCCTGAGCATGGTGCCCTGCTCAGGCACGAATCCGGCAAGGAAACTCACACCTCTTTGCAAGTCCTCTGGTTAAGAAAGGGGAGAGCGTGAATATCGGACCGTTCCGATTTTCCATGCGAGAGCTCTCGGGTGCCATGGGAGATTTCGGCACCCTGCTGCCCCTGGCTGTGGGCTATATTTCGGTCTGCGGGCTCAACCCGGCAGGACTGCTGGTCATGGTCGGGCTCGCGAACATCCTGACCGGTCTGGTCTTCCGCCTCCCCATCCCCATCGAGCCCATGAAGGTCATTGCCGCGGTGGCCATTGCACAGAGCTGGGAGCCCTCGATGATCTATGCGGCGGGGTTTTCCATGGGAGTGGTGTGGCTGGCGGCATCTGCGGTCCCTGTCATGGACCGGGTGGCCGCGTTCACGCCCGAGCCGGTGATCCGCGGGATACAGGTGGCTCTGGGCGTCCTTCTGGCGGTTCAGGCGATCAAGATGGTCGCAGGCTCGTGGTTGCTGGGCGCGGTATGTATCGGCATCATCTTCTTCTTAAGAAAAAACCCGTATGCGCCCGCAGCAGTCGTGCTCATCGGACTGGGGATCGGCATCATGTTCTTGCGTGGGCAGCTGAGCGGTATCGGGTATGCCGGCCCCTCTCTGCCGCCCCTGACCGCGTTCACGCCCATCCAGGTATGGGAGAGTATGCTGGGGGCGGGATTTGCCCAGATCCCCCTGACCGCCACCAATGCCATTATCGTTACCGCGGCCATGATCAAGGGCTACTGGCCCCAGCGGGAGGTGGGGGTCAGCCGGCTCTCGCTGAGCACAGGCATCATGAATCTCGCATCACCGTTCCTGGGAGGAATGCCCATGTGCCACGGTGCAGGAGGGCTTGCCGGCCAGTATTACTTCGGCGCACGTACCGGCGGGGCGAACATCATCGAGGGAACCATCGAGGTGGCCCTCGGGGTCCTGTTTGCCTCCTCAATCGCGAATCTCTTTGCCCTGTTCCCCGGACCCATCATCGGCGCCATGATGCTCCTGGTGGGAATCCAGCTGGTGAGGTTAGGCAGTAAATTCGGCTCCGGAAGAGACCTGATACCCCTGGCAGCCACCGTGGTTGTCTCTCTGTTTGCCAATATGGCCTTTGGTTTTGCTGCCGGCGTGCTTGTCCATTACGGGGTCAGAAGGCTTGCCAGGGGCTGGCAATGAATCAGGGCATGGATTCCGGGGCAAGCCCTTTGGTCCTTAAAAAATGAACGATCAGGAGGAAGGCATGAAATACGATCTTCGGGACAAGGCAGTGGTTCTGACCGGCGGGAGCCGGGGAATAGGCAGGGCTGTAGCGTGGGAACTCGCAAAGGAGGGGGCGAGGATCGGGATCGCGGCCCGTGACGGAGAAAAGCTTGCGGACACGGCCCGGGCGGTCAGCGAACACGGATCATCGTGCGTGCTGCTTCCCTGTGATGTAGCACATGACGGGCAGGTCCGGAGCATGGTGGACCGGGCCGCAGAGGCACTGGGAGGTATCGACGTATTCATGAACATCGCAGGGGTCACCCTGGAAAAACCCCTTGAGGAGGCAACCCCTGACGACTACCGGAGGGTGATGGAAACGAACCTGCTGGGAACCGTACGCTGCACCTGTGCCGCCCTCCCCCATCTCAAGCAAAGCCGGGGGCTTCTGGTGAATATCGCGAGCATCATTGTGCGCACGCCGTTTCCCTATCTAGGGGTCTATGCATGTTCCAAATGGGCAGTGGCGGCCTTCAGCGCTACCCTGCGCCAGGAACTGTATGGCACGGGCGTCCGGGTGCTCACGGTTTTCCCCACTGTGGTGAGCACGGACATGAAAGACCTGGAACCAGTGCTGGCGAACTCGCCCGCGCAGAGCCCGCAGCAGTGCGCCCGTGCGATCGTCCAGGCCATCAGGAGGGGAAAGGTTGAGACGGATACGGCCATCCTTCCCAAATTCCTGAGTGCAGCCTACTGTCTTGCCCCAGGCCTGGGCGACATGATCACCCGCCTGTTTTTGCCAAGGGAGTATCGGATCCGCAAAGGAGGCGCTTATGGCTGAAATAGATGGATACGCCATGGTTCTGACCACCTGCCCGACCCGTGAAGAGGCTCACGGCCTGGCCTCGCTACTCGTCCAAGGTCATGTGGCGGCGTGCGTCCAGATAACCGAAATCACCAGCTGTTATGAGTGGAAGGGCGAGGTGAACACCGAACCCGAGCAGCTTCTCATCATCAAGGCCCGGGCGGATGCCTATGAGAAGATCGAAAAAATCATCCGCGACAACCACAGCTATGAGGTCCCGGAGATCGTCCGGATACCCATAGACAGGGGCTCGGCTGCGTATTTGGGATGGATCGACGAGGTGAGCGGGCAATCCTCGAACCGGCTCTCCTGATCGCTGCAATGGGCGTTGCCATGCCCTTTCTAAAGGCTCTCGGGCTCACAGGATCATTCCCGGAACCTCGGTTCTCGATTTGTGAGCATGGTCCTTGATTCGAGAATGATTGTATGCTATCAGCGTTTTACTTGTGATTGTATGGGTTTTCGCCTGATTGCCGGGTGCATCGCGCGGACACACCGCACTGGTTTCTCCCGTTGCACAGGAACGGACAGCGCCGATCCTGAAGCGACTCACCGGTTTCGGGCATTCAACGGCCTGCTTCTCGATACGGCCTTTCACCGCGCGCCTTTGGGGAGCACGCCGGTGAAGTGAGCGTGAAGGAGGTCGGTAGAATGCGCCCTGACACCCGTTATTCATACAGGACATGCATTGCCCTTCTCTGTATCGCGTGGGCATTGCTTGCAGCAGGCTGTAAACGAGGCGACATCAATCTCGTGAAAAAAAGCGTCTACGGCAACCGCGAGACAACGATCGGCGCGGCCTTCGACAGGTGCTCCCACTTTGCCAGCACCTCCTGGGACCGCATCCAGTATGAAGCAAACCGGCCCATCGTGGTCTTTACCGCAGAACTCCCCATCCAGGTGCTCCTGAACACAGTCACCGCAGATGCACACAACTGGCTTACCCTCGAAAAAACCTATTTCGAGCAGATTGCCCCCCAGTTGGCTTATGCGTATATCCGGATCACCTTCCCGGTGGATCAAGAAAGCAAGACATTCACCTTGGGTGATGTCATGCTCGGGATCGCCTCTGAAAAACAGACGGCATGGTCTCCCGCATTCTCCCAGGAGAAGAAAGAGCGCATCATCCAGGCCATATACGAAGATTCTCCGGATATTTTCACCCAGGTAGCGGCCTGCGCAAACCCCTCGTTCTCCGCAGGGAGCACGCTGCTGCGCACCCTCACCGGCAAGGACATCTCTCAGGCCCGATAATGCCGCCCTATTCGAGGTTCACCTCCCTCCCGCGGCCCCGGAGGAGAAAAAGGAATCAGGCGATGATGAAAGAATACTGCTCAACAGCATGATCCCCTACAGCATCCATCACGCAGTGCGGGCAACCCCCATTGTGTTTTTCCCGGAGCCTTGGTATATAAGACTGAAAAACAATGAGACTGTGAGCTTTCATGAAGAAAATCATTGCCATACCCGTCGTTTTCCTCTGTTTTTTGCTTTTCTTTGCAACCCTTCCCCTCTCCTCCGCACCCGAGCCGCCGGCAGCAGAAAAATACCTCGCGCCGCTCTCGCCCATGAAGATCCATCAGAAGGCGGATAAGGAGATACTGAAATACATCAGAAATGCACACTACCTCAAGCCGTCCATAGACGACGAACTTTCCACCAAGATCCTGGACAACTTTCTCTCCGGGCTCGATCCCCAGCGGAGTTTTCTCCTGGCATCCGACATCCGGGAATTCGAGCCGTACCGGTTCATGCTGGACGACCTGCTGAAGTCGGGAGATTTGAAACCGGTGTTTACGATCTACAACCGCTATCAACAGCGTCTGGTGGAGCGGCTGATCTTCATGATCGATGTGGTGGAGTCAGGCATCGGAGACCTCACGTTCGATGAAGACGAGTTCTTCAATACAGACCGGAAGGATGATCCGTGGCCGAAGAACAGGGAAGAGCTTCAGGACCTGTGGCGCAAGGGCGTCAAGAGCGACATCCTGGCCCTTCTGCTGGACGACAAGCCCATCGAGGAAGTACGGGAGACACTTTCCAAGCGCTACCGGAGCCAGCTCAACCGCACCGCTCAGACCAAGAGCGAGGACGTGTTCCAGATATTCATGAATGCCTTCTCACAGACCTTTGACCCCCACAGCCAATATTTCTCTCCCCGACAGTCAGAAAACTTCTCCATCGATATGAGCCTCTCTCTTGAGGGCATCGGGGCCATGCTCGGGGTGGAAAACGATTTCGTCAAAGTGATGCGCCTGATCCCCGCAGGTCCTGCAGACAAGGCGGGAGAGCTCAAGCCGGACGACCGCGTCGTCGGTGTCGGACAGGGTGTAGACGGCGAGATCGTAGACGTGGTGGGCTGGCGGCTCGACGATGTGGTGGCTCTCATACGCGGGCCGAAAGAGACAACCGTGCGGCTGATGGTCATCCCCGCTGATGCTGCCGACAACACCCGGACCAGGATCATCTCCATTGTCCGCAACACGGTCAAGCTCGAGGAACAGGCTGCCCACAAGGATATTGTCACAGTGGAAGACGGAGAGAGGGAGTACCGGATCGGCGTCATCACCATCCCGACCTTCTACCTTGATTTCGCTGCCCTAAACGCCGGCAGGGATGATTTCCGGAGCACGACCAGAGATGTCAAAAGGCTCTTGGCGGAGCTCAAGGAGGCCCAGGTGCAAGGGATCGTCATTGATCTGCGCGACAACGGCGGGGGTTCTCTCCAGGAGGCGAGCACGCTGACCGGCCTGTTCATCGAACAGGGGCCCGTTGTCCAGATCCGATATGCAAACAACAAGGTGGAAAAACTCTATGACAGCGACCCCCGCATATTCTGGAACGGTCCCCTGGCCGTGGTGGTGAACCGCCTGAGCGCCTCTGCCTCTGAGATCTTCGCAGGGGCGGTCCAGGATTACGGCAGGGGGCTGATCATCGGCGAGGACACCTTTGGCAAGGGCACGGTTCAGAGCCTCATATCCCTGGATTACGGCCAGCTCAAGCTCACCTCGGCGAAGTTCTACCGGATCTCCGGGGCCAGCACCCAGCACCGGGGGATCACTCCGGATATCGCCTATCCCAGCCTCTACGACAAGAAAAAGATCGGCGAAGACTGCCTCGACAACGCCCTGCCGTGGGATACGATCACGGGGACCTCTCACCGGCAGTACAAGAACTTCGCGCCGCTGATCCCGCTGCTCAACGACATGCATCTCAAACGCATGGAAGCAGACCCGGACTATCTCTACCTCCAGGGCATGACCGAGCACCTGGCTCAGGTCCGGTCCAAAACCAAGGTGTCGCTCAACCGGACCGTGCGTGTCCAGGACCAAAAGCAGGTGCGCCAGAGACGCCTCGAGCTGGAGAACAGTCTCCGGGACGCCAAGGGCAAACCTTTGCTGGAAGACCTGGAAGCAGTGATCAAGGACGAGGAGAAAAAAGAGCTCCAGGGAGAAACCCGGAAGGGCAAAGGCACGGACGATCCGGTGCTGGTGGAGAGCGCCCGTATCCTGGCGGACTTCATGCGCATGCAGGTCCCGGCGGACTCTCCTCCCGAGGGAATGGCCGTGAACCAGCTCAAAGCTGCTCCGTAAAGAATAGAGCAGGATGATCAACCTTATACGAGATCGGGGAGAGAACCTATGAACGTGCTGGTCACCGGAGGAGCGGGATACATCGGAAGCCACGCCTGCGTGGAGCTTCTGAACGCAGGGTATGACGTAACGGTTGTGGACAATCTTTCCAATTCCAAGGAGGAATCACTGCGAAGGGTGGAGAGGATAACAGGCCGGCCCCTTGCCTTTCACCGGATGGACCTGCTGGACAGAGACGGTCTTGCTTCGATCTTTGCGCGCGGAGCGGTCCATGCAGTCATCCATTTCGCCGGCCTCAAGGCGGTGGGGGAATCGGTGAACATGCCCCTGCGCTACTACCACAACAATATCACCGGAACCCTGATACTGTGCGAGGTTATGAAAGAGCACAGGGTCAGGAACCTGGTGTTCAGCTCTTCGGCCACTGTGTATGGCGAGCCGGACACGGTTCCGATCAGGGAGGACTTTCCCCTGCGCGCCACCAATCCCTACGGGCGCTCAAAGCTCATGATCGAGGAGATCCTCCGCGATCTTTGCACATCCGATCCGGACTGGAACATCGCCCTGCTCAGGTACTTCAACCCTGTGGGCGCTCATGCGAGCGGGCTCATCGGCGAAGATCCAAACGATATCCCCAACAACCTCATGCCGTTCATCTCCCAGGTCGCGATCGGCAAACGAGAGCAGCTCAGCGTGTTTGGAAATGACTATCCCACGATTGACGGCACCGGGGTGCGCGATTATATCCATGTCGTGGACCTCGCCATAGGGCATATCCACGCGCTGAAAAAACTCGAACAGGGTCCCGGGGTCGCAACCTACAACCTCGGTACAGGCCGGGGCTACAGCGTCCTGGAGATGGTTCGCGCCTTTGAGAAGGCATCGGGCCGAAAGATCTCCTATCGGGTGACGGACAGGCGTCCGGGAGACATTGCCTCATGCTATGCGGACCCTGCAAAGGCACAGGAAGAACTCGGGTGGAAGGCCCTGCGCGACATCGACGAGATGTGCGCCGACTCTTGGAAGTGGCAGTCGCTCAACCCGGACGGTTATGCATGAGAGGGGGGAGAAAAAGCCTGCGCTCCCGGCTGGATACCCGATGAGCCTCATCAAGGACATAGCCAGACAGGGAAAGGACAAGGTGCTCTCCAGGGCTCTTGAAGTCCTGGGCCGAAAGGTTGTCAGCCGGTACGGTACGCTGTGTGATATCACCCTCGACTCCCTTGACCGGAAGATCGAGATCGAGGTACTGCTCGAAGGCGAATCAATCCCTATCCGGATTTCCATCAACCGGTTCGATATCGTCTTCGAAGGGGGAGAGGCAAGGGTGATCTTCCGGGACATTGCTGTATCGAGGGCGTGGATGAAAACCCTGGCCGAAGACATCCTCGAGGGCAGGGCCTTGAAAATACCTCGCAAGTACGCTAAATTGTTGGACAAGATCGCCCAGCATACAGGTCTTTCTCCGTGGGCTCCGCATCCAGACCGATCAAAAGGCGTATGATTCGCTTGCATTGGGGAGAAATTTCTATTACCTAAAAACCTTCATGCATATGTTGCTATGAGAGAGTACAATCTTTGACGAGGATCATGTTGGTACGAGAAATTCTCAAAGAGAACAAGACAAGCTTCAGCTTCGAGTTCTTCCCTCCCAAGACGCCCGGGGGATGGGACAGGCTCTTTTTGACGATCTCTGACCTCATCCCGCTGAAGCCCTCGTGGGTGAGCGTGACGTACGGCGCAGGGGGTTCCACCCGGGAGAACACCCACAACCTGGTGGTGAGGATAAAGAAAGAGACAGACCTCACGGTGGTCACTCATCTCACCTGCGTCGAAGCCACCAGAGGCGATGTCTTGGCCATTCTCGGGCGCTACGACAGCGAAGGGATCCACAATATCCTGGCCCTGCGGGGAGATGCCCCCCTCGGGCAGAGCAGTTGGAAGACAGACCCTGAAGGATTCTGCTATGCGGTCGACCTCGTCACCTTTATCAAGAAGCACTTCCCGCACATGTGCGTTGGAGTAGCCGGCTTTCCCGAAGGGCATCCGGAAACGAAAAACCGCCTGCAGGAGATCGAGTTTCTCAAGGCCAAGGTCGATGCGGGGGCAGACTACATCATCACCCAGCTCTTCTTTGACAACCGCGACTATTACGACTTCTGCGAGCGGTGCGAACTGGCCGGTATCACGGTGCCGATCATCGCGGGCATCATGCCCGTCATATCCCGCAGCGGCATGATCCGTATGGCCGAGCTCGCGGCACGGGCACGGATACCCGCAGCTCTTCTGAAGTCGGTGCAGCGGGCCGGCAGCAACGAGTCTGTAGAACGGGTGGGCATTCACTGGGCCACCGAGCAGGTGCGCGACCTCATCGACAACCATGCGCGAGGTATCCACTTCTACACGCTGAACAACGCTAGCGCCACCCTGAAGATCTACGAGGCCCTCGGGGTCGACGACTCGTCGCAGCTTGCCTGAGCCATAAAAACGCCAAGGAGATCGCCCGAGAACAGGCTGAGTCTATGATAAATCGCCATACAGCAGAAGAAAAACCGAGATTCTGTTTCGCCTCACGAAAGGAGCAACCTATATGAGCACGTGTCCCTGTGGATCCAAACTCGATTATGAGCAGTGCTGCCAGCCGGTGATCAAGGGCTCCCGGCAGGCCGGCACGGCAGAACAGCTGATGCGCTCGCGGTACACCGCGTATGTAAAGGCAGAGCTCGATTACCTTCTGGAATCCACCCATCCCTCCCAGAGGGACGATTACGACCTCAAGGGCACTAGACGCTGGGCCGAGAAATCAGAGTGGGACGGTTTGCAGATCGTATCCATCGAAGGAGGAGGCGAGGAAGACGCCGAAGGCAAGGTGGAATTCATCGCGCATTACCGCTACAAGGGCAGAAAGACAACCCATCACGAGTTGGCCGAGTTTGTCAGGGAGGACAGCAGGTGGTTCTTCCATCACGGTACCATGGTCCCCCAAAAACAGGTGATCCGCAAAGGCGAAAAAACCGGACGGAACGATCCCTGCCTGTGTGGAAGCGGACTGAAATACAAGAAGTGCTGCGGGAAGTGAGGCACAAAATTCCGCGCTTGCACTTCAGGGCTGATCCGGTGCGCGCGCAGCGAGGGAAAAAGCGCGCTATTCGGATCTTTTCCCTCGATTTATCATGAGTGTGCCCCGAAAGCGAGGGCTTGGGGCACCAACAGAGCAAGAAACCCCAATAGGAGGGCCTCTCCATGTCAAAAGGTTTCAAGAAAATCCTGTCTTCGCGCATCACGATCTCCCTCCTCTACCGCTTCATCCGAGAGTATTCACGAACCTTCCGCCTCCAGGCGGAAAACGAGCGCGCATGGATGGATCATGTCGATTCCGGCGGTGCGGTGGTGCTGTGCTGCTGGCATCAGCAGTTCTTCTCCGCTATCAGGCACTTCAGGGATTATCGCCACTACCATCCTTCGCTCATGATATCCAGGAGCGTTGACGGCGAGATCATCGCAGGGGTGGCCGAGAAAACCGGCTGGGACGTGGTGCGCGGCTCCTCGTCGAGAGGCGGCCGCGATGCACTGACCCGGATGGTGGAAAGGCTGAAGCTAAGGAGGGTCGCGGGACATATCGTGGACGGACCCCGGGGGCCGGCCGGGACCGTGAAGGCGGGGGTCATCCGCCTTGCCCAGCTCGGCGGGGCGGTCATCGCGCCCTTTTCCGTCCGGGCCGACCGGGCATGGCACTTCAACAGCTGGGACCGTTTCATGATACCCAAGCCCTTTGCCCGGGTCACGCTGCGGTTTGACGGCCTTTTCCCGGTCCCCTGCCCGTCTTCGCCCGAAGAGTTCGAAGAGCATCGTCTGAGGCTGGAAAAAATCATGCAGCCCGGGCTCATCCTCCCGTGAATTCTCGCCTTCACTTTCTGGAAAAACCATGCTAGTTTATGGGGAATAATTTCTTTGAGCTGCGTTTGTGCTAGAAAACACATGCTTAGATACTAAGCAGAGATAAAATCCAATTGTGAGGAGGGTATCATGTTGAAGAAAGTGCTCGGAATTTTTTTGGCAACGGTCCTGTTCGTTTCCACAGGGTACGCACTGGAGGTTGGAAAGGTTAACGTGCCCGATTCCATCAGCGCCGGCGGCAGCGATCTGGTGCTGAACGGGGCCGGCATACGGAGCAAATGGGGTCTCAAGCTCTACGTCGGCAGCCTTTTCCTCCCCCAGAAGAACACGGACGCCCAGGCCATCATGGCTGCCGATGAACCCATGGCCATCAGGCTCAACATCATCTCCGGCCTGATCACCAGCGAAAAGATGATCACTGCCACGAGAGAAGGCTTCGAGAATGCCACGGGCGGCAACCTGGGCCCCATTGCAGGCGATGTCGAGACCTTTATCGCTGTTTTCAATGAGCCCATCAAGGAGGGAGATACTTTTGATCTCGTCTATGCCCCCGAGAAAGGGGTGGAGGTCTTCAAGAACAGCAATCCTATTGCCGTTGTCGGAGACCTTGAATTCAAGAAGGCTCTCTTCGGGATCTGGATCTGCGACAAGCCGGCCCAAAAAAGCCTCAAAGAAGGCATGCTCGGCATGTAGCCGGCCAGGCCCGCAAGCATGAATCAGAGGCTTTCAGGGCTCACCGCCCTGAAAGCCTCTTTCCATTCAATTTCACCTGCATCTTCAAGGTTCCTCCCCTTTTTTCCGAAATGCACTCCCATGAACAGGACTCGGATGAACCATATGAATGATCTGCCCGCACATACTTTGCAGTTGCCAGAAGAGAAAATCCTGCTAGGATAAGGTGCCATGAAAACATTTATCCGGCAGCTGCTGAAGCGGTATTTTTCCGATCCTCAGGTAATCATTCTGATCTTCCTCCTCCTGGCGGGACTCGTATTCATACTTCTCCTCGGCAACATGCTGCTGCCTGTCCTTGTGGCCATCATCATCGCCTACCTTCTCGACGGAGTGGTAACTTGGCTCCAACGTTTCGGCCTGCCCAGAAACGCCGCAGTGATCATCGTGTTCACGTGCTTCATTGCACTGGTCGCCGTGCTGCTCATCGGGCTGCTCCCGCACATATCCCGGCAGATCGCCCAGCTCGTTCAGGAACTCCCCGCCATGCTGGCAAAGGGACAGAGGGAACTTCTCAAGCTCCCGGAAAAATACCCTGATTTCTTCTCCCACGAGCGCATCAGCCAGATATTCACCTATACCGGCTCGCATATCGGAGGGTTGGGCCAGCATGTGCTCTCATTCTCCCTGTCGTCGGTCCGGAGCATCATTACACTGCTGGTGTATCTGGTCCTCGTGCCCTTCCTGGTGTTCTTCTTTCTCAAGGACAAGCATCTCATACTCCAGTGGGCCAAGGACCTCCTGCCGGAGCAGCGCGCTCTCACCATCAGTGTATGGGTGGAGGTGAACCAGCAGTTTGCAAACTATGTCAGGGGAAAGATCTGGGAGATCGTCATCATCTGGGCGATCTGTTATGTGGTGTTCTCCTTCATGGGCTTGAAATTCGCCATGTTTCTGTCGTTCTTCGTGGGTCTCGCGGACCTGGTTCCCTATGTCGGGTCCACGATCATGGCATTCCCGGTTGCGCTCATCGCCTTTTTCCAGTGGGGCCTCGACTGGCAGTTCGTCTATATACTCATCGCATACGGCATCATCCAGACCTTTGACGGCAACATCCTGGCCCCCCTCCTGTTTTCAGAGGCGGTCAGCCTGCATCCGGTAGCCATCATCGTGGCCCTGCTCTTCTTCGGCGGTCTCTGGGGCGTCTGGGGGCTCATCTTCGCGGTGCCCCTGGCCACTCTTGTTCATGCGGTATCTAAGGCCTGGACCAGCAGCCTCACTAGGCCCATTCCCGTAAGCGTGGAGCAGAAAACCGCCGAGACCATCCCAGGCTGATCCCCGCATATAAACCAGGCCTTCCGCACGAGCAGGGCCCGGGTGCGCCCTTGTTGTTCAAAAAATCCGTGCTCATAAAAAAATACCAACGGCCCGATAAGACACGATAGAAACGGGGGGATTTATTTTTTTGTCCCAAGAGACGATGAGTGGATATGAATGATGGTGCCCAAACGTTGAGGATTAAGCCGCAAGAATGACGCATACGCCGACCTTTCTCAAAAAATTGCGGATACTCATCGTGGATGATTCTGCAGTGGTCAGGGGCGTCCTCGCCAAGGAACTCCTGCGATCCGGTGTCGAGGTGACCCAGGCCGAGAACGGGCAGCAGGCGCTCGATATCGCGCTGTGCAAGGAGTTCGACCTGATCATCACCGATGTGGAGATGCCCTGCATGAACGGGATCGAGCTCTGCAGACGGCTGAAATCCAATCCCCGGACCCAGCAGACGCCTATCGTCATCCTGAGCTCTCTGGACAGCGAAGAAGACATCAAAAAAGGCTACAAGGCCGGCGCCGTCACCTACATCACCAAGGCTCAGGCCAAGGAATCCCTGATCGAAACCATCGAGACCGTGCTCCAGAAAACGACCTTTCAGCGGGGAAGGACTATCCTCGTGGTGGACGACTCTTCCACAGTGAGGACCCTGGTGGAAAAGGGTCTCAAGGAGGTGGGTTTCAAGGTGGTGAAGGCGGAAAACGGCAGGCTCGCCCTTGATGTTCTCAAACGCGAGCATCCGGACCTCATTCTCAGCGATATCGACATGCCCGAGATGAACGGAGAGGAATTCTGCCAGGCCGTACACGCCGACCCCCAGCTTGGCGCCATTCCTTTCGTGGTCATGAGCGCGAACGACGACCGCCCCATCATGCGCCGCATGCTCCAGCTCGGGGCTGATGCGTATCTGGTGAAACCCTTCAACATCGACCAGTTGGTCATAACCGTGGAGAAGCTGCTTTCCGACAAGCTGCTCATCCTCCATAAGGAGAAAGAGCGTCTGGAGACCGAGCAAAAGCTCATCCTGGCGAGCATCACCTCGCTGTGCTGCGCGCTGGAGGCCCGCGACTCCTATACCAGGGGGCATTCGGAGGCAGTGTCGTACATCGCAACTAGAATCGCCATGGAAATGGGCATGAGCCAGGAGGAGGTCGACCTTGTAAAGCTCGGCGGCAAGCTGCACGACCTGGGGAAAATCGGTGTGCTGGACAGCGTACTGCTCAAACCCGGCAAGCTCAGCGACGACGAATTCGCCATTATCAAGCGCCATCCGGTGATCGGCGCGGATATCCTCAGGCCGGTGCCGAGCCTCGCTAAGATCCTCCCCATCGTGCTCCATCACCACGAGCGTTTCGACGGCAAAGGATATCCCCAAGGGCTCAAAGGCGAGGATATCCCCCTGTGGGCCAGAATCACCGCAGTGGGCGACACCTATCACGCGCTCACGAGCGACCGCCCCTATCGCAAGGGCATGGACAGGGACGAGGCCCTCCAGATCATCGAGAGCGTGAGCGGAAGCCAGCTCTGCCCCGCCTGTGTGGATGTCTTTCTCAAAATGGAGCTCTGGCTGGGGGACCATAGCGCTGAAGAGCCGATCCAGCCCTGTCCGGAGGAGGAGAAGCCCTCTAGAGAGAATCTCATCGTGCTGCCCAATGCACGGGCCGCACGCACCCGCACGTGAGGCTGAAAAACCGGGGGAACACAGGTTTCATCCCTGCCGCCGTCGCAGGCCGGAAAGAAAGAATTTGCATTTGTCTTGTGTTTTCACTATTAATCTGTTCCATTGTGGAAACGATATTCTACCAGAGGTTGCGGGCATGAGAAGAGACATTGTTCACGAAGGATCAGACCAGCTGACGTATGAGATCCGGGAGATTGTCGCTGTAGCGGATGTATTGAAAAAATACGGGGTCCAGATCACCTGGGAGAACATCGGCGATCCCATTCAAAAAGGCGAGAAGCTCCCCCAGTGGATCAAGGACATTATCATCGACCTCGTGTCGGACGACAGAACCTATGGCTACGTGGCTACCCAGGGCGTGCCGGAAACACGGGAGTTCCTCGCGCAGGAGGTGAACGGGCGCGGCGGGTATCAGATCACCAAAGACGACATCGTGTTCTTCAACGGTCTGGGCGATGCCGTTGCAAAGGTATTCAACCTCATGAAACGGGAGTCGCGGGTCATCGGGCCCTCCCCGGCCTACTCGACTCATTCTTCCGCCGAGGCCGCCCATTCGGGCTACGAGCACCTCACCTATGAGCTGGACCCGGAAAACAAATGGCTTCCCGACCTGGACGATCTCGAGAAGAAGATCAGATACAACGACTCTATCGCGGGCATCCTCATCATCAATCCCGACAATCCCACGGGCGCCGTATACCCCCGGGAGATACTGGAGCAGATGGTGGATATCGCCCGGCGGTACCGGGTGTTCATGATCTGCGACGAAATATACAGCAACTTGGTCTATGATGCCCACAAGACCACCCATTTAAGCGAGGTGATCGAGGAGATCCCGGGCATAGCTCTGCGGGGCATCTCCAAGGAGGTGCCGTGGCCCGGGTCCCGATGCGGGTGGATCGAGGTGTTCAACCAGGACAAGCTCAACTTCAAACGCTACGTCAAAAGCCTGATAAACGCCAAGATGCTTGAGGTCTGCTCCACAAGTCTTCCCCAATACGCCATACCCCGCATCCTGGGAGACCCCAGATACCTGGGCCACCTCCAGCGGAGGCGGGCCATATACGAAGAGCGGGCCGAGGAGGCGTGGAAATCCTTCTTGGATGTCCCGGGCGTGATGGTCAACAAGCCGCAGGGCGCCTTCTACATGACCGTGCTCTTCAAAGACAACGTGCTGAACGACCGGCAGAGCCTCTCCATCCCGGACGCGAAAATCCGCAGGTTCATCGAAGACAAAGTCAAGGGCGTGAAGCCGGACAAGCGTTTCGTGTACTATCTCCTGGGCGCCACCGGCATCTGCGTAGTCCCCTTGACAGGATTCTGCTGCGACAAACAGGGCTTCCGGCTGACCCTGCTGGAAACGGATGACGAAAAGCGCGCGTGGACATGGCATACCATCGCAGAAAGCATCAGAGCCTACCTCGATTCCACCACCAGGACAAACGTTTCGTCTCGTTCCGCGATCTAGCCCCCATGATCATGGGAGGCATGTAACCGGGTTCGACTGTTGCGGGTATTCCTGAGCAGCCAGGGGCCCGGGAAAGAGTGAGGGCGTTTCCTTTGAACGTGAGGATCTCACAGGAAAGGATCGAGTTTCAGTCGCTGGGCCAGCAGATTGCCGGAGTGCTCTTCCTGCCCGGGGGCCAGGGCCTGTTTCCCGCGCTGGTGGTCTCGCACGGCTACATGGACTTCAAGGAGAACTATGTCGAGCTCTGCGGGTATCTTGCGCAACGCGGCATCGCATCACTGGTCATGGACATGCACGGCCATGGCGAGAGCGGCGGCGAGCGTTACCACATCCATCTGGACGAATGGATCGCTGATATTTGTGCGGCCCTGGATACGCTCCAGGCGCATCCGTCCATCGACCCGGAGTGCCTGGGCGCCTTCGGCCTTTCTTCAGGCGGTACTGCCATACTCGAAGCCGCCCTGGTAGACCCGAGAATACGTGCCCTGATCACCCTGGACGCGACTGTCAGGCCGGTCTTGAGCGTGCCCGAGCGGATCGGCATGGGAATCCTCTCTGCGCTGGGAAGAATCAAGTATTTCCTTACGGGCAGGGATCTGAGGATCTCCCTTGTCCGCGAGGCAGGCAAGGTGGAAGCTGCACACGATCCCGAGGTCAACGAACAGTGGTTCAGCAACCCCCGGGTCGTCGAGATGTGGTCATCCTTTCCCTTTCCCGGCTCCGAGGCATCCGTGGACGTGGACACCCTCACCCGGGTCCACCGGATCACGGTCCCGACACTCGTGCTCCACGGCGCACAGGACAGGGTGGACAGCCCTCAAACCGCTCGTATGCTCTTCGATGCCCTGACCTGCCCCAAGGAACTGCACATCATCGAGGGTAACGGCCATCTCGGCCATCTGGACCGGAACAGAGATAGGGTGATGGAACTGACCGCAGGCTGGGCCCTGAGCCGACTGAAAAGCTCCTGCAGGCAGTCCGGGGAATGCGCCTGCGGATCATCCCGGAAAAGGGGCGTGGAATGAAGACAACCGGAAAACTGTCGACAACAGGGTTTATCACCGTCTTTTCCCTTGCAGGGGCCCTGATCTTCACCGGATGCGAGGGCAGCGAGACCAAGAGAGCGGCGGAAGAAACCGTCAAGGAGCTCAGCGGCGCAGAACTCATCGATAAGGGCGAGAAGCTCAAGCAGCAGATCAAAGACCTCAATGCAGAGGATGTCCGCAGGATTCAGGAAGATCTTTCCCGCGGCGTTTACAGGGATGAATAAAGCATCCCTGCCGCAAGCAGCGGGGTATTGAAGGCCTGACATGGAAATGGCGCACCGCCGGGGCCACGATCGCAGCACAACGGGAAAAGGCGCTGTATAAAGAGGGGGGGGTAATCATGAAAAATACCGATCGTGTAGTCTGGATCACCGGCGCCTCGTCGGGCATCGGAGAGGCCCTGGCATACGCATACAGCGAAAAAGGTGCCCGCCTGATCCTTTCCTCACGCAATGAAGCAAGGCTCCGCGAGGTCCGGGATCGGTGCGCGGAGCCCGGGAGTCATCTCGTGGTTCCCCTCGATCTGCGGGATACGCCGTGCGTTGGAGCGGGATGTGCAGAGGTACTCAAACATATGGGGCACGTGGACATCCTGATCAACAACGGAGGCGTTTCTCAGCGAAGCCTTGCTATGGAAACCCCCCTGGACATAGACCGGATGATCATGGAGACGAATTTCTTCGGCACCGTGACCCTGACCAAGGCGGTCCTCCCTTCCATGGCGCAACAGCGCTCTGGCCGTATCGTGGTCATCAGCAGCCTGGTCGGCAGGTTCGGCACCCCGCTGAGATCGGCGTATTCTGCGTCAAAGCACGCCCTGCACGGGTTTTTCGAAAGTCTGAGGGCCGAGGTGTGGGGTCTGGGGATCGGGGTTACCCTGGTGTGTCCGGGTTTTATCCGGACCAACATCTCCGTCAATGCCCTCACCGGAGACGGCAGCCCCCAGGGAACCATGGACGAGGCACAGGCACACGGCATGCCGCCCGATGCATGCGCCCGGAAGATCATCGCTGCGGTTGAGAAGGGAAAACCAGAGGTGTACATCGGAGGCAGAGAACTGATGGGGGTGTACATCAAGAAGTTCGCGCCGGGATTGTTCGACCGCATCATCAGAAAGGCCAGGGTCACCTAGGGCCGGCCCTCCTTAAGGGAAGCGTTGCCGGCAGGCAGGGAAGGATCCTTCTTATCCAGGGTCATACGGCACTCAATTTTCTCTCCTGCCTACCGATAACCACTGTATGCGGTTTTTTAAGCATCCCTCATGCGCCGGGATATCTCGCTGATTTGGAATCATGTTTATTGAGTGAAAGGATGAGTGGACAGATGATCATCAGAGAGAAGGTGGCTGATTGCATTCAGAGCATGGACTCGGCAATGCTGAGCATGCCCGTGGATATCAGCCGGATCGTTCTGATGGCCGGAAGCCGTGACGCGAGCGCCGATGAGCTCGCCCGGTTTCTATCCGATCACCGGCCCCTCTCGGCCAGAATCGTGAAGATAGCGAACTCTCCTTGCTTCGGCCGCTGCGGGGACATCGATTCCATGAGCAGCGCCATTATCCAAACCGGGTTCCGCGAGATCGCGGCGATTGCCCTGTGCTCGAGCATCTTCACTGTGCTCTCCAGCGCGGGCACATGCTCCAATGTCGAACAGGACCGGATCTGGAAGCACGACATCGGGGCGGGCCTTTCAGTGAATCTCGTGGCAAAGAGTGCCCACGCACCGATCGACGGGTTTTCCATGCTCACGGGTCTGCTTCACGATATCGGGAAGATCGTTTTCCATCTCTGCCTCCCTGACGAGTATCAGGAGGTTCTCCAGTGCCATCAGGCAGACCCGGTGTCCCTCCACCGAGTGGAGAGAGAACTTCTGGGTATCGACCATGGCGAAGCGGCATATCAGCTGCTTACACGCTGGAATTTCCCCGATTTCGTCTGCATGCCTGTCCGCTACCATCATGACCTGGCCCGGTGCCCCTTCGAATACTTTCGCCAGGCCATGATCCTGCATCTTGCAGACTATCTCGCCCTCCGGGCCGGCATAGGGTATAGCGGCAACATCAATCCCGAAATAAACGCAGGGGTAATGGCCACCATGGGCCTTTCGGAGACTCGGGTGGATGAACTCACAGAACAGGTGGAAGCCATGAGCCTCCAGGCAGACTATTTCTTCGAAGCGCTAAAGGATGGAACAAAGAGAGATCACTGATGGAAAAGATCGTGGTGATTGGTGCCGGCAATGTAGGAACATCCTCGGCCGCGGCCATGGCCGGAGGCAAACTGGGAGATATCTACCTCTATGATATCCTTGAAAATCTAGCGGCCGGCCGGGCCATGGACATCAATCATGCGTCCCCTGTCCTGCATACGGACTGCCTGGTGACCGGGAGCCATTCCCCCGAGGTGCTCTCGGGCGCAGATATGGTTGTGGTCACTGCAGGCATTGCCCGGCACGCCGGCATGACCCGCCTCGATCTTCTCAGGCAGAATCTCCAGGTGATGACCGGTATATCAGGCTTTGTCATGAAGTTCTGTCCCCATGCCAGGGTGCTGGTGGTGACCAATCCCGTGGATGTCCTGACCTGGTATCTCAAGAACCTGCAGCCCGACATGAACGTTTTCGGGCTGGGCTGCTCTCTGGATACATTCCGCTTCAGGCACTTCATCGCCCAGGCTGCAGGGGTTTCCGCAGACTGCGTTCAGGGAATGGTGATCGGTGCCCATACCGACGACATGGTTCCGCTGGTGAGCCGGGCCACGGTGGGCGGCATTCCGCTCAGGAAAATGGTGAGCGGCGAGGCCCTTGACGCGCTGTGCCAAGGAACCCGGGCAGCGGGCACGCTCATCGTGGATATGCTCCGGCATCACAGCGGATTCTACGCAGCTTCCCAGGTTGTATCCCGGATCGTAGAGGCGATGGTGCTCGACAGCCATGAGATATTTCCTCTCAGTGTGGTGTGCGCCGGAGAGTACGGCTACGACAAGATCCCCCTCGCTCTGCCGGCTGTTATCGGCCTCCAGGGCATCCACCGTATCCTCGATATCGACCTCGAGGCTGGCGAACGCCGTGGCCTCGACCGGTGTGCATCCGCGATGAACGAGGTCATTCGCGGCCTTTCCTAGCCGCTTCCCCGCCCGTTTGTCTCTTGCGTCTACGCGCCGATGATACTAAACTCTTCTCCTGCTGTGAATCCGGTATAAAGGAGGGGGAGGGAGCGCTCATGGAGCTCTTTGAGAAGGTGAAGGTAGGCGGCCTGAGCCTGGCGAACCGTCTGGTGAAGTCCGCAACCCTGGAGAATACGGCGACCCCGGACGGCCTGCCGACCCGACAGACGGCTCGCTTCTACGAGCGGCTGGCCCGGGGGGAGTCCGGCCTTATCATCACCGGCTATGCCTATGTCCATTCGTCGGGTCGCTCCTATCCTCTCCAGCACGGCGCGGACAGCGACGCCATGATCGAATGCTGGGGCCCGATTGTGGATGCAGTCCACGAGCACGGCAGCAGGATAGCCCTCCAGATCGTTCACGGGGGAAGACAGTGCAGACCCGGTCGTGACGGACAGGCCCTGCTGGCCCCCTCCCGTCTCCCCAATCTGGTCTATTTCTCGCTGCCCCGGAAAATGACCTCCGGCGAGATCACCAAAACCATCCAGGACTTCGGCGCAGCAGCCGGCAGGGCCCGTGAGGCGGGGTTTGACGCGGTTCAGATCCATGCGGCCCACGGGTATCTCATCTCGGGCTTTCTCTCGCCGCTGACCAACCGCCGTAAGGACGAGTGGGGAGGCGACCCGGAGCGGAGGTCCCGGTTTCTCACCGAGGTGTTCCGCACGGTCCGCTCCACGGTGGGAGACGGTTTCCCGGTCCTGGCAAAGATGAACATTCACGACTTCGTCCCCTTCGGGCTGACCCCTGTATGCAGCTTTCCACTGGCGCGCAGGCTCGCACGGCTCGGTCTGGACGCCCTGGAGATCAGCGGCGGGCTCATGGAAAACCCCCTGGCAATGAGCAGGGGGGATGCACCCACCGCCATTATCAACCGGGGCAGGAGGCTGCACATACGGGCATACTTCTCGTCGTGCCTTGCCTTTACGAGGTTTTTCCAGCCTTTTCGCGAGAACTATTTCCAGGACTATGCCGCCAGGCTCAAACCCGATCTCCCCATCCCGCTCATCCTCGTGGGGGGAGTGAGAAGCGTCCATAGAGCCGAGCAGGCTCTCCTCTCCGGCGCTGCCGACCTCGTTTCGCTGGCCCGTCCCCTGGTCAGGGAACCCGATCTGCCGAAAAAATGGCGGGAGGGAACCGCAGAGCGGGCGAGCTGCACCTCGTGCAATCGATGCCTGGGAGAGATCGAGCAGGGGAGCAGACTCGCCTGTTACCAGGAGACGGGCAACCGCCGTCCCTGACCTTTGTTGTCCGGCATCGTCCCCTTTGTCTGCGGAAAGACTTGCGGACAACAGGTATCACCTGTACCCAGGAAACGAATCATGCTATGAATGATCCCCGCCGGATCCGCCGGACAGCCCTGCTCAAAACAGGAGTTCTTCTCTCAAGAGGCGCTAGGCCCGGGGTCTCTCAAGGCCTAAGCGAATGTCCCGCACCTCTCCGCGGACCCCTTCAGAGGAAAATCCCCGTGCGGCACCGGGCCCGGCAGCGAGACATCAAACCAATAAACAGGAGGCTACACGATGAAGAGAAAACCCATCCCCTTTTCTGAGCTTCTTATCCAGGCGCACACTATCTGGTCGCGCCAGTGGCTCGTTCTCACCTGCGGTGATTTCGTATCAAGCAAATTCAACTCGATGACCGTGGGGTGGGGGAGCTTCGGGACCATGTGGAATGTTCCCATGGCTCAGGTGGTGGTCCGTCCGACGAGATACACCTATCAGTTCATGGAGCAGTACGGCACCTTCACCCTGTGCGCCCTGGGGAAAAAATACCGCGATTCACTGAAGATTCTTGGCAGTTGCTCGGGCAGGGACAGGGACAAGATATCCGAGGCAGGGCTGACCCCTATCCCCTCTTCCAAGGTGGCGGCACCGGGCTTTGCCCAGGCCCAGCTCATCGTGGAACTCAAGAAGATCTACTGGGACGACTTCAAGCCCGGTCATTTCCTGGACCCCTCCATCGAGAAGCAGTATCCGCTCAAAGACTACCATCGGATGTACTTCGGCGAGGTACTTGCCATCTCCGGGACAGAGTCGTATTCAATTATCTAGCAGTATACATCGCCGATCGCGGCCGGGAGAAGGTAATGGATCGATCGAGGAAACACGGGAAGTCAGCGTCTGCGGCTATTTCACACACAACGGCTCCGGCCGGCCATTGAAAGGGGGCGTTTCCATGCTCGAGGTTCGATGGCTCGGCTGTGCAGGACTCGAACTTGCAGTAAACTCGAAAGTCGTCCTTATAGATCCCTATCTCTCCAGGCCAGGCATATTCAAAATCCTTTTCAGCCGGCTCGCGCCCGCCCACGATCTCGTCCATTCCTACACAGCAAGGCTTGCCGGAAGGGTTTCTGCACTGATCTGCGGGCACACCCACTTCGACCATGCCCTCGATGTCCCCGAGATCGCCCGCTCCTTACGCTGCAGGTCAGTGGGGAGCAGCAGTCTGAAAACCCTTCTGGACATCTCCGGGGTATCGACAGAAGTGATCGTCTGCTCAGGCAACGAGCAGATCGAGCTCGACGATGGCATCAGGGTGCAGATGATCCCCTCACGGCACGGGCGCGTCTTCCTGGGGAGGACGCCCTGTCCGGGCGAGATCGACCCCTCATGGACACCGCCTCTGAAGGCGAGCCAGTACCGGCTCGGCACCATGTTCATGCCCAAGATCGAAGTAGGAGACATCACCCTGATTCATGCAGGCAGCGCCGGCTTCATCGAGTCCGAACTCCACGGCCACCGGTGCGATGCGCTCTTCATGTGCGTGCCCGGATGGAAGAGCATGCCCGACTATACCGCCCGCATGGTGAATATTCTCAGGCCCGAGGTGATCATTCCGTTCCACTTCGACGACTTCACCCGTCGCATGCCCAGGTCCGGAAAAATCCGCATGCTTCCCTCTATCGACCTGCAAGGTTTTGTTGAGCGCATTCACAAAAACTCGCCCGGCGCAGTGGTCCGCATCCCCAGAACCAACGAGGTGATGCGATTCTAGATCGCGCGGCAGTGAGAATTCTCTGTTTCCCGGTCTTTGCCGGGCCCTTTTCAGGGTGCGCTTATGGGTGTGCCGATCGGGCGATCCTACCCGGGTCCGGGTGGAGCAGCCATTCCGGAAAGCCGTCCCTGACTCAGGAAAACGCCCGCAAAGACCAGGAATGATGCCGAATACTGCATGAGGGTGAACCGCTCCCCGAGAATCAGCCATCCCAGAAACACGGTGAACACGGGGATGAGGTTCATGAACGCAGATGCCTGGCTCGCAGGGACACGGCTCACGCCGAAATTGTAGAGCCCGTACGCGCCCAAGGTGACAAAGACCCCAAGATAGAGGATGCTGAAAAACGGAACAGGGGCGATTTCCATGGGCAGGGTATTCCCGGACATCAGCAGGACGGGCAGATAAAACACACTGCCGGCGCACGCCTGGAGGGCAGTGAGAAAAAAGGGACGATAGCGCTCGGTGAGCTTCTTCAAGGTGACCGTGTACGCTGCCGCGCAGATCATGGCCAGAACCTCCAGAAAATTCCCCCACGCCGGGTGAGGAGCCTGCTCTGACGGCACACTGCCGGTGCTGAGCAGGAATACTCCTGAAATCGCGACAAAAAATCCGCTCAGGGTTTTTCTCGTCACCTGCTCGCGGAGGAACACCGAGGCCGCCACGGCCACCATGAGCGGCAATATCGCGGTGACCATCCCGGCCTGTGACGCCGAGGTGTTCTCCAGGGCCTTGGCCTCGAAGAGAAAGTACAGGCAGGGCTCGCACAGGATCATGAACACGAGATACTTCAGATCCCCTTTTCGCCACGCATTGCCCTTCATGGCCCTGAAGAAGAACAGGGAGGCCAGGCTTCCCACCGCCATTCTTCCGAAGATCACCACCATGGGATCATACGCCTTGAAGGCGAGTTTCATTGCGATGAAAGCACTGGCCCAGAGTATCATGGCCAGGACGAGGCTGATTACGGGAAGCAGGACTGTTTTCCGGTTCATGGTGAGCTCTCTCGCTTTTACCCCCTTGGTCGATCGGTCCTGATCTCATATCACCGGCACGAGTTGCTGGGAACAGGAAAATATCCTGTCTCATTCATGGGATCGCGGGATGACCGGCACGGGTGTGCGGGAAAAAAAAGGTGGAAACATACGCTCCTTGATTATACAATGAGGGTATCATGAAGGAGGCAAGGCATATGCATTTCTGTCCGAAATGCGGGACCAGGCTTACGGAGAAGAGCATTGAGGGAAGGCTCAAAAAGGCGTGCCCTTCCGGCGGGTGCGATTATGTGTTCTGGGACAATCCGATCCCGGTTGTCGCCGCGGTAGTGGAGCATGAAGAAAGAATCGTCCTGGTGCGCAACAAAGGGTGGCCTGAAAAGATGTTCGGTTTGGTATCGGGCTTTCTCGAAAGGGGGGAATCACCCGCTGACGCGGTCTTAAGAGAGATCAGGGAAGAGCTGGGCCTGGAAGGGGAGATCGAGGATTTCATCGGGGTCTACCCCTTTTTCAAGATGAATCAGCTCCTCCTCGTGTTCCACGTTTCAGCCCGGGGAGAGATCTCTCTGGGAGACGAGCTGGAGGAGTTCCGCCGGGTGGCTCCCGAGAAGCTGGTCCCCTGGCCCATGGGCACCGGGCCTGCGGTGCGTGACTGGCTCGCGGGAAAGGGGCTCTTCGCATCGTGAAAGGTCCGGGCCCGTCCTGCGGGTGGGAAGGCCCTTTTTCATCCTGCTCCAGTCTGCCCCCAAGGTGTGTTAGTCCTTGAGGAGCAGGGCGGAAATATGAGAAAGGTTGTTCATGCGTTCATAGATGCATAAGACAAGGAGGCTGTTGTGAAAAACATGACCATATTCTCTTCCATACTGCTCTTCGGACTCGTTTCCCCGGCGACTGCAGATTCCGGCAAACCCGTGGTCCGTATCGAAACCTCCAGGGGCAGCATCGTGCTTGAACTCGACAGGGAAAAGGCGCCCAAGACCGTGGACAACTTTCTCTCGCTGGTGGAATCGGGGTTCTACGAGGGCACCATCTTTCACCGGGTGATCAAGGGCTTCATGATCCAGGGTGGAGGGCTCACCGAGAACATGAATCAGAAGCCGACCGGGACCCCTGTTCCGAACGAGGCGGACAACTCTTTGAAGAATGTCCGGGGCAGCATTGCCATGGCACGCACCCAGGACCCCCACTCAGCCACTTCCCAGTTTTTCATCAACACGGTCGACAATGCGTTTCTCAACCACAGCTCAAAGACCTTAAGCGGATGGGGATACTGCGTGTTCGGCCGTGTCGTGGAAGGCATGGACGTGGCGGACGCCATCGAGGCTTCGCATACCACGACGCACGGGATGTACACCGATGTGCCCGCAGAGCCCGTCGTGATCAACAAGGCCTCGGTGGTGGCTACGGCCCCCTGATCAGGGCATGCTTGTGCGCCGGGCAGGAAGGGACGCTTTCTTGGAGCTCCCTTCTTAAGGGGATCGGGCACTGCTGCCGGTTTTCACGGGTGCCGAGGCCGTAGGGCCCAAAGGGTCAAACCCGGGATACGACCTGACGCAAGAGCCTTTACGGGGAAGAGGTATTTCGATACGCTTCCGATCTGATGAGGTGGCGGGTGAACGTTTCCGAGAAAAGGTCCGTGGTTTCCTGGGCACTGTATGACTGGGCGAACTCGGCGTTTGCCACCACTGTGATCGCGGGCTTCTTTCCCCTCTTCTTCAAGCAGTACTGGAGCGCGGGCGTGGATACGGCAGTGAGCACGGCACGGCTCGGTCTGGCCAACTCGCTTGCCGGTGTGGTCGTTGCCCTTGGCGCGCCGGTCCTGGGCGCGATCGCAGACCGCGGCACCTCGCGCAAGCGCTTTCTGATCTTTTTCGCGCTGATGGGCATGGTCGCCACATCGACCCTGGCCCTTGTCTCGGCAGGGGCCTGGGTGACTGCGGTGTGGCTCTATCTCATTGCATCCATCGGGTTTTCCGGCGGCAATGTCTTCTACGATTCCCTGCTTCCCGGGGTTGCCCCGAAAAACCAGGAGCATTTCGTGTCCGCGCTGGGATTTGCCCTGGGATACCTGGGCGGGGGCGTGCTCTTTGCCCTCAACGTGTGGATGACGCTCAGGCCGTCTTGGTTCGGGTTCACGGATTCGTCCCAGGCTGTCCGCTTTTCCTTCCTGAGCGTAGGCATATGGTGGGCCCTTTTCGCCGTGCCGCTCATGATGTTCGTGAGGGAGCCCGACAGGACCGCGCACGGCGCAGGCATGGTCAGGGAGGGCTTCAAGCAGCTCGGGCGCACCTTCCGGGAGATCAGGCACCTCAAGGTGATCTTTCTCTTTCTCGCTGCATACTGGCTCTACATCGACGGCGTGGACACGATCATCAAGATGGCCGTGGATTACGGGCTCTCTTTGGGGTTTAAGGCAGGAGATCTCATCCTTGCGCTGCTCATCACCCAGTTCGTGGGCTTTCCCTGCGCTGTGGCCTTCGGCCTGCTCGGGCAGAAAATCGGGGCAAAGCGGGCCATCCTGGCGGCCATCGGCATCTATCTCTTTGTCTCGGTCTGGGGGGCCTTTATCCGGAGCAAGGCAGAGTTCTATGCCCTGGCGGTTGTCATAGGCTTTGTACAGGGCGGAGTCCAGGCACTGTCCCGCTCCTTCTATTCCCGCATCATCCCGGAAGGCAGGTCAGCCGAGTATTTTGGATTCTACAACATGCTGGGCAAGTTCGCCGCCATCATCGGACCAATCCTCGTGGGGCTGACCGGCCTGTTCGCCAGGTCCATGGGCGCAGGAGGAATCCTGGCCAGCAGGCTCAGCATCGTGTCTCTGGCAGTCCTCTTCCTCTCGGGCGGCATCCTGCTCTTCTTTGTGGACGAGGAAGAAGGCAGGCGGGAGGCGGCCCGTCTCTCAGCACCCGATCAGGGGGCGTGCGCACCATGAACGCCCATGTCCTGATCATTGATGCCCTGAATCTCATCCGCAGGGTGGATGCGGCGCGGAGGATCCATGCAGCAGGAGGCGGCACCGGTTCTTCCGTGGATGCCTGCGTGCAGTCGCTCGCACGTGCACTGAGCGAATGCGCCCCCAGCCATGCGGTGTGCGTGTTCGAGGGAAAGGGATCCAGTTTCAGGGCAGCGTTGTACCCGGAATACAAGGCAGGCCGGGCACCCATGCCCGCTGACCTCGAAGAGAGCCTTCCGGCGATCAGGAAGGCGTTTCTCGGCATAGGTGTGACGTCCATCGAGGTGAATGCCGTGGAGGCGGATGACATCATCGCGACCCTCGCCACGAAGATCGAGGCGGGAAAGCTCCACGCGAGAATTCTCTCCACGGACAAGATCTTTCTGCAGCTTCTCTCGGACCGCATCCGCGTCAGAGACCATTTTGCAAAGAAGGATCTCAACCAAGCCTACGTGTTTGAGAAGTTTCAGGTCCACAGCACCCAGCTTGCAGATCTCCTCGCCCTGGCCGGAGACCCCACGAACAGCATCCCGGGCGTTCCGTCTGTTGGCAGAAAAACCGCTGCCAGACTCCTGCAGGAATACGGCGCCCTTGAGAACATCCTCTCGAATACCCCTCGAATCGGGGGCAGGCTGGGCCGGATCATCGCGGCCCACAAGGACGACGCCCTTGTGTTCCGGAGACTCATGCTCCTGAAAAAGAATATCGATCTGGGCCTGAACCTCATGGATTTCCGCTATCGCCGGTAAACCAGGATGCGCTGCATGGGGATGGTTGGTCTACAGGATGGTTCGCTTCCCATTATAGCGTTCTTTGTCGTAAGACTTGTCCACGTCCACGGTCTTGATCCGGTTGATGATCTCTTTCATGGGTACCGAGGTGATCTCACCGTGTGCATAGCTCACCATCCTCCCGAAATCCTCGCTCACGATCATGTCCACCGCGGCAATACCAAACCACCGGGCCATGAGCCTGTCACGGGCAGAGGGGACCCCTCCGCGCTGAAGATGGCTCAGGATGACGAATCTTGACTCGAAGCCGGTGTTGCGCTGGATCTGGTCGGAGAGAAACGCCGCAAGTCCGCCTAAGTTCCGGTGCCCGAAATCATCCAGCCTTTCATCTTTGCAGAATTCACCCTCTCCCTTCAGGCAGGCGCCTTCGGAGACCACCACGATGCTGTACTGGACCTCGCGGCCCTTTCTCGCCTGCAGAAGATCGAATACCCGCTCCAGCTCAAAGGGCTGTTCAGGGATGAGGATGATGTAGGCCCCGCTGCTCTCGCCGCCCTGTAGTGCGAGCCACCCCGCGTGCCTGCCCATGGTCTCCACCACGAAGATCCGGTTGTGCGACCCGGCCGTGGTCCGGAGCCGGTCGATTTCTTCGGTGATAACGTTCAGGGCAGAGTCGTAGCCCAGGGAATAGTCGGTACCCACCAGATCACCGTCAATGGTCTTGGGGATGCCGATGGTCTTGACTCCTCGCCTGTAGAGCTTGTAGGCCACGCCCAGGGTATCTTCGCCGCCAATGGCCACCACCACGTCGATGCCCAACTTCCGGACATTTTCGATCACGATGTCCGACCGGTCGTTCTTGGGATTGAACGGATTGGTGCGCGAGGTCCCCAGGTTTGTTCCGCCATAGCGGTCCCACGTGCGGACCTTCTCCTCATCCAGAGGCTCGATAAAACGTTTTTTGCTGTCCTCATCGTCCGGGTTCACACTCACGAGTCCCTTCCATCCGTCGCGGACGCCGATTACCTCGAATTTCATCGAGCGATGCTCTGCCAGGAGAGGATCCAATGCCGTCTTCACCACCCACTTGATCGCCCCGTTCAGGCCGGGACAGTCGCCTCCGCCGGTTAGAACAGCAACCTTTGTCGTCATGAACTCCCCTTCTCCTTTCATTTGTAGTCTTCACACCCAATGCATATCATACATAATGATATTCTGTTTGATCATCTCGGCAAGTCGATGGTAAATATTGAACTCTCTGATACTAGGAGGTCTTAGATATGAAGATGATCTTTCATGAGGATTTCTACCGGACGTATACCGCAGACCCCGCTGCGGACGAGGGCCGGATGGAGGCAGTGGTCGAGGTCGTGGGTCCCCACGTGGAGTTCGTGACCGCACGCCCTGCCCCATTGGAGGATATCGAGGCGGTTCATACCTCTGAACACATCGATCATGTCAGGCGCCAGGGGCTTCACGAGATTGCAAGCCTTGCTGCGGGCGGGGCGGTCCAAGCTGCGACGATCGGACTGAGCGAACCCTGCTTCGGCCTTATCCGGCCCCCGGGGCACCATGCCTCGGCAGGCTCCTCGTGGGGGTTCTGCTATTACAACAACATGGCCGTGGCCCTGACGCACCTGAAAAGCAGGGGCATGATCGACACGGCGTTCGTGCTGGATTTCGACCTCCACTTCGGCGACGGCACGGTGAACATCCTTGGAAACAAAAACTATGTGACCATCTATAATCCCGAGGAACCCGATCGTTTCTCGTACATGAACAGGGTCCTGGAAGAGCTGGAGCGATGCAAGGCTGATGTGATCGGGATCTCGGCCGGATTCGACAACCATCTTCAGGACTGGGGCGGGACCCTTGCCACCGAGGACTATCAGGCGATGGGCCGGGCCGTCAGGGAGGCCGCGGCAAGAAACTCGGGCGGATGCTTCGCCATCCTCGAAGGAGGGTACAATCACCGGGTGCTGGGCCACAATGTCCTTGCCCTGATCCAGGGGCTTTCCGCTCGGATGTAGAGGAAGGGAGTCCAGGATAAAAGAGGCAATGAAACCAGTCGCTGTTTCCGGCAGGCCGGAGGTCTGAGTGCTTACGGGAGGAAAGAAGACATGCAGGGTATATGGTATCTGAATGAACATTCCCTGTTCCTGAGGTTCGGCGTCGCGCTGCTCATTGGCATTCTCGTGGGCATGCAGCGGGAGTACTCCTTCGGTGAGCCGGAAAAGGAGCACGCTGCGGGGGTGCGCACCTTCGCGCTCATGGGGCTCATCGGCTGTGCATCGGCACTCGCATCTGACTTTCTCAGCTCTCCGTGGCCCTTGGTGGCCGTAATCCTCGTCCTCGGCTGGTTCTTTGCCGTCACGTACTTTGTAGACGCATGGAAGGGACAGGCAGGCCTCACCACAGAGGTCTCGGCCCTGATAACCTTCCTGATCGGAGCACTGGTCTACTGGGGCAAGATCAAGCTCGGCGTCGCCCTGGGGGTCACCACCACGGTTCTGCTCTCAGTCAAGCCCGAGATGCACCGGTTCGTTCAGCGCATCACCCGGGACGACCTCTATGCGGCGCTGAAATTCGCGGTGATCACCGCCATCGTGCTTCCCGTTCTGCCGAACAGAAATTTCGGCCCCCCGCCTTTCGACGTCTTCAACCCCTTTGTTATCTGGCTCCTGGTGGTCTTTATCTCGGGCATCAACTTCGTGGGGTATATCCTCATCCAGATACTGGGCGCACAGAAAGGAATGGGACTGACCGGGTTTCTTGGAGGCATTGCATCCAGCACGGCCGTCACGCTGGGCATATCACAGCAGAGCAGGCGGGAACAAGGCCTTGCCCGCCCGTTTGCCATGGCCCTGCTCATCGCCTGGACCGTGATGTTCGCCCGGATCATCGTCATCGTGGCGGTGCTGAACCGGGACCTTGCCGTCCTGCTTCGGGGCCCGCTGATCATTCCGGTTTTTGTGGGCGCTGCATACGCGTTTTTTCTCTTTGCCCTGCACAGGAGCGAGCACACTCCGGAAATGAAGATCAAAAACCCGTTCGAGCTCTGGCCCGCCATCACCTTCGGGGCCATGTTCACCCTGATCCTCTTCGCTGCCCAGGCGGCACAGATCTACTTCGGCAACAGCGGCATCTATCTCACCAGCTTTGTCACCGGTCTTGCGAATGCCGACGCCATAACGCTCTCCCTGGCGGAACTGAGCCACTCGGCATCCGGAGGGATCGCACCCGCAACAGCCGCCACGGCGGTCGTGTTCGCGACACTGGCCAACACCCTGCTCAAGGGTGTGTTCGTCTTCGTCATCGGTTCGCCCGAGCTCAAGCGCACGATCCTGCCCGGATTTCTCTTTCTCGCGGGTTCGGTGGTCATTGCGGTGTTTCTCACCTGACAGCAAAGAACAGGCGACACCCTTCTTTGCTGCCAGGGCTGTCCGCCCCGCCTCTTTTCGGCTGTGCCGTAAAAAAAGCAGGCCTGATTGAAAATCATTGTTCGATCCGGTATCATACGGCCCGGCGCATATTTTTTCATGTATATACGTGCGCATCGCCGGCAAGGGAGAGGAGGAGGTCATGAAGATAAGCAGTGTCAGTCAGATGCGGGCAATGGACAGATCGGCGGTTACGACCTATGGAATCGCCGAGGCACTCCTGATGGAAAACGCCGGACTGGCAGCGTGTACTGTGCTGGAAAGGGAACTCGGGATCCGGGGAAAGACCTTCCTCGTCTTCTGCGGCGGGGGCAACAACGGGGGAGACGGATTCGTGGCGGCAAGGAAGATCCACTCGATGGGCGGATCTCCGCTGGTGTTCATCCTGAGCGATCCAGGCACGTACCGGGGCCCGGCAAAGGCCAACCTGGATATCCTCTCAAGGTTGCCTGTTACGGTCGCCAAGCTCGATCCTTCGCAGGTCCCCCTCGATGCACTTACCCGGTGTGACGGGATTGTCGACGCCATGCTCGGCACCGGCATCGACCGGGAGGTGAGCGGCCTCTGCGCAGCGGTCATCGAGGCGATCAACAAAAGCGGCAAGCCCGTGCTCAGCCTCGACATTCCGTCCGGGGTCAACGGTGATACCGGCAGAATCATGGGCTGTGCAGTAGCTGCGGATTTTACCGTGACCTTCGGGCTGCCCAAGATCGGAAACCTGCTCATGCCGGGCTACGCCCTGTGCGGCCGGCTATACGTCAGTCACATCTCGTTTCCGCCCGAGCTCTACGAGGCCGAATCCATCCAGATAGCAGTCAACGATCCTCCGGACCTTCCCCTGCGGAATCCTGCGGGATACAAGGGCAGCTTCGGAAAGGCGCTCTTCATTGCAGGTGCGGCAGGCTACTACGGAGCGCCCTACCTCTGTGCAATGTCCTTTCTCAGGGCCGGAGGAGGCTACTCCTGTCTGGCGTGCCCCGAGAGCATGGTTCCCTTCATCGCGTCAAAGGGATGCGAAATCGTGTTCTTCCCTCAGAAGCAGACCACGGACGGGAGCATTTCGTACGAGAACAAGGGAAACCTGATCGCGCTTTCTCAGGACATGGACGTCGTAATCATCGGGCCCGGCCTTTCCCTGAACCAGGAGACCGCACGGCTCGTCCGGGACCTGGCCGCGGCGATCGACAAGCCCGTGATCATCGATGCCGACGGCATTACGGCCCTGAGCAGGGATATCAACATTCTGAAACGCAGCGCCCCTACCGTGCTCACGCCCCATCTGGGTGAGATGGCAAGGATCACCGGCCTGGACACGGCCCGGATCGATGCGGACAAGACAGGGGTGCTGACGAAGACGTGCAGGGACCTCGGCTCCATCATCGTCCTCAAGGGCGCAAATTCCCTCATCGGGTATCCTGACGGCCGCGTGCTTGTCAACGTGAGCGGTAACTGCGGGATGGCGACCGCGGGCTCGGGTGACGTGCTCACCGGCACCATCGCAGCCATGATGGGCCTGGGGCTCGATGTCGAGTCCGCCGCAGCCAAGGGCGTGTTCATCCATGGGGCTGCAGGAGACATCACGGCAGCAGACTCGGGCCAGGACGGGATGACCGCGCAGGACATCCTAAAGCACCTGCCCAAGGCGCTTCTGATGGACCGTCAAGGCAGTCTCCGTGACCTCTATCCCGGGATCGGCCTGGTGTAGTGGTATAGGCAAAAGGGTCCTGGAAAAAGAACGGTAATGATTCAGTCTTGAGGAATATGCCATAATTGCAACGAGATTAAATTCCGCAGGTTATAAACTCATCTCGCTGGGAATTCCCCTGAAACCGAGCCATTAAAAAGAACGCTTGCATCCTCGTATCAAGGATTGATAAAATACGATCATCATGATGTTACGTGATCTTATCCAGAAACAGGGAGAGGTTCTCTTCAGATACCGGGGCTACGTGCCTCTCTTGCTGGCGCCTGCTGTGCTGTTCGCCCTGCAGGATTCTGAGTGGATAGAACATCGGTTCGGAGATTTCTTCGATGATGTCTACGACTGGTGCTGCCTTGGAATCAGCATGGCGGGGGTCGCACTCAGAACAGCGTCCGTTGGCTACGTCCCCCGGCGGACATCCGGCCGAAACACGAAAAAGGGCCAGGTAGCGGACGAGCTGAACATGACAGGAATGTACTCGATCGTTCGCCACCCGCTCTATCTCGCCAACATGATCATCATGATCGGATTTCTGCTCGCCACCGGGAGCATATGGCTGACGGCAGTTTGCCTGCTGGCCTGTTGCTTACATTACGAGCGGGTCGCCTGCGCTGAAGAGTCTTTTCTGATGGAAAACTTCGGCGCGCGATACCAGGCGTGGGCAAACAGGACCCCGGCGTTCCTCCCCAAGCCATCCCTCTGGGTACCTCCCGCCCGCGGGTTCTGCTGGCGGACCGCCCTGAAGCGGGAGTATCTGACCGTATTCGGGGTGATCGCCGCGTTCACCCTGCTGGACTATGCAGAGGATCTGCTGGCTCTGGGCCGCATCGAGTTTGAAACCGAGACAACGGTCCTTTTTGTCTGCAGCTTGTGCGCGTTTCTGCTGATCCGGTATCTGCGCAAGAAAACCCGGCTGCTCCACATTGACGGACGATGAACGCGCCCAACGGGGCAGCGGCAGGCTCAGTGGTGGAATCCCCGGAGAAACGACGGTCTGTTTTTTCTTGAGATCTGTGCACAAGGTTTGCTGCCGGGAAAACGTTTGACGATCATCGCTGCTGCGGTGACGCATGCGCCGGGAAAACGTCGTGATCGCTCCGCCCACGAGAGCCGCTGTATAAATTGTGTCTCCTTTTTGATCATTTTTTCATTTATTCTCTCATGGTATGCCTCACTCCGGACGATAAGAGAGGTAACGAAAAACTCTCTTCATAACTGCCAAGATGCGTCATGCTTCTTGGTTTTTTTTTGCCCTCTCGCATGCTTTCATCAAGGCCTCCGATACCCAGGAGATCCTTGGCCCTGTTGAAAAAGAGCTCGACAGGGTTTTCGACCATATCATCCAGATCTGCAACTCGTACACCGAGAAACAGGACTCTTCCGGCGTCATGAGGCCATGAAGCGAAGCGCGTCACGCGCGAGCGCAACGGCAAAGAGCCACAGGAGGATACCCAGGGTCATCATACACACGCGGTATACCCTCCCTTTCAGCAGATGGCGCGTTCTCCCGGCCAGGAGAGAGAGGCCCGCCTTGGAGCCGACGAGAAACACATAAAACCCTGCCAGGAACGATCCGGCCCCGAGCATGCCTTCGTGGAGCGCCCTGATCACCATGGGCGATCCCACTGTCATCCAGAAAAGGTATGGATGGGGATTGAGCAGATTGGCGATCACTCCCTTTCTCAGCGATCGTATGCATTCGCCTTGGCCGGCCTGTGCAGCCTTGCGGGAGACAAAGGTCTCGTATCCCAGATAGGCGACAAACCCGGCGCCGAGGAGCGAAATCCATCCCATGACCAGGGGAGATCCGGCCAGGCGTGCGATCACGAACAGCGAAAGGATCACGATGGGCAGGTCAGTGACCAGCGGAGCGAACGCGACCCGTATCCCCGCCCTGCTGCCGTGCTGCAGGGTCTCGGTCAGTACGAGCGTGAGCAGGGGCCCGGGCGCGAGCCCGGCGGAAAGACCGAAAACAGCCCCTGATATCAGGTAAGCAGCCATGGCCGATAGTCCCCTTTCTTTCCTTTATATTCACAAAGGCAGCCGGGAAACAAGCTCGGACATCCCGGCACGAAACCATGCAGCCGTCAGTGTTGCCTCAATGTCTCATCTCAGAACGTCTTTGCAAGGGAATATGAGAAATGTGAACCTGCCTTTGAATCGGGATGAAGGGGAAGAATATGCTTGATAATGGAAGATTTCGATTTTAGAGTAACCACTATCAGCGTGTATCGAGAGGAGGTCCCATGTTTCAGACAATACTCTACCCTACGGATTTCTCGGATGTAGCCCAGAAGGCGCTCGGCTATATCGACCAGTTCAAGCCTGCAGGCACGAAAAAGGTTGTCATCGTCCACATCATTGACTCCCGGACCATGGACCTGCTCGTGTATGCCCCTACCAGCTACATGGCCATCGAGAAAGACCTGCGGGAGGAAGCACAGAGCAAGATCGAGCTTATAGGAAAACACCTGGAGAAGAGCGGGTTCTCCGTAAGCGTGCGGGTCGAAGTCGGGATACCCTCGAACAAGATCCTTATGCTGGAAGAGGAAGAAAACGCCTCACTGATCGTGCTGGGTTCCCACGGCAAGAGCAACCTCAAGGAGATGTTCCTCGGGTCGGTCTCCGAGAGCGTCATCCGGGCCGCCCGCAATCCGGTGCTCGTGGTGAAACGGTAAGGTATCTCCCAAGCCGGGGCCGGGACGATCAATGGCATGAACTTGAAAAAAGAGGATCAAAGGCCTTTTTAGTCCCGGGGGTCCACGAACCTGCCGAGAAAGAGGAACAGGCCGGTCTTGTTTTCCCGGATCACGAACACGAAAGGACGGTCCGCGACAAAGGCCGCTACGGCCCCGGACCCCTTGGCCATGACAGCACCGGACCCAGACGCCGCCTCGACTCCCTCTTCCCGAACCTCAAGGAATGCCTTGTGAACCACTGCGGTGAGAACAAGGTTTTTTTGCGACGTGATTCCGGAGAAGTCCGCTTCCTGCGTAAAAGCCGTTCTCATCCCCAAGAGGCCCAGCGTATCGGCAAGCTCGCGCCCGTCTTTAACGACAAACCGGGGAAGTGAGAGCTTCGCCCTGATTTGGGGTGATCCTGCGAGCCGGTCCAGTAACCTTGCCAGCCCCTCGTGCGTCATGCCTTCCTCAATGGCGGCCAGGTCCGTGCCCTCGCGGGGAAGTAGGATTATCAGGGAAAACGTGCCCGCATCAAAGGGTATTCCGATCGTGTCCCCCTCCTCTAAAGCCAGTGCCCTGACATCCGCCTTCCCATGCATGAAAGGCGTCTGTACCGTTTCGCCCCGGTTCGTGCGAAACGCCCTGTTGCGGGTGTCCTCCGGGTCGAACGGCTCAAGCCATTTGCCGGAAAACCGTATCACATCGGTCACCACCAGCTCTGTACTTGCATGAACCATGCCTTCATCCAGAAGCGCGGTGATCGTTCCCTGGGTCCGCTCGACTGCCCAGGCATTGATTCTTTCCAGGGCCTGCCCAGGACCTGTGGAAAAATCCACCACGAACGCGTCTGCTCCATGATAGTGCTGCAAAAGATCCAGATACTCTCTGCGATATTCGTTCCCCTCCTGCACCCACAGGGCGCGGGCGGTCTCGGGCGAGCCAGCTGCATCGTGATGGACGAGTTCGGGCCCGGGCAGGGGAACTGGGCCATGAAGACCGCCCTCACGCCGGTGGAGGCGGAGGACCGATGCCATCTCCCTCCTGGTCTGTCCACCTGCCCCGGCACAGAGCATGGTAAGCGCGGTTGAAATGCTCGAAGGAGAAAAAAGGAGGTTTCCCTTGCGCACCTTCAGGCAGGCGTAGAGATCAAGACCGAAAAGATTGCTGCTCTCTGCCTCACTGCTTGCCCCTCCTTGGTGGGCCTGCCTGTTGCCCGATCCGTTGCACAGTGAGGTGCAGGACATCCCGGGCTGCTGAAAAGCGTCTGCGGCCCCGTCCGGGACGAGTCCGGGGCCGCAGGCCTGCTCCATGGTTCCGGTTGTATCTCCGCAGCCCCACATCACATCGGAGAATATCAGATAATCGGCCGCGCCCCTGAACTCATAGGCCACCTCGAACATGCCCATGAGACAGGTGTCGAGATTGATGACATCGAAGACCACACCGCTTTCCCGCACCGCCCTGGCCAGATCAGCGAGCGAGGTCATGGCGTGGCTGCCTGCCGAGGTAGTGTCGATGAACATTCCCTTGGCCATGGCCGGAGAGGTCTGATAGTCCTTTCCCGCCTGAGTATCTCACCTGTGCGTCCTTATCAGAGAATCATCAGCATCCGCTTGGAGTAGAACGTTCTGCCACGCCCTGTAAGGTACAGAGTAGTCCGCTTCCGGACCGGCATCAAATCACGGAAGAAGAGAGGGCCGGCCCTGAAACCGGCCGGTCCCAACTCGATGTTGCGGCAACAACTCGTAAGGAAGGAGAGCAGTGAGCAGCCTAGACGGCTATACCCATCCGGGACCGGCTTAGCCAGTCCCTTTAACCACACCCACAGGGTGTGGCTTTTTACTTCTCAGTAAATCCCGCCAGGGGCGGGAACTTGAGAAAACCTCAATTCTAGCAAGGCTATAACAGGATCAGCGCAATGAGGATGGTGGTCGCGCCTGCCAGGAAGGCGATATCGCTCTTCCTGGCATGGGGGCACTTCATCCGGGTCCGGGTGATACCCGGGGAGTAGCCCCTTAAGGTGAGCGCGACGGCGAGGTCGTCGGCGCGGCGGAACACGCTGTGCAGGAGCGGCACGATGACCGGCACCAGAGAGCGTATCTTCCTGAAGACGCCGCCGGTCTCCATGTCAACGCCCCGGGCCTTCTGGGCCTTGATGATGCGGTCCGTCTCCTCGAACAGCAGGGGGATGAAGCGGATCGCCAGCATGATGAGCAGGGCGATCTCGTCCACGGGAACCTTGAGGTATTTCAAGGGCTTCATGTACCACTCCATGGCCCACACCATGTCGAGCGGCGAGGTCGTCAGGGTCATGAGGGTGGAGATCCAGATAGCGAAAACCAGCTGGAAACCGGTGTAGGTCCCGTTCGACAAACCCTGCCAGGTGGCGTGGGGAATCCAGGGAATGGGGCTGCCGGGCGTCATGAACACGTGGAGCACCGCGGTCATGGCAAAGAGCCAGAGAAAGGGGCTTAAGCCCCTGAGGAGCCTCCGGAACGACAGGCCTGCGATCAGGGTGATAAAAGAGCACGCTGCGAAAAACAACACCAGCCCGGGAGGCGTGTCCATCTGGAATGCCGCACCGATGCTGAAAGCCATGAGAAAGAGCTTCACCCGCGGGTCCAAGGCATGGACCGGGGAATCTCCGGGGATGTACTGCCCCAGGGTCATCTGCATGGCTTGTCAGAAGGGTGTGCGGGTATCATGCTCCTCGGTCCCTCACCGGTTTATGGAGATCAGGTGCTCCGCGATCCGGACCGCATTGATCGCAGTCCCCTTTCGGATATTGTCAGAGACGCTCCACAGGGCGATGCCGTTTTCCGTGGAGAGATCTTCCCTGATCCTGCCAACGAAACACTCGTCCTTTCCGGTTACGTATACAGGCAGCGGGTAGATTCCTGCGGCCGGATTGTCCTCCACCCTGATGCCGGGGAAATGTTTCAGGATCGACCTGACCTTGTCTGGAGACAACTTTTTCACGGTCTGGATGTTCACTGACTGAGAGTGGCAGTAATACATGGGCACCAGCACCATGGTGGCACTGATCCGTACGGCGCTGCTCTCCAGGACTTTTTTCGTCTCTTCTGCAATACGCATCTCGTCTGATGTATAGGCGTTGTCCAGGAAAGGGCCGACCTGGGGAATGACGTTGAAGGCCATCTGGTGCGGAAACACGGACGACCGAGTCTCCCGGAAGTTGAAGAGATCGGCGATCTGCTCGGTGAGTGCCTCCAGGGCCGTATCTCCCATGTCGGATACGGCCTGGTAGGTGGAGAGAACGACCTTAAGGACCACGGCTGCCCGATGAATGGGTCCCAGCACAAGGGCTGCCTGCACGGCGGCCGGACACGGGCTGGCGATGATGCCTTTGTTTCCGGAGATCCGGTGCGCGTTGATCTCGGGCACGACCAGCGGGACACCCTCATCCATCCGGAAGCATGGCGTGGTATCGATCACCGTGCAGCCCTGCTTTGCCGCGCCAGGGGCATACTCTTTGCTGATCTTTTCGGTCGAGGCGAAAAAGGCGATGTCCACACCCTGAAACAAGGTTTTTTTTATGGTCTGTACCGGAATCTCCTCGTCCCGATATTGTACGGTGCTGCCGAGCGAACCCTGGGTCGCCAGAGGGATGAGTTCCGCTGCCGGAAAATCCCGCTCTCCAAGCACGGTCACGATTTCCTTGCCCGCAGTGGTGGTCGCACCCACCACAGCGATCCGATAGTGTTTTGCCATGGTATTCCTTTCCTGCTCACGGCCGGCAGGCCAGCGTTGACCGGCTTAGCGGTGAGAAAACAGGCAGGTGCTTCCCCGCCCTCTTCAAAAGCCAACCTTTTTACAATGGTCCCGCAGGCGTATCATGCGGCAAAGCCCGGTGAGCGCCCCTGCCGGTGTACCGCCGGCTACCTTCTCATTCTTACGGGATATGCGGCAGGAGCACTGATCCGGGATATCCTGCTAGATCCCGCCCCGTTTGAGGATATGCTCCATCAGGCCGCCATCCGCAATGAGCTCCTGCATGAACCGGGGTATGGGACGGGCCTGGTATTGCCTCCCGGTGGTGATGTCCGTAATGAGACCCGTTGAGGCATCGACCTCCACGATATCGTTCTCTTTGATCTCCGCAGATGCCTCGTCCGATTCAAAGATGGGGAGCCCCATGTTGAAGCTGTTGCGGAAGAAGATCCGGGCAAAGCTCGACGCAATGACGCAGCTCACGCCGCTGGCCTTGATCGCTATGGGGGCGTGCTCCCGGGAGGAGCCGCACCCGAAGTTCTTTCCCGCTACGATGATGTCGCCCTTGCTCACCTTGGAGAAAAACGCAGGGTCCGCGTCTTCCATGCAGTGCTTCTTGAGCTCCTGGGGATCCGAGGTGTTGAGGTACCGGGCCGGGATGATGGCGTCGGTGTCGATGTCGTCTCCAAAGCGAAAAACGCGTCCGCGTAGGTTCATTCCATTACCTCCGAGGGAGAGGATATCCTGCCCGTGACCGCGGATGCTGCTGCGACCGCCGGACCCGAGAGGTACACCTCGCTGCCCGGATCTCCCATGCGGCCCACGAAGTTGCGGTTGGTGGTAGCCAGTGCCTTTTCCCCCTTTGCAAGGATCCCCAGATGCCCTCCCAGACAGGGCCCGCAGCTCGGGGGGCCGATAATGGCGCCCGCCTGAAGGAAGATCCTGATCAACCCTTCTTCCTCTGCCTTGAGAAACACCTCCGGGGTTGCAGGCAGAACCACGCACCGAACCCCCTTGTCGACCTTCTGTCCTTTCAGGATCCCTGCAGCGACCCTTAAGTCTTCGATCCTGCCGTTGGTGCACGAGCCGATGACCACCTGGTCGATTCTCACCTCGCCCACCTCGCTGATGGGCCTGGTGTTCTCGGGCAGGTGCGGGAAGGCCACCTGGGGCTCGATGTTTGCGCAGTCATACTCCCTGACCGACGCATACCGGGCGTCCGGATCGCTCTCGTACACGGTGTAGGGCCGCTTTGCCCGCGACCTGACGTAATCTTCAGTCTTCTCATCGGCCCGGATGATGCCCGCCTTGCCCCCTGCCTCAATGGCCATGTTCGACATGGTGAGCCGATTGCTCAGATCGAGCGAGGTAACAGCCGGGCCTTCGATCTCCAGCACGCGGTACAGGCCGCCGTCCACCCCGATGTCGCCGATGAGATAGAGGATGAGGTCCTTGCCCCCGACCCAGGGCCGTAGCTCGCCCTTGAACACGAACTTCATGCTCTCGGGCACCTTCATCCATGCCTGGGCGGTCATCATGGCCGCCGCAAGGTCGGTGCTGCCCACGCCGGTGGCGAATGCGCCGAGCGCGCCATAGGTGCAGGTGTGGCTGTCCGCGCCGATGACGAGGTCTCCGGGCAGGACGAGCCCTTTCTCCGGAAGCAGGGCGTGCTCCACGCCCACCTCGCCGCCGTCGAAGAAGTTCTTGAGCCCGTGCTGGTGCGCGAAATCCCTGACCATCTTGCACTGGTTGGCCGAGGCGATGTCCTTGTTCGGCGTGAAATGATCCAGAACAAAGACAATCCTGTCAGGGTCGGCCGGCTTCGCCTGCCCGCCCTTCAGAAATGCCTCTATGGCGAGCGGCGCGGTGATGTCGTTTGCCAGGGCCACGTCAACGTTCACCTTCACGATGTCGCCCGGCTTGACCTCGCGCGCATCCGTATGCGCTGCGAGGATCTTTTCGGCAATAGTCATTCCCACGGCTTATAAGCCTCCTTGTCAGCCTGTGCCCGAAACCCGTATCTTAGAGATGGGGAACGTCTCCGGATCTCTTGTGCTTGAGAAACTCCATCCGGTTGAGCGCGTTCACCAGTGCCCTGGCCGATGCCACGAGAATGTCCGGATCAGCGCCCTGGCCGGTGGCGACCGTGTCTCTGTCCATGAGCTCGACCGTCACTTCGCCCTGGGCATCAAACCCTCCGGTGACCGAGCTCACCGAAAACCGCTTCAGCTCGGCATGGAATCCGGTCATCTTGATGATGGTCTTATAGAGCGCATCGACAGGGCCGTTGCCAAAGCATGAATCCTTGACGACCTCGCCGTCCACGCCCAGCACCACCGTGGCTGCCGGGGTCGACACAGTGCCTGAGCTCACGTTGATGTGCTTGAGCTCGTACTTGTCCGGCACCCGGTAGATCTCTTCGATCACGATGGCCTCGATGTCCGCGTCGAAGATCTCCTTTTTCTTGTCTGATATCTCCTTGAACCGTCTGAACACCTTGTTCACGTCCTCTTCGCTCAGGCGGTACCCAAGGGATTCAAGACGCTTGCTCAGGGCATGCCTGCCCGAGTGCTTGCCCAGTACGAGGTTCGACTTGCCGTAGCCGATGGCCTCGGGCGTCATGATCTCGTAGGTGGAGCGCTCCTTGAGATAACCGTCCTGATGGATTCCCGATTCGTGCGCAAAGGCGTTGGCCCCCACGATGGCCTTGTTGGGCTGGACCGGGATGCCGGTGATGTGCGAGACGAGGCGGCTCGCTGGATAGATCTGCGAGGTATCGATCGAGGTGTCCAGTTTGTAGAGGTCCTTGCGGACATTGAAGATCATGACAACCTCTTCGAGCGAGGTATTGCCCGCGCGCTCGCCGATGCCGTTGATGGTGCACTCGATCTGCCGGGCCCCTGCCATGACGGCCGACACCGAGTTGGCCGTTGCCATGCCCAGGTCGTTGTGGCAGTGCACACTGATCACCGCCTTGTCGATGTCCCTGATCTTCTTTTTCAGATAGCTGATCAGCTCGAAGAACTCCTGGGGATTGGTGTAGCCCACGGTGTCCGGGACATTGATCGTGCCCGCGCCCGCGGCGATGGCTGTGGAGTAGACGTCCACGAGAAAGTCCCGGTCCGAGCGCGTGGCGTCCATGGCGGAAAACTCCACGTCCGGGCAAAGCGAGCGGCACATGCCCACGGAGTGTTCAACAGACCCCAGCACCTGATCGCGGCTCATGTTCAGCTGGTATTTCAGATGGATGTCCGAGGTGGCGATAAAGGTGTGAATCCCCGGCATGGTCGCGTTTTTCACCGCATCCCAGGCGGCCTGGATGTCCTCGTCCCTGGCCCGGCACAGCCCTATAACCATGGACTTCTTCACCTCGCCGGCCACGGCCTGCACCGCGTCGAAATCACCGGGCGAGGAGATGGGAAACCCGGCCTCGATCCGGTCCACACCCAGGGCCTCGAGCTGTTTTGCCACCAGCACCTTCTCGTGCACGTCCATGCTTGCTCCGGGAGACTGCTCGCCGTCCCGCAACGTTGTGTCAAATATGATTATTCTCTCTTGCAGCGTTTTCATGCTCTGCCTCTTTCAATTGCTTTTTCTCGCGCGCGTGACTGCGGACCTGTACCACCGCGTTGCTGATCGGCCCTCCCACGATAAAGGTCATGACCAGCACGAAGATCATGATCTCCGGCGCCAGCGCAACCACCACGAGCACCAGAAGCCCGGCGACCAGGAGCTGGAAGGGATGTGCCTTGAGATAGTTGATGTGCTTGAAGCTCGGATAACGGATCGCGCTCACCATCATGAACGACAGGGCATACATGCCCATGAGGATGACAGGCGGCGGAATGGTCCCGATCTGCTTCGAGAGCAGGACCATGCTGGCTACCGCAGCGGCGGCTATGGGGATCGGAAGCCCCACAAAGCCCGTGGCGCCAGAGGCGTCCGTGTTGAAGCGCGCGAGTCTCAGCGCTCCGCACGCCACGAACAAGAAGCAGGCGATGAACCCCAGCCTGCCGAACTGGTTGACCTGCCAGAGGAAGGCCAGGATGGCAGGCGAGACACCGAAGGCAACCACGTCGGAGAGCGAGTCGTACTCCTTGCCGAAGGCCGAGGTGGAGTTGGTGGCCCTGGCGACCCTGCCGTCGATGCCGTCGATGAACCCGGCCAGCAGGATCATGATGGCTGCCATGTAGAAGTTCCCTTTCAGGGAAAACGAGATGGAATAGAACCCGAAGAAGAGGCCCACCGTGGTGATGAAGTTGGGCAGAAAGGGCACTGACCGCTTTGTTTCCGTTCCTGACTTGGTCCTGATTTTCTTCTTCATTCCTTTTTTCCCCCTATGACCGTCTCACCGGCAAAGACCGTCTGGCCCCTGCTTACCGCGACGGTGTAGCCCACCGGCATATAGCACTCCAGAAGCGACCCGAACCGGATCAGCCCGATCCTCTGCCCGGCCTCGACCTTATCGCCCTCCTCGGGCATGCACGAGATCCTCCTGGCCACCAGGCCGGCGACCTGGTCGACCCGGAACACCCCGTCCTGGTTTTCGATATAGAGTATCATGCGCTCGTTGGCTTCGGTCTTTTTTCCAAGGTTGGCCATGTGGAAGGTTCCGGACCGGTAGTGCTTGCCCACCACCGTGCCCGAGACAGGGGAGCGGTTTACGTGAACATTGAAGACCGACATGAAGATAGAAATCTTCGTGCAGGGCCCCACCTGTTCCTCATCGGTGTTCACCACATCGAGGACCGTGCCGTCTGCAGGAGAGATGACCAGACCTTCACCTGCTGGCACTTCCCGCTCCGGGTCCCGGAAAAACCACGTCACGAACGCCACAGGGATGAGCCCCACGATCCCGAGCCCCAGGCGTGCAAGGACCAGGGAAAGGAGCCCGGAGCCGAAAATGAACGGAAAGCCCTCTCTGCGGATCTTCACTTAGTTCTCCTGTTTGTTGACCTTGCGGTCCTTCTGGATCCAGGGCATCATGGCGCGGAGCTTCTCGCCGACCTGCTCAATCTCGTGCTTCTCGCCGATTCTGGTCAGGGCGTTGAACACGGGCCTTCCCGCCTTGTTTTCCAGGATCCACTCGCGGGCAAAACTGCCGTCCTGGACCTGGGCCAGGATATCCCTCATGGTCTCCTTCACCTCTTCATCGATGACCATGGGTCCCCTGGTGATGTCGCCGAACTGGGCCGTGTTGCTCACCGAATAGCGCATATTGGAGATCCCGCCCTCATAGATGAGGTCGACAATGAGCTTGAGCTCGTGCAGGCACTCGAAATACGCCATCTCCGGCGCATATCCCGCCTCGACCAGGGTCTCGAACCCGGCCGTGATCAGGGAGGTGACGCCTCCGCACAGCACGGCCTGCTCGCCGAACAGGTCGGTCTCGGTCTCTTCGGCAAAGGTGGTCTCAAGGATGCCGGCCTTTCCGCCGCCGATGGCGCCGGCATAGGAGAGGGCGAGCTCGCGGGTGTCCCCGCCGGCGTCGGCTTCGATCGCGATGAGCATGGGAACCCCTCTGCCCTGGGTGTATTCATACCTCACCATGTGGCCCGGTGACTTGGGCGCCACCATGAAGCAGCTCACCCCTTGGGGAAGCCTGATCTGGCCGTAGTGGATATTGAACCCGTGGGCGAACGCGAGATATGCGCCCTTTTTCAGGTGCGGCGCGATCTCGCGGGCATACACGTCGGCCTGGAGCTCGTCCGGGATGAGGACCATGATCACGTCTGCCCAGGCGGCCGCATCAGAGGTGTTCATGACCTTCAGCCCCGCCTTCTCGGCTTTTGCCCGAGACGCGCTGCCCTCGCGCAGTCCCACGACCACGTCGACCCCGGAGTCTTTCAGATTGTTCGAGTGGGCGAACCCCTGCGACCCATACCCCATGACCGCGACCTTCTTTGACTTGATGAGATTCAGATCCGCGTCCTTATCGTAATAGACCTTCATTACGGCAGTTTCCTCCTTCCTTGCATCTCTCTCTCCATGACCACGGTGCCCGTACGGACAAAATCGATTATGCCGATGGGGGTGAGGATCTCCACAAACCCCTCAAGCTTGCTTTTATCGCCGGTAAGACTCAGGGTGTACGACTTCGGCGAAACATCGATGACCTTTGCCCGGAAGATGTCCGCGATGCGGAGCACCTCGGCTCGGGTCTCTTTTTCCGCCTTGATCTTCACCAGGATCATCTCCCGTTCCACATAATCCCTGTCCGCGCAGTCGACCACCTTGATGACGTTGATGAGTTTGTTGAGCTGTTTTTTTATCTGCTCCAGCACCTGCTCGTTGCCGGTGGTGGTGATGACCATGAGCGATTTCGCCGGGTCCAGGGTCGGGGCCACGGAAAGGGACTCGATGTTGAATCCCCTGCCCGAAAACAGCCCCACCACCCGGGAAAGCACGCCTGCCTGGTTGTCCACGTAAACCGAAATCGCATGCCTCATAGCTCACATCCTTACACGAGAAGCATATTATTGATCGGGGCCCCGGCGGGCACCATGGGATAGACGTCTTCCTCGGGGTCCACCACAAAGTCGACGATCACCGGGCCCGGTATCCGCAAGGCCTCCCGTATGGCGTCCTTGACGTCTTCGGGCCTGGTGACGCGCAGGCCCTTTGCGCCGTAGGCCTCGGCCAGCTTCACGAAATCCGGCGAAACCGCCATGGAGGTGTGCGAGTAGCGCTTCTTGTAAAACAGCGACTGCCACTGCCTGACCATGCCCAGGTAGCCGTTGTTGAGGATCATGACCTTGACCGGGAGGTCGTACTGTACCGCGGTGGCCAACTCCTGGATATTCATCTGGATGGAGCCGTCTCCTGCGATATCGATGACTGTTCGACCCGGAAAGGCCACCTGTGCCCCGATTGCCGCGGGAAAACCATAACCCATGGTCCCCAGCCCGCCCGAGGTCAGAAAGAGCCTCGGCTCGTTGAATTTGTAGAATTGGGCCGTCCACATCTGATTCTGGCCCACCTCGGTGGTGATGATGGTGTCGTCGGGCGCGATCTCGTCGATCATCTCGATCACGTACTGGGGCTTGACGATCTCGCTTTTGCAGTACCTGAGCGGCTGCTGCTCCTTCCAGACCTCGATCTCGCTCCGCCAGGATGCTGTCTGGGAGAGCATCTCGGCCAGCTCGGCGTCTTTGCCGGCGAGCTCGGCGAGCATGCCTCTGAGCACCATCCTGCAGTCGCCCACCACGGGCAGATCCACCTTCACGTTCTTGCTGATGGAGGTGGGATCGATGTCGATGTGGATGATCTTGGCCTTGGGCGCGAACTCGTCGACCTTGCCGGTCACCCGGTCGTCGAACCGGGCCCCGATTGCAATGAGGCAGTCCGAGTTCGTGACTGTCATATTCGCCGCATAGGTGCCGTGCATGCCCAGCATGCCCAGAGACAGCGGATCGCCCGATGGAAAGGCTCCCATACCCATGAGCGTGGTAGTGACCGGAAGTTGAAGCCTCCGGGCAAAGTCCGAGAGCTCTTTGGATGCGCCGGCGAGCGTGACCCCGCCCCCTGCATAGATCACCGGATGCCTGCTCTTGAGGATCAAGCCCATGATGCGCCTGATCTGACCCGGATGCCCCTTGTAGGTGGGACAGTAGCTTTCGAGGCTCAGCGAGTCGGGATATTTGAAGTTCACGGTGCTCTTCATCACGTCCTTGGGAAGATCCACCAGCACCGGTCCGGGTCTGCCCGTCCGGGCGATGTAGAACGCCTCTTTGATCACCCTGCCCAGGTCGCAGACATCCTTGACCAGGTAGTTGTGCTTGGTGCACGGCCGCGTGATCCCTACGATGTCCGCCTCCTGGAAGGCATCGTTGCCGATGAGATGCGTGGGAACCTGGCCGGTGAACACCACGATCGGTATGGAATCCATATATGCGGTGGCAATTCCGGTGACCGTGTTCGTGGCCCCCGGCCCCGATGTCACCAGGCACACGCCCACCCGTCCCGACGCGCGGGCATAGCCGTCCGCTGCATGGACCGCCCCCTGCTCGTGCCGCGACAGGATGAACTGGATATCCCGTGCATCCATGATGGCATCGAATATATCGAGCACGGCTCCGCCGGGGTATCCGAACGCATGGGTTACACCCTCACACCGCAAGGCCTCGATAAAGGCCTGCGCTCCGGTAATTTTCCTCATCTTCCGCGCCCCTTCTCACCGCATAACAATTCAATATGAATCAACTTTCTCCCTGTACGAGCGGAGTATTTCTTCTATTCTGTCCTTGCCTCTGAGCTTGAGCTTCTGGATTTCCTTGCGGCGTATCTCTTCCTCGGTGCTCAGGTATCGCCGCTTGTTGATCTGTTCAAGCTTTTCTTCGTAGTCCAGGTGCTCATCCCAGAGCTTCTTGAGCTCCTTGTTCTTGGGGATAAGCCTGCGTATCATCTGTAATTCTGTTTCTTCCATACACGCTCACCTCGTGATTTCTTGGTAAACCCTATGTACATCATAGATACCTCACCATGTCAACATAGTGATTCATTGGTGTTACAGGGCCTTCTCGACCTGCTCTTAGGGCCGACGATTCCCGGGCTGAACGTCGGAATTCCGTCCCGGTGTCGTCCGGGGCCAGGAGGACCGCACCCATCAGAAGGCGATCATACCCGTGAAGAAGAAGTGAATGATCAGGGCTGGAAGCAGCACAAAGGCCAGGGCCCTATGCACCGACAACAGCCCGGTGCGCAGGCTCTTTTTTCCATAAAACAGCCAGGCCCCCGCCGCGGACGCACAGATCAGGACAAAGGCCGCGATGAGCCCGCTTACAGAGATGAACGAACCGGCGATGACCGGATATGCATGCGCTGCAAGGGCGATCAGGGCTGCCGCGCCGAAGATTCGGTGCCGGCCTACCATGAGTTTCATGAAGCTCCGGTAGGCGTCGGCAAAGTCCGCGTATTCGCGGGGGAGCCGTTTGACGTATTCCCTGCCGATCTGCTTGAGCAGGTAGGTGGAGAACGCGGCAGCAAGTGCCAGCGCCGTCAGCCATCCGGTCAGTGCCTGTACGCTCATGTTATGTTCTCTGTCTCCTTGCCTTTTTTGTCTTCGGGTCGTTTCTGCATAAAACCCAGGGATTCGGCTGTCAACAGCCAAAGCCGGTGTTGAGTCTCCGGCTCGATGCAACAGGCCCTTTTCTCAAGAGATGGCGCCTTGCCCGGGTGGCTTACAGACTTGAGGCCGGGTCGGATTGCTTCTCTTGGCAACGCCTTGTTCCATTGATGAATCATGGCCTTGCAATTGAATGGAACACCTATAGCACATGAATGGGTGGCCGAAGAAGTGCGGTTTGAACGATGATCTTCCGGAATAAAGCCTATGGCGTCTCGTCCCTGATGCTGTTCCTGCGGTCCATGAGGATTCTCAGGGTAAAGACCGCGCCCGGGTTTGCCTGAGGTATCACCTCGATGTGGGACCCTATCTTGGCCAGGGCCATGCGTGCCTCTGTGAGGCCGAGACCGATCTTCATGGGGTCTGAAGAAGTGAAAGGGGCAAAGATGGACTCGATATCGTCCTTCACGCCCGGACCGTAATCACGCAGCGAAACATGGGCGAATCCGTCACGGCGGGAGAGGGTGACGAGAAACCTCTCCGACCCGGTTTCCACGGCATTGTCCAGGATGCGCGAGAATGCCGTCTGGACATGACATGCATCCGTGCAGGCCATGAGCCGCCCGTTACCTTCGATGGCTACCTCAGGAGCAGCGGGATGACGGGAAATCACCTCGGAGACCAGGAGGAGCAGATTTCTCCGGGCATAGACGAGTCTCCTGTTCACCATATTCTCATACTGTTCGATCCTCACGATCATCTCCTCGATCCTCTGGATCGATGAGTGGATTCCGGAAAATGCAGTGCCGGCGAATTTTGCCTTCAGGCCATTGTCTTGTTTTTCGATCCTTTTCATGTATGCGCCGATTACGGTCAGCGGGTTTCTCAGCTCGTGGGAAAGCCCGTTGATCATGAGCGTGAGGTCCTTTGCCTGCAGAGAAATCCGGTACTGCATGGACCGGATATCAGTGATGTCCCGCCCGATGACTGAAAGCGCATAGATGCGACCGTCTTCGGACAAGGGCGTGCTCATGCACGAGAATATCCCGGTCCTTCCCCCGGCCAGACGGAATCTCGTCTCGATCTTGGAGGGCACGCCTTTGCGGAAACCGTTTGCGACCATTTCGTTGACCAGGTCCTTGTCTTCGTCCACCACATAATCCACGAGCGCCCGCCCGATGACCGGCTTGGTGCCGCGAACCAGATAGTTCTGGACGGTCTCGTTGCAGAACATGATCTTGCCGGTGGGCCCCAGCGCAAAGATGAGGTCGCTGGCGTTTCTGATGATGGCATTGTACCGTTTGCTGTCCCGCAGCATGGTTTTCTGTTTTTCCTGGATAGCGAGTTCTTTTTCGTTGAGCGATCGGATCAGCCTGTCGCCGATGTCATAGGACTCACGCATCTCGGTATACAGGGTGATGATGGCCTGAATGACCATGGTATCGCGCGGTATCACTCCTACCACCTGCTCGGGCAAGGGCGTGGATATGGGGAGATCGGACACGAGATAGACCCGCCCGCCCCGGATCGCGTCCCACTGAACACAACTCTTGTCATCGAGGAAGAGCAGGCTGTTCTCGGGAACACCCTCAAGGGTCTCTGTCTGCCTGATCCCGGCCACCCCGGCGGGAACAGGACCTCCATACCAGAAAACGTCCATGGAGAATCACTCGGAATATCGGATAATATTCTTTATTCCCCCTCATCGCCATGCTGACCGATGTGCTGTCCGAGACCAGGACCTCTCTCTATTTGACGATGAGAAGGTTTGCCTGCTTGAGCCTCTGGGCAAGGGAAGCGATGATCTTGTGGGCCACCTCGGGGTTTTCGCTGATGATCTTCTCCAGCCCGCCTTCGTGAACCGGGAGGATCTCGACCACGCTTCTGCCCAGGGAGCGGATGGTCGCGCTCCTCGGCTCGTTGAGGATAAAGCTCATCTCGCCGAAGTACTCGCCCGGTTTCGTGATCGTTGCGATGCGCACGCCTTTTCTGAGAACCTCGAGCCCCTGCTCTGTCTGATAGAGCTTGAATATCTCGGTACCGTTCGTCCCCTCTTCGATGATGGTCTCACCGTCGGCGAACTCACGGACATCGAGGTTGATCGTCTCGCTGTAGGGAATATTTGACTCGGCCACCGAGGTGGTCTGTTCAAGCTGCAGGTACGCCGAGCGCAGAACCATGCTCACCAGACCGGGTTTGCTGAAGACGATATCTTCGATTGCCTCGGATTCGTAGGCGGCCACGCGCGAGGACTTCACAGCCTTTGCCGTGGTGCTGTAGGGAATGCCCCGATAGTAGTTTTCAAGGCCGAACACGTCACGGTCGGAGAGAATGCGGATGGGTTTGTCCATCTGGTAGATCTGGACCTCTCCCTGGAGGATCGCATAGAAGTATTCGTTGGTGTCCCCTTCCCGTACGATCAGCTCTCCGGGACGATACTCCTTAACCGATACCGCCTCGATAGTCTTGGGTTCCAGCATACTTGCCGTTTCGGCAGCAGACACGAGAAACTTTACCCTCTATCTCATTGTCAGGGGCCATATCCGGCCGTGTACTCTGATAAACTTCTCCAGCTCGGGAAAGGGCTGGGGTTCGATGGAGGGTACGACGGTTCCCTTGAGGATATCCATCACCCGTGACACTGACTCCTTCAATGCACCGAGATGGTACCCGCCTTCGAGCGAGTACACGACCGGCGCACTTACGTTCCGGGCAGCTTCCTGGATAACGGCCGCGATAGCGGCAAACCCGTCCGAGCTGAGCAGCATGCCGCCGATGGGGTCCATTGCATGGGCGTCGAAACCGGCTGACACCAGCACCAGCCCGGGTTCGAAATCCTCGATGATCGGCTGGAGTATGTGACGGTATACGGCCAGGAAGTGCCCGTCACTCTTTCCCCCGCCCAGGGGACAGTTCACGGTATATCCTGTCCCCTCTCCTGCTCCGGTCTCGGACAAGGCCCCGGTCCCCGGATAGAAGGGATACTGGTGCGTCGAGAAGTACAGCACCCGGCTGTCGTCATAGAAGCTCTCCTGGGTGCCGTTTCCGTGATGGATGTCAAAGTCGACGATCGCCACCCGTTCGACCCCGAACGATCTGACGGCCTTGGATGCGGCGATCGCCACGTTGTTGAACAGGCAAAAACCCATGGCGCGGTCTTTCCTCGCGTGGTGCCCCGGCGGCCTCACACAGGCGAATCCTGCATCGATTCCGCGATCCAGTGCCATTCTGCACAGGCTGATCAGCGACCCCACAGCTTGGAGGGAAACCTCGTACGATTCGGGACAGCATACAGTGTCGGGGTCCAAGTTCACAGCCGAGCCCCTCACAGACGCACGGGCTATGGAATCGATGTATCCCCTGCCGTGGTTGAGCATGATGTCCTCAACCGGCGAGGCAACCGGCGGGACGAGCATGATCCCGGGATCTTCCTTGACAAACAGGGTGTGGATGCACTGAGCTCTCAGAGGACTCTCAGGATGGTAAACGCCGGTTTCGTGATCCATGAACCTTACGTCTGACACCACACCGATCATCGTTTTCCCCTTTTTAAGCTATACATAGAGATCCAGGGCGTGTGGAGCATGCTCTTTCAGGACCGGATAAACACCCCCTCCTGCGGGGCCTGGAGAAGCCTGGCGCATTCTCCCGAAGAGAAGCTCGTGAATCACCGAGGCGCTCGAAACCAGGGGGTCGGGACCCAAGGTCGTGACCTGCGCCGGAGGCGCATATTCGATCCTCCGCACAGGCGGCTCGCACCTCTCCACCTCGCCATGAAGGCGTGGGAGTGCTGTGGCCTTGCCGCCGGATATGGAATCTCTGCCGGATTCCCCCTCGATAGTGACATACCTGAACCTGCAGAAAGGGAGATCAACTGCAATCCCTTTAACATTCGAGATATGGGCAAAGGGATTCCCATTATGCATCTTTTTCTTGGTACGCCAATTCATGCCTTTTGACAAGCATAATCTCCCTGCGGGCCTCCAGGCCTCTCTGTGACCCCTACCCGGGGTCCGGGTCTTTGAAGGGCAGGCCCTTTGACCATTTCCGCCGCAGAGGGCAAGGAATGAGAACCACGCTCCCAGCCCTTGAGGAACGGACTGATACAGGTGATTCACTTGAGAACACCTGAAAGCGAAATAGTATGTATCAATATAATATAGAGTGAAGGAGGTTCAGTACCATGAGGAGGTTTTTCTTAGAAGGTTTGATCATTCTGTTCACGGTTGTTCTTCCAGGGTATCTCGCTGCGCAGGATATCATGGCCCAGGCCGATGCCCTCTACGAGCAGGGTGGCCTAGACAATCTCCTGAAGTCAGCGGAGCTCTATGCGCAGGCCTCTGAGGCGGACCCCGCCAGTTATGAAGCCGCATGGAAGGCATCTCGATCCTATCGGGAATACTGCAACCAGGCAAAGGAGAGCAGTGCTGAAGACTGGGAAGGTATTTGCAAGCAGTATGGAAAGATGGGCATGATGTATGGCGAGAAGGCCATCGCCCTCAATCCGGACAGGGTGGAGGGACATTTCTGGTATGGATGCTCTGTGGGAAACTACTCGGATGGTGTGAGCGTTCTCACGGCCCTTCGAGAAGGGCTCAAGGACAGAACCCAGACGAGCTTTGAAAAATCCTATGAGATCGACAAAACCTATATGACCGGCGGTCCCATCAAGGCTCTTGGCCGTTTCTGGTATGTGCTGCCCTGGCCTTTGAGCGACAAGGAAAAGGCTGTCTCATACCTGAAAGAATACAACCAGGCCTACCCTGAGGATGTCGAAGGCCAGGTCTTCCTCGCCGAGGCCCTCATCGACTCGGGAGGAGACGAAAATACGGCACAGGCAAAGGCGCTTCTGGAACAGGCCTCTGTCTGTGACGAGAAATACTTCAGCGATTGGGCAAAGCGGCTCATGGCAGACCTCTGATCGTATAACCGGATACCAAAAACAGGCATTCCCGGAGACCTGAATGCCCGATATCCGGCTCTATTTAAGGCCGATTTTTTTCTTGCGTGCCGGAAAGAGAGGACGCATCTCCCCTTGAGAAAGGATCGCTTCTGAGCAGGTGAAACCTTGGGTGGCAGGTACGCTCTTAGAGGGGGCTCGCCGGCAGGGAGAATCCGTATGGAGAAAAATCCGCTCAGTCGCCCTGAGCGGATCGGCTCAACGCGAGCAGAGAGGCCTGATCGAGCTTTCGCAGGCTGCTCAGGAGAAGCTTGACATCACGGTTGTTCTGATCATCGAATTCTATGGCCATCCCCTTGTTCCACTCGATTCTCACCACCTTGCCGGAGACATCGATCACCTTGCCGAGGTCGTGGGCGTCAAGCGTTGCATGCAGGCTATCGCCCTTCTCCAGGGGATGATGGGTTTCGATGAATACCCCTCCGAGGCTCAAATTCCTCACAGTTCCCTTCAAGACCCTGCCGTGCGAGTCCTGATAACGTGCTTCGATCCTGAACAATTTTCTGGAATGTCTTCGCTTGTCTTTCTTCACATCCACTCCATACATCTCTTATGATAGTATTATTCGTCAAAGCTGCTTTATTTCTTAATACTTTCTCTGAAAAAAGACTGTTCTTAAGGCAGGATAACCAGGGGTTCTCTCTGGCATAAAAATTGAGAAACTGTTTTTCCCAGGGAAAAAGCTGTGGTAGATAGATCTGGGTGTTATCCTCCATGGACTAAAGCCATGAGATGACTGCCGCGAAAGAGAGGTGAGACAAAGGGGCCATGATCAGAATCAACGAGAATTACCTGAATCTCAAGACATCGTATCTCTTCTCCGAAATCGCCAGGCGGGTCGCATCGTTCCAGGAAAAGAACCCTGGTGTGAAGGTGATCAAGCTCGGCATCGGAGATGTCACCCGTCCGCTGCCCGGAGCATGCATCCGCGCCCTGCACGCGGCCGTGGACGAGATGTCCG
>JALNWY010000003.1 GCA_023230665.1 Deltaproteobacteria bacterium
GAGGTCCCCGCCGGGCAGGAGTTCCTTTGCGGCATCGAGGTTTTCCTGCTTCCGGCCGCAGATCACGACCCGCGCGCCCTGCTCCAGCAGGGCCCGGGCGATCTCAAGGCCGATGCCCCTGGTCCCGCCGGTGACCACGGCCACTTTGTCCTTCAGAGCGTAGCGCATTTCGCCCATATATTTCATTCCTCCTTTTTTAGCCTGCCGTGCCGTTCCCGCTTAGGAGTCCCGCTGTCTGATCACCTCCATGAAGGCGTCGATCCGGGTCAAGGCCTGACTCTCCGAGAAGCTGCGCTCGTCCACCATGTGGGATTCGAGCATCATGCAGGGTATGTCCTTTTTCTCCCTGACCATGCGCATGATGTCGTACTGTCCGAACGAGTAGGGCTTGCAGCTCCGGTTCGAGTGCATAACCAGTCCGTCGACCTCGTATTTGTCGATCATCGCAAAGATGGTTTTCGCCATCTCGTCCACCCCGATGTTGAGATAGATTCGGGTGTACGCCTCTGCCATGGAGCCGATGAAGTCGTTCTCATCGATGTACTGCATGGAGCCGCACCAGGCCGTGGTGTAGGTATCGGCCACCAGGCAGGCCCCATGGGAGGCGAAGGTGTCCGAGAGCCACTTCAGCCGGTACCACACCGGCAGGTTATCCCACAGGAGGCGGTAGCGCTCGTTTTCCACGGCGCTTATACCCTGGCTCACGCGCTCCTTCATCTCTTCGAGGAGTCCGGTGTAGAAGTCAACCACCTTGTCAGTGCCGCGCAGGGTGACGATGAGTGCAAGAAAGAAGAACGCATCGAACGCAGTCATGGGAGAAGGCCGGTGAGCCGCCGCGTCAAGGACCTCCTGCCAGAGACGCTGGCCTTTCAAAGAGAGCCTGCCCACCTCCATGCCTTGGTCGAAATCGAACTTTTTTTTGCACACGCCTTCGAGAAAACCGATGTACTCGTCGATCTGGGTCCGGGCATAGCGTCTGGCCTCATCGGCAAAGCCCACGTGGCAGAACGGGGTGTCGAAGATGAAGAGCGGAACATTGAAGAGCCGGGCCTGGATCTCGTACCATTTCATGACCGTGCCGCAGATGTTGTTGCAGCACACGAGCATGTCGGGCTTCGGGAGGCCGCCGATGGGCCCGCCGTCCTCCAGGGCGCACGCGATGTCGGCCCGGGCGTAAGAGCACAGGTCGGTGCTGTAGCCCAGGGCCTCGGCCTTGGCGCAGAGATCGCCTCCCATGTGGGACGCGCCGATCATGGCCCCGTAGTTTTCCGGGTATACCGGGATGACGTCCATGACGATGAGCGGCTCGACCGGGCCCCCGCTCGTGATCCAGGCCACCTTTTTTCCGGTCTGGTCCGCGGTTTTGGCCTCGATGTAATACTCGGTCATGATCTCGCGCATCCTCTTGGCCGACCTGAATTTTTTCTTTTTTTCGACATTTGTCTGCGGCATGGCCTATCCCTCCCTTCCGGTCTGCGAGGCGCCGGTGAACGCGGTCCTGGTCTCCGGCCCGAGCATCTGGGTGAAGGTCTCGATCCGGGTGAGGATCTGCCCCTGGGGGGGCAGGCGATCTTCGATCTCCAGCAGCATGGAGGGTATGCCCGCACCATCCAGGCATGCTTTCAGATACGGATAGTCGAAGCTGTGGGGATCGCAGAACTTGAGATAGAGGAAGATCACGCCTTGCGCTCCGTGCTCCCGGGCCTGCGCGAGGAGGTGTTCGCCTCTTGCTGTAGGCGATTTGTGCTTTGACGGGCAGACCTGGCGTTCGAAGAGGCGCCCGGCAATCGAGGCGAGAGGGTCGCCCTCTTCCCGGATCATGCCCGAAAACCAGCGGGTCCCGGTACACAGGTCGTCCCAGACCACCTGTCCTCCCGAACGCTCGATAAGGTCGTAGATGTCCGGGTGATTGCACGCATTGCCCACCAGCATGAGCCGCCTGCCCCGTCCCTCTCGGCCGGGCACATCCTCTCGAAGCTTCCGGAGAAGAGCCTGGAGCTTGCCTCTGAGCTCTTCCCTGTCCATGACCATGGACGCCCTGACGATCGAGAAAAGCTCGCTGCCTGTGAGAATCCCTGGATTGCGGGACTTGAGCTCGTAGATCTCGCTCAGGCAGGAGCGAATGGTGTTAAAGGTCCTGATGGACGATCCGAGCCCTTCTTTGGTGATCACAAGGCCGAAGGAGGACTCCAGTTCTCTCTTGAACCTCTTAAGCACGTCGATCAGATACTGCCTGGCGCTCTCGCTCGTGAGCTTGACCGGGAGCACCACGTCGGCAAAGAAGCCGTGGCTGGTGTTGAGCCGCCAGATATCGGAGAGTCGCTGGATGGAATCGCAGGTATGGGGAAAAACAGTGCCGTCGAGATAATCGAGCCCGCCTGCCAGAGACTCGGCGAGCGCTTCGCGAACGAGCGAGCAGCAGTAGGCCTGCAGATGCTTCTCCGCGATCCCGGAGTCGCCCCTGGTGCCGAAGAGCCGTATGGGATGCAGCCCGGCTGCGTGGATGATCTCCTCGGGCGCGTAGGAACAGTAGCACCCGATCACAGATCGTCCCGACGCCCTGATCCTCCGGGCATATGCGCCGGGATCGCCGGCAACCTCTATGAATTCGTTCAGTATGTCCATCTAAAATCCCCCGTGCACTGATATGGAACAACAGGCCAAGAGCCGGATCATGCCTGCGGACAGGCATTTTGCCGACACATACCGGATTGCATCTCCCCGGCAGGTCCGTGAAAACCTGCCATGGCGGCACCGGGACACCTCCCGGTCGAACAGGGGTGATTATATCAGCACGTAGCTGTTCCTTTCAATGAAAAAACAGCTTATAATAATACAATACGACATTACCATGGAATACTTCAGGGAGGCATTATGAAGAAGGTTTCGGTCCCGTCCAGGCTCTGGCACGAGAACAATGAGCGCGAGCTTTCTTTTCCGGAACAGTGGGAGGTCGGCAACCTTACCTCCCCGGGGTTTGAAAAGCCCGGCCTGAGCCCGGAGGAGATCAGGGCAAAGGTTGAGCGGCCCATCGAAGGACCTTGTCTCGAGGAGCTCGCGCAAGGAAAGAAGCAGGCCGTGATCGTGTTCGACGACATGACAAGGCCCACTCCGGTCAGGGATGTGGCGCCGTTCGTTCTCGATGCCCTTCACCGCGCCGGGTTTGAGAAAGACCGGATCAGGTTTCTCTGGGCCCTGGGCTCGCACGGGGCATACGACATGATCAATGCCCGCAAAAAGCTCGGGAACGAGATCGTCGAGAACTACGCGGTGTACAACCACGATCCGTTTCAGAACACGGTGCGCGTGGGAAGGACCCCAACCGGGGTCGAGATCTGGTTCAACCGCGAGTTCATGGACTGCGACCTCAAGATCGGCATCGGCTGCGTCACAGCCCACGTACACGTTGGCTTTGGCGGGGGTGCCAAGCTCATCATGCCGGGCGTGGCAGGGATCGAGACCATCAACCAGTTCCACAACCAGCTCTTTCGCGATCCGGGCAGGTCCGGCCTGGGGAACTTCGACAACAACATCATGCGGGCCGAGTGTGATGCCGCGGGCGAGATGGCCGGGCTCGACTTCAAGGTCGACTGCCTGCTCAACCGCCGAGGCCGGATCGTGAACCTCTATGCCGGACCGTTCAAAGCCACCCACCAGGCAGGCGCAGACGAGGGCAGAGACCACTACGGCATCCCCTTTTCCAGCGGCTATGACATCGTGGTGTGCAATGCCTATGGCAAGGCCAGCGAGTCGGCCATCGCCCTGCTGCTCGCGTTCACGACCCTGAAACCGGGCGGACAGGGCACTGCGGTGCTCATCTGCGACGCGCCCGAGGGCCAGGTGCCCCACTACGTCATGCGTTCCTGGGGAAGCGGCTACGGGGGCAGACACTACGCACACAAGAACCCGGGGTTCATCCCCATGCTCATGAAGAGGCTCATCGTGCTCAATCCCTTACCCGACCGGACGAGCCTGGACCTCGTCTGCCACAACGACGACGCCGTTGTCGCCAAGACCTGGGACGAGGTGATCGCGCTGCTCAAGCAGGACTATCCCGATACGGCGCGCGTCGCCGTGGTCCAGGACGGCACCATGCAATACATGAAACCGCAGGCTTAAAAAGGAAAGATCAGGTCCCCCTTCTCATCACCGGATTTTCCGGCTATAAAAAATAAGCGCGGTGCGCCCGAGCATGGTCCTCCAGGCTTTTATGGAAGGATGCCGCGCGCCATCCCGGGCAAGAGTCGCATGCTTAAGTGGTTGGGCCGCCGCCTTGCCCTGGGAAAGGAGAGCACATCGTGAGCACAGAGCAGGACGGCGCGTCCATGCCGTGGGAAGATCGGGTCATCACCCCGCAGGAGGCATTGCAGCACATCGAACCTGGGATGAAGATCTTTCTGGGCACCGGGATTGCCGAGCCCCGGACCCTGGTGAAGCACCTCATGGCAGCGGACGAGCCCAACCTCCAGGACCTGGAGCTGATCCAGATCGTGAGCCTGGGTGACGTGATCATCATGAAGGAGCTGCAGACCCAGAAGTTCAGGCTCAAGACCTTCTTCTCGGGATGGGTGGCGAGCGAGGCCATCACCGAGGGACGCGTGGACTTGATCCCCAGCAGGTTCGCGCGGATCCCGGCCCTTATCGAGTCCCGGATGCTGCCCATCGACGCGGCGTTCATCCAGATCACGCCTCCCAACGAGGCGGGCTACTGCAGCCTGGGCATGGCTGTCGATGCCGCGCGCCACGCCATGGACCAGGCATCGCTGGTGATCGGAGAGATCAATTCTGATGCGCCCTTCACCTTTGGCGACACCTTTGTACCGATCTCTGAGTTCGACTTCCTGGTCCGCTCCCAGGACCCGCCCATCTTTTTCCAGCGATGGCCCGTGGACGAGGTGTTCGACCAGGTTGGCGCAAACGTGGCCTCGGTCATCGAAGACGGGAGCTGCCTGAGCTTCTCCATCGGGCCCCTCTACGAGGCCCTGACGCGTCACCTGGTCCAGAAGCGCAACTTAGGCATCCACTCGCCCTTTTTCACGGACGCCCTCATGGACTTGGTCACCAGCGGCGCGGTGTCGAACCGCAACAAGCGGGTCTACCGCGGAAAGTCGCTCACCTCCTATGCCTTTGGCACAAAGGAGCTCATGGTCTGGCTCGATCGCAATCCCCTGGTGGATTTCCAGGGAATCGACACTGTGTTCAACCCGATCCAGATCGGCATGAACCCGCGGTTCATTGCGGTGATTCCGGCCCGGAAGGTCGACCTCTCGGGACGGGTCGCCATGCACATCGGCAAGGGCAACGTGGCCGCCACACCGGGCGAGGTGGCAGATTTCGTCAGCGGCGCCGAGCTCTCTGAACGGGGCAGCACCATCTTTGCCCTGCCCAGCCGGAACCGCAAAGGCAGGCCCAACATCCTCCTTTCCGTGGAAGACCTGCCCAACCAGCTCAGTCTGCGGGAGTCTGTTGACATGGTGGTCACCGAATACGGTGTTGCCAACATGCGGGGCCGGACCGTGCGCGAGAGGGCCCAGTTTCTCATTGATATCGCCCATCCCGAAGACCGGAAAACCCTCTTCGAACAGGCCAAGGGGCGTAAAATACTCTACCCCGACCAGATCTACCTGCCGGAATCCGCCCGCCTCTATCCTTCGGATATCGCCACCAGGCACACCTTCAAGGGAGATATCGAGGTCCGGTTCCGCGCCATCAAGCCCTCTGACGAGGAGGAGATGCGCAGGCTCTTCTACCGGTTCTCGGACAGGACGGTCTATTACCGCTATTTCAGCCCCATCAAGGTCATGCCCCATGCAAAGATGCAGCAGTATGTGAACATCGATTACATCGACACGCTCTCCATCGTAGGCCTGTCAGGTTCTCCCGAAGAGGAGCATATCGTGGCCGAGGCCCGCTTCGCCAAAGACCGGAACAAGCCCTATGGAGACGTGGCCTTTGTGGTGGAGGAACAGTACCAGGGCATGGGGATCGCCACCTATCTCTATGAGATGCTCGTATCCCTTGCCAAGGAGCGCGGCCTTCACGGGTTCACGGCAGATGTGCTGGCGAGCAACAAGGCCATGATGAAGGTGTTCGAAAAGGGCAGATACCCGGTCAGGGCGGGCCTCTCCCAAGGGGTCTACGAGCTCGTCATCACGTTTTGAAGGGCATCAGAGCTGTTCGATGATGCTCAGTCGCTCCTCGAATTCGGCATTGATCAGGTCGAACTCATGGGTGAGCGCTTCGAGGTTCGTGAACAAGGACTCAATCTCCTGCTCGCAGGCGTGAATCTCCAGGGATATCCCGGATATCCTCTTCCCGTCCCTGGCAAGGGTGGCCTCCTGCATGGCGGCGTGGAGCGTTTTCAGCTTTTTCTCGCGGGCGTCGATACCGTTTTCCACCCGGGAGATCTCCTTCTCCAGCGGACCGAGCGCCCGGGAGCGCTCGGTGATGATCCCGGCCCGCCTCTTGCGAAGCTCCTTCTTGTCGAGCTTCTCATCGTTTTCCCGCTCGGGCTTCGCCTTTTTCGCGGGCATGAGGGTCTCTTCCTCGTCGCCCCAACCGCCCTTTTCGAGAAAGCGCTGATATCCTCCCTCGAACACCTCGATCGAGCCGTTCTTGAATATAATGAGCCGCTCGGCAAGGGCATGAAGGAACATCTCGTTGTGGGTGACCATGACCACGGCCCCCTCGAAGCTGTCCAGGGCCGCGAGCAGGGCGTCGCTCGACTCCATGTCCAGGTGGTTCGTGGGCTCGTCCAGAAGCAGGAGATTCAGAGGGGTCGCCAGGAGCTTGCCCAGCATCACCCGGCTCTTTTCCCCGCCCGAGAGCACCTCGATCTTCTTCAAGGCATAGTCTCCCTCGAACATCATGGCCCCGCAGATATCCCTGGCCTTCTGGCGGTCGATGTCACGATAGCTCGCGATGATCTCTTCCTCCACGGTTCTCGTGCTCACAAGGCTCGACACGTTGGTCTGCTCGAACACACCCGGAACGGTCTTGGGATTCCGGGCGATCTCGCCGGCGCGGGGGGTAAGGCTGCCTGCCAGCAGTTTGAGCAGTGTGGTCTTGCCCTTGCCGTTGGGGCCGATGATGCACACCTTCTCGCCCGGCCGCAGGGTGATAGTGAAATCCCTGATGAGCTCTGTAGACGGGTCGTAGGAAAAGATCAGATCCTGGGCAGTGAGCACATACTTGCCGACAAAGGGCTCAAAGCGGAAAGAAAAGTCCAGGATCTTGATCTTCTCCAGCTTGTCCTTTTTCTCCATCTTCTCCAGGGTCCTGATCCGCGACTGCACCAGGCCCACCAGTCGAGCCTTGGCCCGGAACCGGGTGATGAAATGCTCCACCTCTTTGCGCTTGCGCTCGTCGTTGAGGCGGGTCTTTTCGTACACCTCTTCATCCTGGGCGATCTGGGTATAGTATTTCTCTGTGTGGCCTTGGATCTTCCGGACCTTTTTCCGGTGAATCCCCATGGTATGGGTCACGATCCTGTCCATGAAGGTCCTGTCGTGGGTGATGAGCAGGAGCTCGTGGGGCCACGAGATCAGGAAACGCTCGATCCACCGGATCGAGGTGATGTCGAGGTAGTTGGTGGGCTCGTCCAGGAGCAGGAGATCCGGCTCGGAGACCAGCACCTTGGCCAGGTTCAGCCTCACCTGGTAGCCGCCCGAGAACTCATAGGGGCTGCGCTGCATATCCTCCTCGGAAAACCCGAGGCCGGCGAGCACCTTTTCCACCTTCCAGTGCTGCTCTTTTTGTGTCTCGGGCAATCCCTTCATTCCCTCGCCGAGCACGGTGTCTTCGGTAAAGTCCAGATGCTGCCTCACATAGCCCATGCGATAGCCTTTCGGGATCACGATCTGCCCTGCATCAGGCGTCTCCTCTCCCACGATCATCCGCAGAAGCGTGGTCTTGCCATGCCCGTTTCTGCCGACCAGCCCCACCCGCTCCCTGGAGTTGATCTTGAAGCCGACATCATCGAACAGCGTCTGCCGGGCATAGCTCTTGGAGAGATTCTCTGCGCTTATCATGGCGCTACCATATAGCAGTGGATGGTTCAGTCAAGTTCAATCCTGCTCTTCAGTTGCCCGGTTTCGGGAGAATCCCCCGGATAAATCGGCTTATACCCGAAGGTCCATACCATTGATTCACCCAATCCCGACAACGGCGTTTCCCGATTCCGGTCACCTCAGTGCGATCCGCAGCAGAGGCCAGAGCCGGTCCATGTGCTTAAGGTCCCGGATGCGGCCGAAGATCCCGGCTCGCAGGGTGGAATAGATCAGATTGTGCCTGCGCAGATCGCGCATGGGGGGAGAGCCCTGGATGCCCTGCTCGAGTTTCTCTGTCGTGTCCGCGGTCCATGCTCCGGACTGCAAGGCCCTTGCGCCCAGTCTGCCCGCAGTATAGCCCAGGAGAAAGGAGGTCCTGATCCCGCTCCCTCCCCGCGACTGGACGTGCCCCAGCACATCGCCCGCCATGACAAGCCTGTCTTCGGGGCAACAGGGCGAGATCATTCTGCCCATGGGGATCGCTGTCTTCAGAGAATAAAAGGGCGTGGTACCTTCAAGCCTCTCCCTGAACACTTCGTGGGCCTGTGTGAACTCATCGAAGGAGACAGCGCCGGGTTTGCGGCCCCGGGCATAACCCATGAGGATGATCTCGGCCTCGTCCTTTGCCCGGGGAAAAATGGTGGCGATGGTCAGGGAGCCGCCATGGACGTGGAAGTGGTATTCGAACCGGTCGGCCGGGCCGGTGTATCCCCGCACGAGCCGCTTGGAAACGGGCATGTCCATGCCCGCGCGGTCAATGCTCAGGACCCGGGATGCAGGGTCTTCGCACCCGCCGCAGGAAAAGACCGCCTTTGTCTTAAGCTCCTCTTCCATGAAACCGCCCACCATGGCCCTCACCCCTGCGATCCGGCCCTGCTCCCGGATAAAGCCCACCACGGTGGAGGCGGGCAATATCCTGGCCCCCGCAGCCTCTGCCACGCATGCCATGGCCTGGATGAAATCAGGCCAGGAGATGATGAGGTTGGGGTTGTCGATAGTGCGGTCCACCCGTCTCAGGCCGGTGTGGGAGAAGTATGATCTCCTGTTGATCCGCCGGATGGTCTGTTTCGCAAAGAACCCTTCTCCCAGCAATCCGTCCATCTTGCGGTCAAAGCGGATGGTCTCCCCTCTCCTCTTCGCTCCGATCCGGTCCTGCATCTCGAGGACGGCTACATCCACCCCATGCCGGGCAAGGGCCAGTGCAGTGCCGAGCCCTGCGGGGCCGGCGCCGATCACCAGCACGTCGGCAAAGAATTTTCCTCCCATTTCTCCCTCCTCATGTCATGTACCCACGCATGAACTCCTCTCTGTCACAGGCCTTTTTCAGGAGCCTGCGGAAATCCTTGAGCTCAGTGGCCCTGATGAAGTGGTCCAAGTCTTCATATTCATCTCCCAGCGGCAGGAAAGCAGCCTGCATGCCCCGCGACTCCACGAGGCCGGCGGCCCGGAGCATCAGATCCTTCCTTTCTCTGCCGCTGCCCACGCAGAGGATGCATCTTGCGGTCCCATACGATGCGATGGTGTCGCACTGGCCCGCACTCAGGCCTGATTTGCCGATGCCCGCCACGGGCTGGAGGCCGATCCGGTCAACGAGGAGCGCGTCGAGGAGACCCTCCACCACGAGCAGGTCCTCGCTGCCCCGGTGTTTGTACAGGAGAAAAGGCGCGTCACTGAGAAGGGATAGGTCGGTCAGTGCCCGGTAGGCCTCTGGTCCCTTTTTCGTGACATCCCTGCCGATCATCCCCATGAGCCTGCCCGCAGTGTCGCGGTAGGGTATGGTGAGCCGGAACTCCTCGGCATCCCGGGACCATACGGCATCGAGCACCGTATCGAGAAATTCGTGAGTCAGCCCTTGCGACATGAGGTATTCCCTGGTCTGGCAATACCCGGGATAAAAACCGAACGAGGAGCCTTCCACCTCCCCCATGGCATATCTCCGGTTGTACAGGTAAAAGAGCTCCTTTTCGCCGGCAGGCGAATAGAGGCTGGTGCTGAAGAACCCTGCCATGAGCTCAAGCAGGATGGTCCGGCTCAGCTCGTCGTCCCACGCCGACTTGTCATAGGCGGCCGGCTCGATCCCCGCCTCGCTTGCCAGCAGCAAGAAGGCTCCGAAGAAGTCCTTGCCTGTCTTGAGCTGAAGATAGCTGAGCCAGTCGCCTCGCGCGCCGCACACAAAGCAGAAATATTCCGGCCTGTCCGGGTAGATGATAAAGGTGGGATGCTCGTCTTTGTGGAACGGGCAGCAGGCGATATGACTGTCTCCCTTTTTCCGAAGCCCTTCCAGGCCCTGAAAGAGTTTTTTCTGATATTGCCTGCTCAGCAGGATGCCGTATATGCGCTCGATATCCTGAATCATCCGGGAGAACTCCTTGTCCTGAAGTATGAATATTCTGTTTTTTAACGGCATTCACGCTAAATTGCAACGGGGTGATTCATGCCTTATGCCTTCTTGGTACTGTGGCCGGTTAAAAGCTGCTGAGAGAGATTCTCGTCTTGCCTACATGAAGCCCTGCCCGAAGAACAGGTCGATGCCCCCTGTCTGGACGAGGTAGAACACCATGGGCAAGAAGATCATAACGAGAAACGCGAGCCAGGCGATCCGGGAGAGCCGGATCATCCCGATCTGGGAACGCTCGATGCGTTCTTTTGCGCTCGGGTAATGCTTTAGCAGAAGATTCAGTACGCCCGGGAAGATCCCGAGCAGAGAGGCCAGGAAGAGAGGGATGTAGATGCCGTACCCATAGTGATGGTATTCGCTCTGCAGGATGCAGAACGGACAGTGCAGGGCGGGCATCTGATGGATGTAGGGACTGGCAAAGGCGATCACCCCTGCCATGCCCAGAAAGAAACCCGCAGCAGAGAAAAGCGCATGCAGGGTCCTGCCCCACACCATTTTCTCGAAGCTTATCGCGCGCGAGAGGGCGAGAAAAACGGCAAAGTAGATCCCGACCAGCCACCTGGTGCTCTCCGGAGGCAGGGACGCCACTGAGGATGCATAGCTCTGCCCTCCACCGGGCTCGAACACCACCCCGCAGCATGAGGTGATCACGTTCGGATCGAGCTTGGAGAAATAGGCGACCTGAAACGAGACATCGAGCAGGAGAAAGGGGAAGAGCGCCAGGGTATAGGCATTCTTCAGCCGCGTGAGCGGAAACCCTTCAACATCCGCGTCTATGCGGTTGAGCACGATCCACAGGCCATACACGAAGACGCCCGCGATCTTGGTATACAGCGCAGCATATCCCCAGAACTCGTTTTGGCCCAGCACGCCGATCGGGCACATGGCGCCCGGGATGAAGGGGACGAGCGAATCGTTGGTGCGCTCGAACACGATGAGAGAGAGGATCCCGGAGACCAGGCTCCACGACACGATGATCGCGACCAGCTCCGAGCGGCGCTCCAGATCAATCTGCCCGGGGTCGTACGATGACGTGTCCCATCTCCGGATGATCTTGAGAGCGCTGACAAAGGCCACAGCATTGATGAGCACGATGCCGATCTGACCGATGATGAGCGAGAGCACCCAGGAATTCCAGATCACGAGCCCTTTCCTCTCGTCAGCCGCATGTCAGGCGGCCGTCTTTCATGGTCAACACCCGATCCGGCAGGTCGCTTTTGATGATGAGCGGATCGTGAGAGCAGATCAGCAGGGTTTTTCCTTCTGACTTAAGCTCGCGGAATATCGCGATGACCTCTTCGGATAGCCTGCTGTCGAGGTGGGCTGTGGGCTCGTCGACCAGCATGAGGTCAGGGTCGGCGATCAGCGCTCTGGCCAGGGCCAGCCGCTGCTTCTCCCCGCCTGAGAGAGTGGCGGCCGGGGAGCGGGCCTTGTCGAGCATCCTGAACCTCTCAAGCAGCTCGGAGCTCCTTGCCTGCATCCGCGAAAGAGAGGGCCCTGCCGGGTATTGCACGATGTTCATGTTTTCGAGGACCGTCAGATCGGGGATCAGGTTGAACTCCTGGAACAGCACTCCGATATTGCTGCGGCGGAACAAGGTCCGGAATCGCTCGGACATCAGGGTGGTCTCCTTGCCCAGTATCTTCACCCTCCCCGCGGTCGGGCGGCTCATCAGCCCGATGATCGAGAGCAGTGTGGTCTTACCCGAACCGCTGGGTCCTGCAATAACCTCGATCGAGCCTTTCTCGATCTCCAGGCATACATCGGACAGGGCCTGATAGCGGTTCTCGCCGTCCGGGTTAAACACCTTTCCGACCGATTCGAGACTGACTACGCTCATTTTCTGAACACCACCTCAGGGTCTATGATGCAGGAACGCCACACCGGGACAATCCCCACCACGATGTAGGGGATCACGGTCAGAAAGAGTAGAGCTACCACCTCGGTGACGTTCACCGCCGGCACCAGGGGATAGGAGGGATAGATCGCGGACCAACCGGTGAGCGCGAGCATGAGGCCCGGCGCCCCGAGGAGATAGACATACCCGTAGGCCGCGACAAACCCCAGCAGGAAGCCGGTGAGCGAGAGCACCACCGACTGGAGCATGTTGACGCGGATCACGTCCCGGGTCTCCCATCCCAGTGCCTTCAGGATCGCGATCTCCATCTGCTCCTCGCGGGAAAGCCCTGCGGCACGATCGTACGCAAGAATGAAGAAGGCCAGCAGGCAGCTTATGGAGATCGTGGTGAGAAACCCGCTGCGGAAGCCGAACATGGTGCCGTAGCTGCTCACGAGCTGGTCTTTGACGACCACCCGCGCGCCCGGAAACAGGTTGAGCACCTTCTGGGACACGTTGGCCACCTCGACCGGGTTCGGTACCGAGATTGCGATGTCCCAGGCCTCTGCCTCGGACAATCCGAAAAGCTCCCGGGCATCGGCTGAGGACATGGCGATGAGGTCGTAGGTCCACAGGGCCACGCCGGAGTGAAACGACTTCACCGTGGTGAAGGTCATGGGGCTGCCGTCGGGCCGTTCGAGCTGTATACGCCCGCCGATCTTCATCCCGCGCGCCTCCATGATCCCCTCTCCTGCCGCGATCTCCCGACTGCCCAGGGACGGCACCACATCTCCCAGGGATGAGTGCTCCTCATCCATCTTCTCTGGGGGCACGCCCATGATGGTGTAGTTGGCGCCGGTGTACCGGTCGAAATAATACCCCCATACCCTGGGTATGACCTCGCTGACGCCTACAATCCCCTGCAGGTCCCGGGCCCATGAGACCGGCAGGGGAAGCTGTCTGCCGGACTTGAGATTCTGCACGATGATGTCGGGCTGGTGCTCGAGCCCAGTCAGGCTCTCCTTGTACAGCGAGCCCGAGATAAAATGAATGCAGGCGAAGATCATCACCACCAGGGCGAATATCACCACGATGGACGCATTCTTCATCTTCCGGCGCAGCAGCGCACGGATGGCATAATCGAACTGGTAGAAAAAAGCCCTCATGGATTGCCTTTCAGATCTCTTTGAGAAGGTCCGTCTATATGCAGCCTCGTTTCCACGCCGGGGAAATCAGTGGCCGACCACGCCATGCCCGCGGGAAGGTAGTCGCGCTGGCCCGGAAAATCCGGAAAGGCCGAGCCCGGATAGGTGAGGCTCCGGTGCCTGATGTAGCGCGCGCTGTTGTTCACGGCGACATCGGCGCTCACCATCAACGGGGCAAGCTCTTTCAGATCGTGTTTCAGGCGATCGAACCCTGCTCCGCCCCTGAGCCCGTTATCCATGACTGCACTCAAGGCCAGCATCAGCAGGATACCCAGTATCACCAGATATGACTTGACATGCTTCATCTTACCGACCGTCCGGGCGATCCCGTGAAGACGCGGAAAAAGCCCTCACTTCGTTACCCGCCCCCCGCCTTTTCGTGCACCTTGAATGTGTTCCTCGGTCACCTCGCCAAACGCGAGGATCTCCTGGCCGAAATAGTCACGGCTCAGGGTCTCGGCGCACTGCAATCCTTTTACCGGGACGATATCCCACCCCATGGGACCCACCAGGGTCGAGCCCGCCACGAACCTCATCTCGGGGTCGCGTGCGTTGACGGGCCTGGCCGTGTAGTAGTCCGTGACCCAGATTACCTTGAGATCGTCCAGTGCCTTGCCCGGATGATACTTGTCCAGGTGGAAGAGATTGTGAAAGAAGCACTTGGGTGAGCAGTGAAAGGCCTTTGTGCCGTCCGTGAATACATACCCCGCCATCCAGTGCGGATACTTGTGCACGAACATCCCGCACACCGGACACCGGTCTTTTTTCGCAGGCCTGGGAAACGAGTCTGCGAGCAACGTTAGCGGACTGATCAGTCCGCTAACGGGCGAGAGAACAAGGAGTCCCAGTACCATCCCTGTCTGCTTGAGAAGACGTCTTCTGCCTGTCTCCATTCTCATGCCTCTGCTTTTTTGGGTCCTCATTCTCAAGTCCGATTCTTTAAAGACTTGAGAATGAGTGATCACATTCCCCGCTGCTTGCGGTTTCAGCCGGGCCCAGAGCTTGCCGTTGAATGCCCGTGCCACTGGTGGAATTTCCACCGCCGGGCCCGTAAAATCCGGGCTCGACCACTCTCACTGGGCGACCGGTTCTCTTAATCCCCAGACATAGATCATGAGCGCCTGCAGCTCTGGCGGGGTTATCCTGCCCTGAAACGAGTTCTTCGCATGTTTTTTGTCCATGATCGCATCTTTGAGAACTGGCTTGCTGCTCATGCGCTGGGCGAACCGCGGCGAGGTGAAGGCCGTGGCCTTTCCGAATCCCTTCCCGTCGATGCCGTGGCATGCGAAGCATCTATACTCCTCCGCCACTTTCCTGCCCATGAGCTGCATCTTGCCCATTTTCTCCGTCAGCATCCGGTTGTCCCTGTCCATGCCCGCATACACCATGCTGAGCGTCTTCTCGAACGAGAGGATCTCTCCGCCGTGCTCTGCCTGAAATTTCTTTGCCTCTTCGAGAGATGAAAACGCCTTTTTGCTCACCACGGTCATGACTCCGGGCAGATCGCTGCCTACGAGATAACGGGCCTGCTCCACGGAGAAAAATTCTCCGGACGCGAAGTCGGCCACATCTATCTTCGCAATTTCTCCTTTGCCCTTCCGGTAGTCTTTGGCCGCACAGTGGATGCTGCAGTACCCTATGACCCTGCCATCAGTATAGTGGAGCCGGTGGCAGGTCGACCGGTATACATCAAGGTCCATGCCGCATAAAGGGCACCACTTCTGATTCCACTCTTTCGATTCGCTGTCTTTGCTTTCCTCATTCTGGAAAGCGGACGTACATGAAACTGCCAGCACGACAATCATGAGCACCGCCCCGGCCAGGAAGGCTATTTTTTCCCATCTGTACCTCATTTTTATTTCTTTCGCCCCTCCCTCGTATTTTTTTAAATCGTATGATCATTACTGCCCGCTTATTGATTCCATGGATTCAAGGCCCTTTTCCAGGTATTCCTCGTCGACCCAGCCCATGAGGATGTCCCTGATCTTCCCGTCCCGGTCGATGAGAAAGTTGCAGGGAATGCCCTTGATCCCGTAGGAGCGGGCCACCTGCGAGCCCGCGTCCAGAAGGATGGGGAACTGGGTATCGTGCATCTTGACGAACTCTTCCACGTGCACCTGCGGCTGATCCACGTTGACGCCCAGTATCTCGAAATCCGGATACTTTTGTTTCAGCCTCTGGTAGGCGCCGCCCATGTCGTCGAACTCCTCGTGGCACCGCGGGCACCAGTCGGCCCAGAAGTGGAGGTGTACGATCCTTCCCCGATAATCGCTGAGCTTATGAGACTCCCCTTTGAGGTCCCGAAGCTGGAAGTCGATCGCCTGCTTCCCGATCCGTGGGCCGTCCTCTCCGTTGCACGAGGCGAGCGCGAGCAGAAAGAGGGCAACCATGGTGAGAAGACCGAATCCGTGCGTCAACTTATCCGCCCTGTGCATAACCACGTCACACGATATCACGCCGCTTGAACACCCATACCGCAGCCGCAAGCGGCGCGATGTTCCAGAGCAGGATAAGGGCCGCGCTCAGTGATATCCCCGCCCAGACCCCGCCGAACTGACGGATGAGACCGGCACCTGCGGGACCGAGAGCAGAGGCCCCGCCGATGATCATCAGGGTGAGCACCCTGATGATATCAACGGGGTTTGCAAGAAGGGAAAAGTAGAGCATGGTGCGCAGGTACCTCTCGTCGACCATGTAGTACGAGAGCGCGAATACGATCAGGTCATAGAACAGGACAAAGAACACCCAGAGCAGCAGCGTGATGACCAGGGCCTTGGTCTTCCCCCGTACGAGAATCGAGGTCAGGGCGGAAATGGAAACGAACATGGCTGCCATTGCAAGGCAGAGCAGTGCGAATATCAGGTACTTCCACATCCCGTCATAGCCGCTTTTGAGGGCAATGATAATTCCCGGCGTTCCCAGCCCCACCATGGTGGTGATGAACAGGGTAATGTAGAGGCCGCCGATCTTTCCCAGGAACACCTGCGAGCGTGACACGGGCTGGGCAAGGAGCATGTCCATGGTACCCCGCTCGATGCACAGGCTGTTGACCCCCATGACCAGCGCCACCACGGGGATCAGATAGATCACCATGTTCAGCAGGCTGGCAACCGTCCGGTAGAAATCCTGAAACTCGACCTCGTAGCCGATCAGAGCCATGCCGAAGTACGAGACCCCCAGCGCCAAAAGCGCAAATCCGATGCTGAAGCCCAAGACCCATTTGTTCCGTATGTTCATGAGGAGCTCGTACATCATGATGTGTCCGACCGTTCTTATCTTTGTCATGACAGCTACCGCCTCTTCTGCTCTTCTCTGAAATGCCCGCCTTCGACCCAGAACTTGCCCAACGGCTTGCCCGTGTCCAGATCGACGAACATGAAGTCCCGGCCCGGTCGCTCCGCTGTAAAACGTGCCTGCCGCGGATGCCCTTTCCGGATCGTATCGAACAGGACAAGGTCCTCGTAGCCCTTGATGCCTATCCGATACTCCCGCCCGTCGTGGGCCTCCGCAAGTATCTCCACAATGTCGTTGTAGTTCACCTGCACGACATCAGGCATCATCTGCCCGTTATTGATGACGATCCTGGTCATGGCGTTTGGCTCTTTGTACATATTCCAGAGATCTTCAAACTCGAATGCTTCCCCCTTGTGCTCCTTGGCAAAGGACTCGGCCATGCCCTCGTCCTTGAAACAGCACACGCCGTATCCCATGACTGTGACGATATTCGCCTTGACGATCACGGCATGCTCAGCCGGCACCCACTCTCTGGTGAAATAGTCTTTAACATAATAGGCAAGCACATCTTCCCTGGTGAATCCCAGATCCAGCTTCCTGCAGAGGTCCAAATACCGCACCATGCAGATGGGATCATCGAACTTCTTCGACTTGCCTTTTTTGGGGATGATCTCGGCTGCGAACCGCTGATCAGTGATCAGCATGCGGCAGGTCTCGCAGATATCCTCCTCGGGATAGATGTCGACCGGCTTGTCGCTCTGCCCGCAGGAAATGCATACCAGACAGGCGGCCGCAAGGATTCCTTGCCATGTCTTCAGCATCCGCTCTCTAATCCTCTCTTTCCTGGAGTATCTTCATATACACCTCTTCCAGTGGGGGCTCGACCGTCCCGAAACGCTCTATGGACGCGCCCGCGTTCTGCAGCGCATTGATGATGATAAGCCTGTCTTCCGGCCTGCCCGTGGAGAACACCATCTCCCTGCCGCCGTTTTCAATATCCAGGGCCCCGTTCTCGAGGGCTATCTGCCTGAACCTTTCGTGCATCCGGCCAACCGTGACGGAAAACTTGAAGGTGGGCAGGATTTCCTCCTTCATCTTTTTCATGGGCTTGAGCGAGATCATCCTCCCGGAATGCATGATCGCGACCCTGTCGGCTATGGCCTCGGACTCCGAGAGCAGGTGCGTTGCCAGGATCACGGTTTTTCCCTGGCCGCACAGTTCCCGGACCGCGTGCCTGAACTGGTAGACAGCCTCGGGGTCGAGGCTTGCCGTGGGCTCGTCCAGGATCAGAATATCCGTCTGAGGCAGGAGCGTGATCGCCAGCGCCAGCCTCTGCTGCATCCCGCCCGAATATTCACCCACCGGTTTGGCAAGAAAGTCCTGCATCCCTTTCAAGCTGAATATGCTCTCTAGCCTGTCCATCCTCGTCCGCCTGAGCTTGCAGTAAAATCCAAGGATCTCCTTGCCCGTGAGATTCTCCGGAAAGTTTGCATGCTGAGGTAAGTAGCTGATCTTCTCTCGGACTTTGACCGAGTTGCGGGCAATATCTCCGCCGTCAATCAGGATAGAGCCAGAGGTCGGTTTCAGCAGGCCCATCATCATCCGGAGAATGGTTGTCTTACCGCAGCCGTTCGGTCCGAGCAGGGCAAAGACCTCGCCCTTGGGAACGTCAAACGTGACGCGGTCGACTGCGGTAAATTTTCCATACTTCTTCACCAGGTTCTGTATGTCGACCATTGCACTGGTATCTTTTGTTTCGATATCTTCCTGGGCTTTCAATGAAGTCATTTGGTTCCCCTCCGGATTACCGTCCGGTTTTTCTGTAGTATCTGGCAATGACGAGAACCGACAATCCGAGCATGAGAAGCGAGCAGATCAGGGTTATCAGCCGCCCGTACTGCCACGCACCTTCGTTCCCGCTGTTGAACCTGTTCAACTTCTCGAACAGCTTCTCCTGCTCGAACACCTCGACCTTTTTGATCAGAGGATGGGGATCGACCCCTTCGGTGGAAATATCAATGATGGGAAACACCTTTTCCGCGGTCGAGATCGCCTGGCTCACCGGGCTGAAGAGAAACAGCCGGTATGCCGGTTCCAGCGCGAGCATGAACTCGAAGATGTCCTGCAGGGTATGGGGGTTGTCGCCGATGCCGTCACCATCCAGATCATACCCCCGGTAATCGTCCCAGAAGTTTCCCTGTCCGTCCTTGAAGAAGGTATTGTTCCGCCCCTTCTGCGTACCTCCGCGCAGCTGCACGTTGGACAGGTTGTTGATGAAATTGTTGCCGTATATCGTGTTGAGCTCCGAGTTCTCCAGCACCACGGCTGCTATGTCGTTCCACACCACGAGATTGTTCGCGACCTCGGATTCTCCCGCATGATCGAAATACAGGCCGATGGTGTTGTCGATGACCAGGTTGTGTCGGCACTCGCTGTGCCTCACGTCCTGCCACAGCACGCCGTAGGCCCGGAAGCCCCGGTTGTGGGCAAAGACGTTCCGGTTCCACTCCATGTTCTTGGAGTACATGACCGCCGCACCCGCCACGTTGTCGGTAAGAAGATTCTCGTTGAACCTGTTCCCTTCGGAATACATGTAGTGGAGTCCGTAGCGCGTGTGATGAATCCAGTTGTCCCGAATCATACCGTAATTGGCGAACGAGACGTAGATGCCGTCCCGGGCGTGACGGATCTCGTTTCCCTCGATGAGGTAATAGGCTGCATCCCAGAGGTGAATGCCGTTTCCGCGTTCCTCCTGGACATCGTGCTCCCTGCCCGAGATCAGGTTGTTGCGGAACACGCAGTTGTCGGACTGGTAGAAATAGCACCCGAACAGGTTGTCGAGGAACCGGCAGTCTTCTACCTGGCCCTGTGTACAATGCTTGAACATCAAACCCGAATCGTCCTTGCAGAGGTCGCGGCCCCCGCCCTTGACCGTGAAGCCCGTAAACGTGATGTTCTTTCCCGTCATGGTCACGACCGTGCCGGTCTTCCCGCCCTGGATAACCGGATCACCGTGGCCGATGATGCGGATATCCTCGCCTTTGATGACGATGTTGCCCTGGTACGTGCCAGGGCCCACCTCGATCGTATCACCGGGAGACACTGCAGCAAGGGCCTGCCCGAGCGAGGTAAAATCGCCGCCGCTCTCGGCGACGAGCAGGGTTTTGGCGCCCGCAGCCCCCGGGAAGATAAGAAGGGCCAGAATCGCCAGTATCCCGAATCCCCGTTGCCGCTCAGTTTTCATGCTGTCTTCTCTCTTGCATGCCCTGCCGGTTTCGCGCTTTTTTCTGAACCGCTATTTTTATGACAAAGGGTCCAATGGCTTTTACTCGACTGGAGAGCGGGTCCGGCCCTCTCTAAAAGGGCCGGACCCTTCATAAACATCCTTAACCGGTTATTCCTGCATTCCGGCCCGTGTGACCGCGGCTCCGGCCTTGATGTACCACTGCCATGCCTGGTTCAGGTCGATATTGAGGTCCTTGGTATACTCCCCCTTGTCCATCCTGGCGCGGGAGGAATCAAGGAGTTTGTTGGCCTTTTCGTACCAGAACTTCCCGTCTTCGAGCTCGCCCTTCTTGAGCTCGGACGACTCGTTGGTGATCTCGGCGCCTACCGCCTTGATTCCGTTCGCCACGATGTCCCTGGTCTGTGATGCGTTGGCATAGCCTTCCTCGCAGAGGGCCTTCAGGTCTTTCATGTCTATGGCTTGTTGTGCATGACTGACGGTTGCCAGACCCAGAGCAACTATCATTGCAAAACCGACCATGAGTCCGATCTTTCTCTTCATTCTCATTCTCCTCATCCATTTTTTGGATGGTCATGTGATTGAATACATTGCCCTATGATTTTTTCTGTCGATCCACCACTCAATGCCGGCAGTGATGAAGGCCAGCGCAGAGCCCAGTATTAACAGCATCGTCCCCAACTCGAACTGCGACCAGGTGGTGAATTGGGCCAACTGGTTTTCACCCATCAAAGGCGGCATGAAGGGATCCACGTGAATTGCCGCGTTCGGATCCAGATCGTGTCCATAGCTGTAGATGTAATAAACGAACGACGACGCCCCGTATATCCCCAGGAGACCGTTCAGCCCCACTACACTGTACAGAAACCATCGCCTCTTCCAGAAGGCCGCGATGATCAGCAGCAGGCCCAAGGCGACAATGCCCACGGGCAGAATCTTGAAGATGATCAGGTCCGGGCTGATCGGGTGCATCCCGATGTAGTGGTTCAGCACATCCAGCTCGTCTATGCCGCCGTCCATATCCGCCACATCCGGCGGGTCGGCCGGCTTGTATGCATACACCGACATGCCGATCCCGTCGGGATATGAGTTGCACCAGAGATAGATCGACCACATGGGAGAGCTCAAGCTGGCAAGCACCAGAACACCTGCCGCCGCCAGCATCACAACACGCCCTTTCCCCCACCATTTATCCATTTTTCACTCCTGTTCTCGGGTTTACTTTCTCGGCTTGACTAAGAGATACCCCTGCATTTCCTGGTGCAGCGCGGAGCAGAAGTTCACACAGTAGAACGGCCATACACCCGCCTTGTCAGCGACAAACTCATAGGTCTGCGTCTCTCCCGGGGTCGGCACGCCGATCACGTTGTACTCGCAGATGCCGAAGCCGTGGATCTCGTCTCGCATGGTCTCCATGTTGGTCAGATGGAAGATCACCTTGTCACCCTGCATGACCTCGATCACGTTGGGATAGATCGCGCTTCTGATCTCGGCAGCGAACACCTCGACCGTGTTCTTGTCTTTGCGCACGACCCGTGCGTCTTCAGGCTTTAAGACAGCGAATTCCTTCTCGGGATTGTTTTTCTGGTCATATACCTCGAAGACCTTGGGCTCAATGATGTCTGCGGCCACGATGCACGCGTAGTGCGGCTCGGGCTCGGGGAATGCCTGGAAGATAACCCGCATCTTCTCTCCGGAGAGGTCGATCAATTGCATGGACTCGGGCTGGTCGGGGCCAACCTTCAGATGCGTTCCCTTGGACAGTTTGTTCAATGACATGACCCACTCGCCGCGGGGTTTTGTGGTCAGGCCGTGAGGTGCTGCGATGTGGCCGATGTTGTACTGGATCGGAACCTTATCGACCATCTTCCACTGATCCGGACCCTTCTGCCAGCGCCACTTTGCGACCGCGCTCTCCACGAACAGCGAGGTATAGGCGAAACCCTTGTCGTCAAAGGTGGTGTGCAGCGGTCCCAGGCCCAGGGGAACCTCGGCCACCCGGGTGATTTTCTCGTTCAGAACCGTAATGCCCATGTCCTTGCCCACGAAATCCTTGGTCTCAATTGCCTTGAGCATTCCCTTGAAGGAATGGACCGTGACCACCGGGGCCAGTTTGCCGTTTCCGATGATGAATTCGCCGTCAGGGGTGACATCCACGCCGTGCGGGCTCTTCTTGGTGGGCATGGCATAGACGATCCCGTCGACCTTGGTCGGGTCCAGGACGCGGATGCCGTCGATCTTCTCGAATTTGCCCTCGCTTACGGCTTTCTCGGCCTTTTTCCAGTTCACGGCCACGATATAGTCCTTGTCACGCTGAGAGGCGACGACTTCCAGGGGCTTGCCCTCGATGAACTCGGCCTCGGAGTTGTAGCAGGTGAAGAAGGCCCAGTCATGGCTTACAAGCTTTCCGCCATCGGCAAGGTCATAGTTCCACGGCGGCATTTTGATCTGGAAACTTTTGTCCAGAGACATGTGGCCCGACTTGGGGTCCACATGAATGAAACTCAGGACGCCATTGAATTTGGCGTTGTAGTCTTTTATCGGAACATAGGTTCCCTTGGGGATCGGCACCGAGAAACGGGTCGCCATGAACACGTATTCTGAGTTGGCGGTGATGTAGCTCGACGCATGGTTCCCCATGACATTCGGCACCGGGCCCAGGATCTGATGCGTCTTGAAATCATCCAGGCCAATCCGAGCAACCCGGTTGTGGGCGCAGTCGTGCACGAACAGCCACCGGCCGTCGTAGTCGCCATTGGTTTCGCTCAGGGCCGGATGATGTATGTCTCCCCAATCGAACCGGTCACCCATCATCTCCTTGCTGTGGTTGTCATAGCCCCATCCCGTTGCGGGGTACTTGGCAAATACCGGAATGGTACGGATATGGCGGCATGACGGCAGGCCATAGACATAGACCTGGCCGCTGTGCCCTCCTGACAGGAACGCATAGTAATCGTCGAAGTCCCCGGGCGCCACATAGGTCTTGAGGGCGTCCTGGGCCAGCGTGCTCTTGTTGGTCGTGGACTTCTTGATCCTGTCGCGTCTGGGTGCTGCATCGGCTGCTACAGTGAATGCGAAGGTAACAGCCAGCAACAGCGAAAACACGGTAACGAGTTGCCTTTTCCATCTACTCATAGCTTTCTCCTCTTTTATTTTTCTTGAAACCAAACTGCATTCATCTCCTGACCGGCCCTTATTTCTTTGTGGGCAGCGGCAGGCCCTTTTCCTCGTATTCCTTGACCAGTTCGCCGGCTTCCTTGATTTTTTCTATGAATTCATCGGCCTCAGCCTCATCCCTGAACTTGTACTGGGCCGTCTTCAGGATGAAGTCCATGGTTCCGGTCGGCTCCTTGAGAAAATCTTCGAGCGTGCGGCCCGTAAAGCGGATGGGTACGTCCTCGTAGGCATTGGAGAGATCAGGCCCCAGATCTGTGGGTGAAAAGACCTGATACACGGCCACGGAGTGACACGTGAAGCAACCTTTGTTTACGAACAACGCACCCGGTCCGTTCATCATCTCCTCTTCGCGCGCGATTTCTTCCGGGCTCAAGATCTCGCGGAAACCGGCCTTTCCCGGGAGATAGTCCACGGGTATGTTCGTTTTGCGCCAGCTCATCAGCAGCAGGGCAATGCTGTTGACCTCCTCGGAGGTGAACCGGTACTCGGGCATGATGGAAGTGGGAACGATGGACTTCGCGTTTTTCAGATGCTCGATATGCCAGGTGAATACCGACTCGAACCCGGCAACGTTCTCGAACCCGAACTCCTCGGGGTGCTTGTCGCCCTCGTACGTGAGGTCGGGCCCGATGATCCCTCCCCGGTCGTTGATGATGTGGCATGCCCTGCAGCCGTTTTTCGACACGAGTTCCTTTCCCTTGTTGATGAACTCCATACCCTCGGTATCAGCCTCGTATCGGTGGCAGATGTTGCAGTTGGCCTGCATCGGGGCGGAACCATCGCTGATGAGATAATCTTCGGCGATGTACGACGCCATGAGGTTCTCGTTCCATTCCCGCTCACTCACCCATCCGTGGGCTGCCATCACGCCGGTGGAATATCCCTGCCCCCCATGGCAGACCGTGCAGCCGAATTTGCTGAAGGGGTGCTTCTGGATGAGCTCCGAATGAGGGTGCGTGGCGAAGGGATGTTTTTCTTCCTCCAGCCCCTTCCACTCCAGCCCCATGTGGCAGGTGATGCACCGGTCCGTTCTCCCGAGCTCGGGCACCCAGATCTGGCGCACGCCTGTTTCGATGTGAGTCGCCCTTTCAGGACCGAACTTCTCTGCTATGAGTCCGATAAATTCCTTTTGTATCAATCTCCATTCAAAGCTGCTTTCCTTATAGGCCGCCGCCCCCACTACAACCAGGAGGAGAACACTCAGCAGGCCTACCCATACCGCATCCCTGTTTATCAGGCGCTCCCGCCAGTTGCCCCGGGTCTTCTTGGATATTAATTTTCTCATTAAATTCAACATGTTTCATCTACCCCGATGTGTTAGAAGTTGACCGGCAGCACGGGCCACTGTTCCCACGGCCAGTAAAAAACCCAACTCGGTCCTCTGCAGAAGGCGCCCACACATATCAGCGTTATGACCAGCAAAACCATCACAGTGAAAATGATGTTTTGCGTCAGCCTCTCGCGGGGAAACCAGACACCGCAGTTCGAGGTCGGTGTCCTGTCCAGGTACGGCACAACGATGAGCAGTGCCAGGAGTATGGAAGGAACCACAATGCCTCCGAGAAACGCCCCGTTGACCGTCATCCCCAATATCGTGAAGGTAGTGTCCGCAATGAGCTCCTGGAGCCACAGGAAATACCAGGGAGCCTTTGCTGGGTTCGGTGCCATGGTCGGATCGGCCGGCGCCTCAAGCGGAAACTGTATGTATATGGCCAGCAGAATGGTAATCACCATCGTGCCGAGACTGACTAGCCAGATTCTCCTCACGAGATTCGGAGAGCTCGGTATCAGATCTTTCTCCTCTATCTGGGACAGGGTTTGCGCCCTGATGTCCATCCCGCTGGTGATTCCCAGTAACGAGTATGTCTTGGTGGATACCGGTGAGGCAACCCCATTCCCGTGCCGCAGCGAGATCTGGTCCACGCAGGCGAGCCCGCCGTCCTTTCTGATCCGCCACATGTGATAGGCCATCAGTAGAAACATGAAGATCGGAAGCAGAAAACAGTGGAGGACATAAAATCTCAGCAGGGCGTTCTGATCGATGATCGTTCCTCCGATGAGCGCCATCTTTATCTGCTCTCCTACGAACGGCACCGATGCGGCCACGTTCGCACCAATGATCATGGCCCAGTAGGCCAGCTGATCCATGGGAAGGAGATACCCGGTATAGGAGAGCGCCAGGGTGAGCATGAGGAGGAGAATCCCGACTATCCAGTTACTGGGACGGTTTCCCATGCAGCCGGGGGATTTCTTGTATGCCCCGGTGTAGAACACCCTCATCATGTGCAGGAACACGCTGACGACCATCAGTTGCGCCGCTACCCGATGCACCCCGCGCAGAAACCATCCGTACGAGGTGACGAAATCGATGTCCTTCATGCTGGTATAAGCCCGCTCCATGGACGGGGTATAGTGGAACATCAGAATGAGGCCGGTGATGGAGAGTATGACAAAGAGTACCGCGCTAATCGTCCCCAGCCAGAATGAGTATGAGAACGAAATGCTCCTCTTCGCTACCTTGGAGGGGAACCAGTGCAGCCACATGTTCTTGACGATCGCATCGTTGGCTTCACGCGGGCTCTCGGGTCTCCATGACCACAACAATCGATTTGCAATGCCGCTTTTCATGTCTGTCCCTGGCCTCTTCATAGTGTGCTGTTCGTATAGAGGAGAAAGAGGCACCGGCTAGGCCTCGACCTTGAGCCTGGCGTTCTTGTCGACTTCCTCGCCCTTGTCCACGACCACCTGTCCGTCATCCTGCGCGATTTCCATCTTATAGTGCGGGAGGGGAGTGGGAGCCGGCCCGGTATAATGGGTGCCGTCTGCCCGGAACCTCGATCCGTGGCAGGGGCAGACGAACTCGAAGGTTTCCTCGACCTCCACGTCCCCGTGTTTCACCTTTCTTGGCTGGCTGAACTCGGAGATCTGCACGTTGCATCCCAGATGGGTGCACACGCACGATATCGTATGCATGTCCTTTTCCTCCTTGAACACAAAGATCCTAAAGGCGCTCAGGAACTTGTGCCCCTGGGGAAAGATGTTGGGCAACCCGATCTTGATACGCTTCATTGGCTCGTAGAGAACATTGGGAATACAGGATCTGAGAAAGAAAAATGCCTGGCCTCCTATGGCAATGAGGGACGCACCTCCCACCCACTTGAAAAGTCTTCGTCTCGATACACCCTTTGTCTTTTCTTCCGTCATTTGTGGCTCCTATTCGATTGCAGATGCTTCCTGGTATTTTTCCACAAAGGAAAATCTTTCCGTGGTCATGGCCCCGGTGGGACAACGCAATGCACACAAGCCGCAGCGTATGCATTTCTCGTCGTCCTTGATCATTGCGCAGAGCGTATTTTCTTCAGCGTAACCCAACCTCCCGGCCAGGTCCTCCTTGTCTTCCCCTTCCACATGCACATCCCGGAAGGGTACGAGCTTCAGGCAGCTCTGCGGGCAGATATCAACGCACCGCCCGCACAGCACGCACTTCGCGGAATCGTAAATGGTCTCGATGTGGCATTTCAGGCATCGCTTGGCCTGCTCCCGGGCCTGCTCCCGGGTGAAATCCAGCTCGATCTCTTCGATGCCGACCCGTTTTTCCAGCGGGATGGTCGGCGCAGGCATTCTCCTGATCTTTTCGTATCCTGCCGCCATGAAGTATTCCCTGGCGGGTATCTCCTGGAATTCGATGCAGGTTTTTTTCCTGAGCGGTGCGCCGTTGAGATACTCGGCGATTGCCAGCGCCGCGGCCTTACCGTTGCTCACGGCCTCGATCACCGACCGGGACCCGAAGGCCGCATCGCCTCCGGCAAAAACACCGGACAGAGTGCTGGACATGGTCTGCGGATTGACCTTGATAAACCCCCGGGAGTTGGTTGCGAGTCCGTCCTCGGGCGTCAGGTACGAGGTGTCGGGCACCTGTCCCACGGCCATGATGACCGAGTCTGCTTCAAAGGTTTCCTCGCTGTCCGGGATTATCTGGGGGTCGAATCGGCCATCATCCATGATGCACTTGCTCACCTTGTCGAAGACGACACCGCACACGCGGCCGTCTCTGCCGATGAATCGCTTGGGCAGGCGGTGATCAAGCATCTCGATGCCCTCTTTCTTGAGTTCGGAGATCTCTTCTTGTCCCTGGATGGTCTGGGCCGCGGCCATCTCTGCGACAGACTCGGGGTAGGCTATCAGAGGCCTTGCCCCGGCTTGCAGCGCTGCCCGGGCGGCATCCAGCACCTCCCAGTCGGGTTCTTCGAGCAGTGATTCATCGGTGATCAGCCTCCACGCCGTGCGGGCGATATCCAGCGCGACCTTCCCACCACCCACAATGATGACCTTTTTCCCGGTAATCATGGGTTGCTTTTTCTTGAGGTTGAGGAGATAGTCGATCGCGCTGTACACGCCTTTCAGATCCGAACCCGGGATGTCAAGCAACGTGCCGCGCAGTGCGCCGGTCGCGAGAAAAATCGCTTCGAACCCGGCCTTGCGCAAGGCCTGTATCCCAAAGGTGCTGGAGATGGGGGTGTTCAATTTCAGCTCGATTCCCATATCGATGATTGATTCGATCTCTTTGTTGAGAAGATCCCGCGGCAGGCGATATTCGGGTATGCAGAGCTGCATGGCCCCGCCGCAACTGTCCGATGCCTCAAAGATCGTCACCTTGAATCCCATGAGGGTGAGGTCGTGCGCGCAGGCAAGGCCTGCAGGTCCGCCGCCGACCACTGCAACCTGTTTTGCGTTGCCGACCTTCGCGTTTCTGAGCGACGGGATGTTCCACGGATGCTGGTTCCCCGGGTCCTGTACGTTAAAAAGGTCCCGAAACGTCTCCGGGCTGAGCGATTCGGGACCGTACTGAGCGGTGACGAACCTCTTCAGGGCACGTATGGTCACCGCGCAATCGAGTTTCGATCTGCGGCAGGCATCCTCGCAGAATGCGGCACATATCTTCCCGCACGTGGACGCCAGGGGGTTGGGCGACCTGGACACGAGGTAGGCCTCTCTGAATTTGCCTTCGGCTATCAACTGCACGTATCTGCCCGAGTCCGTGTGGACCGGGCACACATCCATGCAGGGGATATTCTCACGGTACCACTGCACGTCCCTGATCTTTGTCCTGTACCTCCACCCGGTCTCGTCTTCTTTTCCAAAACCGGCGTGGATAACCTCCCGAAGTTCCTGCCTGCTGATGGGTTTCAGGAGGTTGTAGAAGATCTTCAGGCCGTAGAGCTTCCTGCCGAGAACCAGGGACCGGTCCGAGGATATCGCAACGAGCGGCAAGGCGGGCCGGGCTCGATGGGCATCCGCGAGCTCCTGGATACAATGGTCTGCCGCCGTATCCAGGTCGACAATTCCCATTCCCGTGTCTCTCCCGAAGAGCTCCGAGATAAAATCGCGGCACTCACTCACGATCTTGCAGGCATAGCCTGCTTCCACGATGACCGTACCCACGAGATCGAGGACATCACTATCTGCAGATTTTATTACGACTTGCCCCTTGTTCTTCACATCAATACGTCCTTAGAAGGTTCTCTTGGGTCATGATTGTTCCTTGTCTCCCTATAAGCAAACACAATGCCTACCCTTAAGATAACGTTATTGTTGCTGAATCGGATCAAAGCGGTGGATTGATCGCGCGGCCGGAGGAGAAACTGGGACATCGATGCCCCAGTTTCTGCTGAACGTAAAAAGAGTTCTTGCGGTTAATGTCTTGATATATGTAGGATTGTACGTAATCTAAGACAATGGCACACTGCCCTATCCATGTCCCACCTGGGTCATGGCGGGCGCAGAGGTCATCAATCGTCAGGGACGGTTTCGTCCTGATTCAGACCATGCTTTTCTATCAAGCGGTGGATCGTCTTCCTGTTCACGCCGGCCATCCTTGCTGCCCGGGAGATATTCCCACCGGTCTTCTGCAACATGAGGCGCAGATACTTCTTTTCGAAGACATCGATCCATTCTTTTTTTGCATCCTCAAAGGGAAGATCCAGGGCAATGCCGGACGGGTCTTCGTTTTCCCTGATATAGTCCGGGAGCTCTCCGGGCATGATGACATCCCCGCTGCACAGGGCGACTGCCCGTTCTATTACATTCTGCACCTCCCGTACATTGCCCGGCCATTGATATCTCTCCAGAAGGTCTGCGGCCTGCGGAGAGATGCCTCTTACGCTCTTATGATTCATCTCATTGAAATAATGGAGGTAATGGTTGCTCAACAAGGGGATGTCCTCCGTCATATCACGCAGCGGGGGCAGATTGATACAGATCACATTGAGACGATAGTAGAGATCTTCCCGGAAATCGCCATCTTTCACTGCCTGGACGAGGTTTTTGTTCGTGGCCGAGATCACCCTGCAGTCGACCTCGATCAGCTTTCTCCCGCCTACCCTCCTGAAATGCCTCTCCTGCAACACCCTCAGGAACTTGGCCTGAAGGGACAGGCTCACCTCCGCTATCTCGTCCAGGAGAATCGTCCCGCCGTGGGCATACTCGACGATGCCCGGCTTGGTCGACAGGGCGCCGGTATAGGCGCCCCGCTCGTACCCGAACAACTCGCTTTCGAGGAGGTTCTCCGGGAGCGAGGCACAGTCCACCGGGATAAAGGGTCCGCCCGCCCGGAGACTGTTCTCATGGATGGTATGAGCGATCAACTCCTTGCCGGTCCCGCTCTCTCCCAAGATGAGGATGTTCGCGTTCGATCGCGCAACCTTCTTCACTTTATCAAGAACTTCTCTGAGCTTCGGGCTGTTTCCAACAATCTTCTCACGCCCGGTGAGTGAATCACCCCGATGATGTGCCATGAATGCCCCGTTCCCTGATACCCAGTCGTTTAACGGTTGCGTTTCCCAGAAAACATCGATCGTGTATCGCTTAGAAAGTTAACAAGGCCGTCCCTCCACGTCAATGGCCTTTCTTTTTTCCGGATGGAGCCGCCGGACCCCCTCAAATGCCTAGAAGTAGCTGTGGAGCCCGGAGAGATAGTTCACCCCGAGAAAGGTAAACAGGCTGCTTGCAAGACCGACGAGCGTCATGACAGCGATGCGCCGCTCGTCTCTTCGGATCAGGCGGATATGCAGAATGGCCGCGTAGATGAGCCAGGTGATCAAGGCCCAGGTCTCTTTCGGGTCCCATCCCCAGTATCTGCCCCAGGCATAATGAGCCCACACCGATCCTGTGGTGATGCCGATGGTGAAAAAGAGAAAGCCGATCACGATGCACTGATAGATGCGCTCGTCAGAGGCCTTCTCGCCGCCTCTCGCGCTCTTCTTGCCAAAGAGAACGAATGCGGCCAGGGCGGAAGCCACCACGAACGCACCGTAGCCCAGAAAGCAGGTGACCACATGGCTGATGAGCCAGTTGCTCTTCAGGGCCGGAATGAGCGGCTGGATCCGGGAGTCGATGTGCGGAGAAAACGAGGCATACGCGATGAGCACGAATGCGATCAGGATAGTCAGGGTCCCCAGTTCTTCGTTCTTCCGGGAGAAACCGAGAACCAGGTATAGGAAAATGACGGCCCAGGAGAAAAAAACGAGCGATTCATAGAAGTTCGACAAGGGCGCGTGCCCGATGCCGAGCGCGTATGATTCCGCCCACCTGAGGGCCATCCCTGTGCTGTGGGCGACGAACCCTCCTATCCAGAGGGTGTCTCTGATCCGGCCGGGTATGTCGGCGCCGGTGACGGAGCGTATGACCGAGAACGCGAACGCAGCGAGATAAAGAAAGGGAACGCAGTTGAGGATGGTTACATTCATGGTTCACCCGCTTGAATCCGATCTTTTTTCAGGGCACGTCTTTGCGACCCCGGAAGGAGATACACGACAAAAAGCCCCGATACAAAGAGCAGCATGCCCATGACCACCACGGGCAGGCCGGGATCGTGACTGATGGAAATCCCGGTCACGTACAGCGGCTCCATCCGCTCGAGACTGAACACATACCCTTCGAAGCGGGCCGGGTCGAACTGGGGGGCCTTTGCCAAGAGGTCGGGAAAGAGCTGACCGACCTTTTCGATTCCTGACAGAACCCAGACATACCCGCTTTGCGCCGGCGAGAAGAAGTCGATCTTCATGGCAGGACCCATGTCCATGAAGTTCTCCTCGACCCTGGTCACACGAAAGAAGGTCTCTGCGCCCAGCGTGTAGACATCACCGGGACGAGCGGTGAAGGTGCGGGGCTGTCCGGAATCGTCGACACTCAGGACCGCACGCGGCAAGCTCTTGTAATGCGCCTGATAATAGCGGATCCCCTGGAAAGAAACCGGGTGGTTGACGAGCAGGGTTTCCCTCTTGAGCACCGCACCTGAGCTGATGAACGCGAGCTCTGATCGGAATTCTCTGGGTATGCCCGAGTCGTAGTATTCCACGGAGAAGTCCTCGCAACGGATCGAAAGGTCCTGGTCGAGCTGATGGCCGGGGATGATCGGAGCGAGCGAAACGGTCTCGCCTTCAGGGATCTCGACATAGGCGTCGATTCCCTGGAACTGGCCGTAGACAAAGCCTGCGATGACGATTACGGCCCCGAGATGGAGAAGCAGGCTCCCCAACCGGGGGAGGTCTCCCCTGCGAAACAGCAGACCTGCCCTTTTCGGGACCGTAATCCGCGAACGGATTCTGCGCCAGGTGCAGAGGACGAGGCTCACGCACACGAGCACGCCGAGAAGAAAAAACCACCAGGAATGGAAGACATCGTGAAGATCGAGCGCGAGGAGAATCTCGTCGCGGATCGATCGCGTCATAAGGGCCGTACCTTGTGTGTTCTGCGGCACAATGGTCCCCACTGCCGAGGCGACCACCGTAGCGGTCAGGAGAATTACCGCGGTCTTAGGCGATGAAAAAGCCGTGAGAAGCCGTGCGAAACGACTTGGGTTACATGATGAGGATTTTCTGTCTGGGGTCATTCCGCCCTTCTTGCAAAGTGCATGGTATCCAGTGGCCAAGAGATGTAACAGCCCATGCCCATACGCGTCAACGATTTTCCTTTGTACCTGCCCTGGGCCCTGTTGATGACAGGAGAGTCCGCAAGAGAGGAAATCCTCGAGGATAAGCCGGGCTGCTTGTCTTCCCCGCTGAATGGATCAGCAGATAATCACGGAATCATGGAGAATCACGCCGTTCCCCGTGCCGGGACCGGTGCCCGCATGCATCACCGGCCCCAGGGACGCGATCAGGCCGCCGCGCCCCTGATCCTGAAGAAATCGCTGATCGCGCGGTCTTTGTCTCCCCAGATCCTGTTCAGCCATTCCTGAAAGTGCTCCTGGTAGCGGGGGTCGTTGCTGTAGTCGCCAAGCAGGTCCGGAGTGATGGGGATCGTCTCGACCCGGACAACCACCTCAGCCTGACTGCTGCAGAGAAACTGCCAGAAAGTCTGCACGCCATTGGGATAGATGATCGTGGTGTTGACGATATGGCTCAAGTGCTGTCCCATGGCGGAGAGGACAAACGATATGCCGCCTGCCTTGGGCTTGAGCAGATGGGCAAAGGGCGAATCCTGGGCCTTGTGCTTGGCCGGGGTGAAACGGGTCCCCTCGACAAAGTTCATGACCGCAATCGGCATCCTGCTGAAGCGCTCGCACGCCTTTTTTGTGATCTCAAGGTCCTTTCCGCGCATGTGGGGATTTTTTATGAGATACTCTTTGGAATAGCGCTTCATGAAAGGAAACTCCAGGGCCCACCAGGCGAGTCCCATGATGGGGACCCAGATGAGCTCCTTCTTGAGAAAGAACTTGAGCATGGGGATCTTGCGATGAAACACCTTCTGGAGAATCAGGATATCGACCCACGACTGATGGTTGGACACCACCAGGTACCATCCCTTTGCATTCAAGCCTTCGATGCCGCTCACATCCCACCTGATCCTTTTGGTCAGGGCTATGTTTGCATTATTGCAGGCGATCCAGCAGGTCGCAATAACGTTCAGAACCGCGTTGCAGCTGTCCTGCCAGGACCGGACCGGTATCACAAACTTGCATGCGGCCAGGGGAAAGAGAAAGGTCCCCCAGAACAGGGTGTTCACGACAAAGAGCAGAAACGAGAGGCTGCCGATAAAGACCGGGGGCATGAGCCGGAGAATCCTCCCGTGCGCGGCACTAAACCTTTCAGAAAGAGACAGTGTATTCATACACAACCCTCAAACAGTATAATTCCGGCATGCCCCGCTCGACCCGGCGATGCACGGCACGTTTCGGGGCCGGTGAGGCGGGGGAAACCCCTATTTCCAACCATGCAGCACTGCCTGCGCTCCCACCCCCACCCTCCAAAGGCCGGTAATGCGCGAGAAAGATATATCATATCTGACCTTGGGATGAGTGTAAAATCTTCGTAAAGGCCTTGCACAGGAAAGATCAGGATAAAAAAAGGGGCTGCCTTTCACACGGCAGCCCCTTTTCATTCGATTCCAGAGGATCGGCCGGATCAGTTGCAGAGCTCGAACAGCGCTGCCGCGCCCATACCGCCGCCGATGCACATGGACTCCACGCCATACTTGGCGCCGCGCTCTCTCATCTCGGTCATGAGCTGGGCGCAGAGCTTGGCGCCCGTGCATCCGAGCGGGTGGCCCAGCGCGATGGCGCCGCCGTTGACGTTGATGATCCTCTTGTCGCTGTCGGACAGCCACAGATCTCTCTTCTCATAGAGGCCGATCTGCTGGAGCGAGTAGATGCACTGGGATGCGAACGCCTCGTTGACCTCCCACAGGCCGATGTCCTCGACCTTCTTGCCGGTCATCTTAAGGAGCTTGGGTATTGCGTAGGCAGGGCCGACACCCATCTCGTCGGCCCGGCAGCCGGCAACAGTATAGCACACGATCTTGGCGACGGGCTTCACGCCGAACTTTTTCACGGCCTCGCCGCTCATGACCAGCGAGCAGGCAGCACCATCCGTGGTCTGGGAGGAATTGCCTGCCGTGACCGAGCCCATGGCCGCAAACGCGGGCCTGAGTTTTGCGAGACCTTCCAGAGTGGTGTTTGCGCGCACGCCGTCGTCAAAGTCCTGGATAAAGGTTTCTTTGACCGTGATGCCGTCCTTCTCCTTGAACCGCACCGCGGGCGTGGGAATGATCTCTTTGTACCTGCCGTTTTTCTGAGCTGCGGCAGCCTTCATCTGGGAATGATACCCGAACTCGTCCTGCATTTCGCGGGTGATCTTGTAGCGGTTGGCCACGTTTTCCGCGGTCATGCCCATGGAGATGTAGACATCCGGGCTTTCCAGCACCTGCTCCGGATGGGGCCTGGGAAGGTTCCCGCCCATGGGAACGATGGTCATGGACTCCAGGCCTGCGCCGATGGCGACGTCGCAATAGCCTGCCATGATCCTCATGGCCTGCAGCGCGATCGCCTCCAGGCCTGACGAGCAGAACCGGTTGACCGTGGCGCCGCAGGTGCTGTCCGGGAACTGAGCGATCTGGGCGATGACGCGGCCGATGTTCAGGCCCTGCTCCGCCTCGGGAAAGGCACATCCCACCAGAATATCTTCAACGTCCTTTTTTTCGATTTCGGGTACCCTCTCCATCAGACCGTTGATAGCGGCCTTGAGGAGATCCTCAGGCCGTGTGGCCGCAAAGGCGCCCTTTCCCCTTCTGCACCCGGGGGTCCTTACCGAATTGACGATATACGCTTCTCTCATTGGTATTCCTCCTGTTTTCTACAATTCATCACTACAGCAACAACGGCTTGCCGGTCTTCATGATGTTCTCGGCCATCTTCTGGGTGTTCTCCGTCTTCCACAGGTCGACAAAGGCCTCGCGCTCGAGCTTCATGAGGTGCTCTTCGCTCACTGCGGTGCCGGAAGGAACATCGCCGCCAGACATGCAGACCGCGATCTTCTTTGCGATGAACTCCATATGAGGTGGAATGTATCCGCCGCCCCTCATGTTCTGCATCTCGGCCCAGACCATTCCCACTGCCTCGCGGCCCAGCACCGTGATCTTGGTCTTCAGGGGCGGTGCATATCCGTCATCGACCATCTTGAGGACCTCTTTCTTGGCCTCGCCGATGAGGTTGTCCCTGTTCATGACGATGCGGTCGGTGGCTCTCAGGAAGCCTTTGTTGCGTGCATCTGCAGCCGAGTTGGAAACCTTGGCCTGCGCTACACTCATGAACGCGGGCAGGAAGAATGCCGCCAGATCGGTGATCTTTGCGGCCCCGGGCTTGGACTCGACAAAGCGCCGCCAGAGGTTGATCATGCCGCAGCCGCCGGGGACGAGACCCGCGCCGATCTCCACCAGACCCATGAAGAGGTCGCTGTTGGCGACGATCTTGTCGGCAGCAAGACAAACCTCGCAGCCTCCTCCCAGGGTGAGGCCGAACGGAGCTGCAACCACGGGGTACCTGCTGTAGCGGGTGCCCATGATGCCCTGGTGGACCAGCCTGATGAAGGAGTCGATCTCGCTGAAGTTGCCGGCCTTGGCGAGGCCCAGCATGTAGGCGAGGTCTCCGCCCGCGGAGAACGCCGGGGGCATGCCGCCTGCCTGGTTGCCGATGACCATGCCCACGCCGTTCTTGTCCACGTAGTCGCCGGCCTTCTGCATGAATTCCACCATCTCCTTGTTGATGGCGTTCATCTTGGAGTGGAACTCGAGGCAGAACACGCTGTCGCCGATGTCGATGAGCGAACAGGAAGGCGCGGTCAGCACGACCTTGTTCTCTGCCTTGAAGGTGTCGAGGTTCAGGGCCTTGGGGCTGGCCTTTACTTCCTTGTAGGAGCTGGATGCAAAGTCGAAGTAGAGCTTTTTGCCCTTCTCGATCTTGTAAAAAGAGGCAGCGCCTGAGGCGAGCATTTTCTTCACGTTCTCCGGGACCTTCATCCCGTCCTTCTCCATCTTCTCGACCGATTCTTTCACCCCGATGGCATCCCAGCTCTCGAAGGGACCCATGGCAAAGTTGTAGCCCCACTTCATGGCGTTGTCGATCTCGACGACCGTGTCGGAGATCTCGGGGATGCGGTTCGCGGCATAGATGAACCCGCCCGCAGCAACCTTCCAGGCAAACTTGGCAGCCTTGTCGTCGCCGTAGAGCAGGGTCTTCATCTTCTCGGGCAGGGTCGCGGCCTTTTTCGCTGCTGCAAGGCTCGCATAGTCTGCCTTGCCGTACTCGACATAATCCCCGGTCTTGGGGTCGATGACCTTGCGGATCTTCTTCCACTCGGGCGTGATCTCGGTCTTGTAAAAGCCCGCCTTGGTCTTGTTGCCGAGCAGCTTCTTATCGACCATGGTCTTCACAAAGGCAGGGACCTGGAACACGTCGCGCTCCTCGTCGTTCGGGCACATATCATAGGTGTTCTGCGACACGTGGGTCATGGTGTCCAGGCCGACCAGGTCGGATGTCTTGAAAATAGCGGTCTTGGGACGGCCCATGGGCGGTCCGAAGAGCTCGTCGACCTCGGGTATGGAGAGCCCTTCCTCGAGCATGACCTGCATGGTCTTGCCGATGCCGTGGATGCCGATCCGGTTGCCGATGAAGTTCGGGGTGTCCTTGGCCCACACGATGCCCTTGCCCAGCATCCTCTCGCCGAAGTCGGCCACGAAGTCCAGCACCTCCTGCTTCGTGAACTCGCCCGGGATGATCTCGAGCAGGTGCATATAGCGCACCGGGTTGAAGAAGTGGGTGCCGAGGAAATTCTCTTTGAACGCCTTGCTGCACTTCTCGGACATGGCTTTGAGCGGGATGCCCGAGGTGTTGGAAGAAACGATGGTATTCGGCGAGCGGATGCCGTCGATGCGAGCGAAGAGTTCCTGCTTGATCTTCAGGTTCTCCACCACGACCTCCACGATCCAGTCGCACTCTTTGAGCTTGTCGAAGTCGTCTTCCAGGTTTCCGGTTGAGATGCGGGCGGCGTCCGCCTTTGAGAAGAACAAGGGCGGCTTCGCCTTCATAGCGGCTTCCAGGCCGGCCGTGACAATCCGGTTCCTGGCTTTGGGGTCCTTCTTCTCCTCATCTTTCAGGTCAAAGGGCACGATGTCCAACAGCAGTACGTCGACACCCGCGCCTGCCATGAGGGCGGCTATGCCTCCCCCCATGATACCAGACCCGATAACCGCGGCCTTTTTGATTTTCCTGACCATTACTACCTCCTCCGTATATGGGTTATTTAAGGTAACTTCAATAGCATGAATCGCCATTCAATTTATCAGGCCGGGCTGCCGAAGTCAATAAATTGATGGAAGGATGCAAAAAAAACACACCTTTTCTTCCATTGCAGGCAGAGGCCCTTTGGAGTATGGTCTGGTGCTCGATGGGAACGATCGCTGTCGCTTCCGAGGGAAATCGCTAAAAGGACAGACAAAGCATGAAAAAGCGTGAGGCTTACGCCGGGAAACCCGTGCCACGACCGGCCCGCAGGAAGAGGCCTGACGACAAACCCTGCCGGGGTGATGACTATGAGCTCCTGGACAGCGGCAGTGGAAGAAAGTATGAACGGTTCGGACCGTACCGGCTGGTCCGGCCCTGCGCTCAGGCCATCTGGCGGCCCCGGAAGGACGCATCCCGGTGGGACGAGGCAGACGCATCCTTTGACCGGACCCGGGGAAACCAGTGGCGTCTGAAGAGACCCCTGCCCGATGAGTGGGTGATCATGGTCTGCGGCATGCGCTTCAGGCTCTCAATCACGGATTTCGGACACCTGGGCATCTTTCCCGAACAGCAGGAGCTCTGGGGCCGGATCAGCGCCATGGTGGAGAAGGCCCATGCGGGCGAGCGCGCCCGGTCGGTGTCCGTGCTCAATCTCTTCGCCTACTCGGGCGGGGCCACCATGGCGGCCGCCAGGGCAGGTGCGCGGGTCTGTCATGTGGATGCATCCAAGGGCATGGTGAAGTGGGCCCGGGAGAACGCCTCGCTCAACGGCCTCGATCAGGCTCCCATCCAGTGGATCGTGGAGGATGTGAACAAATTTCTCGACCGTGAGATCAGGCGGGGCAAGCACTATGACGCCGTTATTCTGGATCCTCCGACCTTTGGCCATGGAAGACGCAGCGAGATCTACAAGATCGACCGTGAGCTCGCCTCCACCCTGGAGAAGTGCTGGGCCCTCATGTCGGACAATCCTTGCTTTCTCCTGCTCTCATCGCACACCCCTTCACTTACCCCTGTGGCGCTGGCAAATTTCTTGAGAATGGTCAGCGGGTCCTGCCGCGATTTCTGCATCGAAGAGGGAGAAATGCTGCTGACCGGCTCGCGGGATGTGCTCCCCGTGCCCAGCGGCGCCTATGCATGGTGGTTTCCCGGGTCGTGCCGGGAGAACAGCCCGTGAATACCCCGGATGCGGCGCCCTGCCCGGAGGTGCTCTATGAAGACAATCACCTCCTTGCCCTCAACAAACCGCATGGCCTGCTGACCCAGCCTGCCGGCGGTTCCCGCGACAGCCTGGAAGACCGCGCCAGGACAATGATCAGGCAAACCCGGCACAAGCCGGGCAATGTGTTTCTCCACGCGGTGCACCGTCTCGACAGGGTGGCCAGCGGCGTGGCGCTCTTTTCGCTCACGGGAAAATCCCTGAGCAGGATGAACGAGCTGATGCGCAGGCAGGAGATAACGAGAATATACCATGCCGTGGTCACCGGGAACCTCCCGGCCGATCAGGGGACGCTCGAACACTTTCTCAGGCACTCGCGGCTCAAGTCTGTTCCGGTCGACCGCGCTCATCCGGGCGCAAAGAGAGCCGTGCTCGAATACCGGATCCTCGCACGCACAAAAAGGCTCACCCTGGTGGAGATCGCGCTGGAGACGGGCAGGTATCATCAGATCAGGGTCCAGCTCGCGGCCTCGGGGTGCCCGATCGCGGGAGACAGCGTCTATGGGAGCGTCGAAGAGTATGTGGCAGGGGGAATCGCGCTGCACCACTGGAGAATGGAGTTTCTCCACCCGGTCAGGAGAGAGCGCCTGATCATAGAGGCCCGCTATCCCGATCAATGGCCCCTGCATCCGGCCCGCAGTGCCTAAACGTGGCAGGTTTTCCAGGGGCTCAACCACACAACACTCAAAAAAAATCGAGAAGACCTCGGAGTTCGTGGTCAAGCCCTTCCTGGAGAAGAGAGAGCCCCTGACCACCATGCAGCAGGACGCGGCGGGTGACTTCGACAACCTGGTCTTCAGGGCCTTTGTTGAGGTGCAGGACTCCGCTTGATCACCTGTCCCCTCAAACCGGAAGACCGCTCCCATTGAAATAACCTCTCATCACGAATAATTCCGTCATATTCAGGATAATCGTATTCATTAACGCCTGTGAATGCCGATTGCATGCCGGTCTGATATCCGGCAAAGGGAAAGGTATATTGCGGTTTTCTCCGTCAGCGATAAGCCCAGCCTTTCCTTCTGTTTTTTGTAATATACAGAAAGATAATCAGAGAATGAGAAAGCATGGGAAAGCATGCGCTTGATTCACGAATATCATCGGCACATCCCGGCACAGTCAAAAGCTGACCGGAACAGTGCAAAACCCTCTTTGTGTTTTTTCTGCAGAAGACCTAAGAAGACCCATACAAGATAAACTTAATTTTAAAAAAAACAGGGGGATGGAGAGCATGAGGGAGATCGTGGCAAGGACAGTGGTATGGCTTGCACTGGTGTTTCTGATTTTCTCGACAGGGTGCACGAAAAAAATCATGGGCACCGCAGATGAAACCGGAGCTTGGAACGGGCCCGCCGGACAGGAGACGATGAGTATGCCCAGCGGCGCAGCACAGGCACCGTCCGGAACCGTGGCCACGCTTTTCGATGGTAAAAAGGTCTACTTCGAGTTCGACAGGCACGACCTGAAGCCCGAAGGACGGCAGATCCTCACCGGAATCGCTGCCTATCTGAGGGAGCATGACGAGCTGCGGCTCGATATCGAGGGCCACTGCGACGAACGGGGGACCAGCGAGTACAATCTCGCCTTGGGCGAACGCCGGGCCTGTGCAGCCAAGGATTTTCTCGTGGCCTTGGGAATCGATGCCTCCAGGATCGGCGCCATCAGTTATGGAGAGGAAAAGCCCGAGGACCCCGGCAAGACGGAACAGGCCTGGTCCATGAACAGGAGAGACCAGTTTCTCTTCAGCCGCTAGGAAATTGTCCTCCAGGGTACAGCCCCTATGCGGCAGGAGAGCTCAAGGACCTAAAAGGCACTTCTTCACCGGTGCAATCCCATGAATGAAGATGGGGAAAGAGAATCAGACATGAAGAGGCAAATCGGTCTCCTTAGGCGCTGCCTTCTCGGCATGGCGACCGCCGGGATGCTGTTCGCCTTCTGCTCGTGCCTCAGTGCCGATGGTTCCGATGCAAAGGATCTGGTTGAAACCCTCGACGGCATCGGTGAGTTGAGGACGTTCACATGGGCTGTCCATCAATGCATGATCCTGGATATCCTCAGCGAAAGGGGGCCGTTCACGATCTTCGCTCCGAACGAAGAGGCTTTTTTGAACCTGCCCGTCGAATCGATCGGGATGCTGTTCAGCCCGGACGACCGTGATGCCCTGGAAGGCCTGCTCGCCTGCCATGTGGCGCCGGATGTAGTCCTGTGCTCAAGTGTGATACACGAATCCTGCACCACTGCCTTGAGCGATGAGGTGCTGACCCTCGTCCGGAAGGACGGCGCCGTCTATGTGCGGGGCGCACGGATCGTGAAACCGGACATCAGGTGCAAAAACGGGGTGATTCATATCATCGATCAGGTGATACTCAACAATGACTGAACCTGAACAAAAAACTTTTTAAAGAGGATGGCATATGAAAAAGATTATCAAAAGGACATGTGGTGGTTTCACTGGTATGGGCATCTTGGCGATCATCGCGGGCATGGCGCTGTGCCTGTCGCTGAGCGCCTGCACCAAGGCCGAGGAGGCCTCCGTGGAGGCCCCGGCGGCGGAAATGATGGATCAGCCTGAAAACACCGCCGATGCCCCTACCGTCGGGGAAGAGCTTCCTACAGCCGATGACGTCGGGGATGCAGATGCAGCAGTTCCGGCAGCAGAGGCAACGGCTGACGAGGCCCTTGCTGCACAGGCTTCGGCAGCAGAGGCGCCGGCCGACGCGACACCTGCACAGACTCCCGCAGCAGAGGCGCCGGCCGCTTCGGACAACTGACCTCCGGCTTGCCGTGCCGGCGATAAAAAATGCCGGGGGCTGCTCGCCTCCGGCGTTTTTCTTTGCCGACAAGATGCCCCCCTTGTACAAGGCTTTCAGCGAGCATAACCTTTTTTTTAGAGCCGCTGATGCCTAACCTGCGGGCATGACGATCTTTTCGTGATACTCCCCTTGATGACCTGAACCATGACGAAGTGAACTACTATGGCCTAAGGAGGATAGCAGTTCGCTTCTCACGCCGGCCTCTATCGCTCGCGGAAACGGCCCGGGAAATCGCTTGACAGGGCATGCACTTGGATCTAAGGTTTTTTCAAGCACAAGCTTAAGGCTGACGCCTTTGCGGGAGCTCGGAAAAACCGGGCTGAGAGGGGCCCTTGATCCCGGCATATAAGGAGCTGTGGGCCTGCCCGTGGAACCTGAACCGGATAATGCCGGCGGAGGGATGAAGGCTCATGGGCAAGCAAGGCCATCCTCCATCGGGGGATGGCATTTTTTGTTTAGGGATATGAGGCGTATATGATGAAATATAAGGCTGCGCTGCTGTTCGTCCTTTTGGCTGCGGTATGTCTTCTGGCCGGCTGCCCGAAGAATGATGCCGCTGGAGAGGTGCCGGTGGTCAGGGTGATGGTGCATGACAGCTTCAGCATCGGCGTGGAGGTGCTCGAAAGGTTTGAAAAGGGGCACGGCATCCGCCTGCTTTTTCTGAAATCAGGCGATGCAGGGGCCGCGCTCAACCAGGCCATCCTTTCAAAGGCCCATCCCCTGGCCGATGTCTTCTACGGAGTGGACAACACCTTTATGAGCAGGGCCTTGGGCGCTGATATCTTCGTCCCCTACAGCTCGCCTCTGCTCGCATCCATCGATGAGTCCCTGGTGCTGGACAAGACCCACCGCCTTGTGCCCGTAGACTATGGCGACGTGTGCGTGAACTACGACCGGGCGTGGTTCGACCGGGAAGGGCTCCCCGTGCCCCAGAGCCTGGACGATCTCGTCCGCCCTGAATATGCAGGGCTCCTGGTGGTGGAAAACCCTGCCACATCGTCTCCTGGGCTGGCCTTTCTGCTCGCCACGGTGGGAACCTGCGGAGAGGACGGCTTCGTGAAGTTCTGGCAAGCCCTGAAGAAAAACCGTGTCCTGGTCACCGACGGGTGGGAAGACGCATACTGGGGCAAATTCAGCGCAACATCCAAGGGCGGGCGGCCCCTGGTCGTGAGCTACTCGGCCAGTCCTGCCGCAGAGGTGTACTTTGCGGAACACCCGCCGGAAACGGCTCCCACTGCGGCAATGACCGGCAGCGGAACAGCGTTTCGGCAGATCGAGTTCGCCGGCATCCTCAAAGGGTCAAAGCAGCCCGAGTCGGCGCGAAAAGTGATCGACTTTCTGCTCGATACGCCCTTTCAGCAGGAGATCCCCTTAAAGATGTTCATGTTTCCGGCAAACAAAAACGCCCGCCTGCCCGAGGTGTTCATCGAGCACGCCCGGCTGGCGAGCAGACCGGTGATCCTGGATCCCGAGGTCATCGCACAAAGGCGCGACGCCTGGATACGGGCCTGGACAGAGACCGTGCTCCAGTGAGACCGTCGGGAAACCGTGCCGCCATCCTTCTGGTCGCCCTTCCCCTGGCCTTTCTGGGGGTTTTCTACTTCTACCCCCTTTTCGAGATATTCTCCCTTGGCCTTGCGCCAGGCGGACAGTGGGATCCCGGCGCCATCGCCGACCTGTTCTCTACCGGCTCTTCGCTCAGGATTCTCTGGTTCACGGCCTGGCAGGCGGCGTTGTCTACGGTCCTGACCTTGGTCCTGGCGCTGCCCGCGGCATATGTCTTTGCCCGCTACCGCTTCCCGGGAAAAAGCCTGATCCAGTCGTGCACAGCCATCCCCTTTGTGCTGCCGTCCGTGGTGGTGGCAGCCGCGTTCAGCGCCCTTCTGGGCGCCAGGGGTCTGCTCAATGAATGGCTCATGGGCATGTGGGGGTTCTCTTCTCCCCCCATCCAGATCGAACAGAGCCTCGTCTCCATCCTCATGGCCCACGTGTTCTACAACTTCACCGTGATCTTGAGGATCGTGGGCAACTTCTGGTCACGGATACACCCGGACCTGTCGCACGCGGCACTGGTGCTTGGGGCCTCGCCCTGGAAGGCGTTCTGGAAGGTCACCTTCCCGGTGCTGCGCCCCGGAATCATGGCCGCATCTCTGCTGGTGTTCATCTTCTGCTTCAGCAGCTTCGGCGTAATCCTCATCCTGGGCGGCCCCCGGTATGCCACTATCGAGGTGGCCATCTACCGCCAGGCCGTGCACCTGTTCAACCTGCCCATGGCAGCCGCCCTCTCGCTGCTGCAGATCTGCTTCATGTTCGCCTTCATGTGGGTCTACACCCGCCTGCAGAGGAGCGCAACAGTGGCCTTCACGCCGGAATCGCTCAAAACGACTCAGCGCGACATTGTCACGAACACAGACCGTCTCGTGGTCTGGGGCACGGTTTTCCTCCTGCTCCTGTTTCTGGGTTCTCCCCTGCTGGCCCTCGTGGTCCGTTCCCTGTCCACGGGTTCGGGGGTTTCGCTGCTCTACTACCGCGCACTCTTTGAAAACGCCGGGCAGTCGGTTTTTTATATACCGCCCGCAGCTGCCATCGGATATTCGGTGGGGTTCGCCCTGGTCACCCTGGTGATGTCACTGTGCATCGGATTGCCGGTTGCGATCTTTCTGAGCCGGGACCGCGGGCTCGCCACCTCCCTGCTCGACCCGCTCTTCATGCTTCCGCTCGCCACGTCCGCGGTCACCCTGGGTTTCGGTTATATCGTCGCACTGGACGAGCCGCCCCTGAACCTGCGCGCATCGCTGATCATCGTGCCCCTTGCGCACACACTCGTGGCCTATCCCTTTGTGGTGAGAAGCATCCTTCCGGGCCTGCGAAGCGTCCCGGCGCACATCAGGGAGTCGGCCCTGCTCCTGGGCGCGGCTCCGGGAAAGGTCTGGTGGAAGGTGGTGGCGCCCATGATGAGGAGGTCACTTGCAGTGGGAGCGGTCTTCGCATTTACCGTGAGCATCGGCGAGTTCGGAGCAACGATCTTTCTCGCCAGGCCCGAGGTCCCGACTGTACCGCTTGCCATCTACCGCTTCCTCGGCCTGCCCGGGGCCATGAACTATGGCCAGGCAATGGCTATGAGCACCATTCTCATGCTGGTGACCGCGGCGGGATTTCTGTTTCTGGAAAAACTGCGCACCGGTCCTGAAGGGGAGTTCTGACATGGCGTTTCTCGAGATAAAAGGCATTTTCAAGTCCTTCGGCAGCACACCCGTGCTCCGCGGGGTGAGCCTTGCCATGGAAGAGACCCAAATTCTGTGCATCCTGGGCCCCTCGGGGAGCGGAAAGACAACCCTGCTTCGGGTAATAGCCGGCCTTGAGCATCCCGAGCAGGGCTCAGTCCTGTTCAAGGGTCGAGACCTGCGCAATACCCGGCCGCACCTGAGGCGTTTCGGGATGATGTTTCAGGAGTATGCCCTCTTCCCCCATCTTGACGTGTCGGGCAACATCGCATTCGGGCTGCATATGCTGGGACTCTCCCGCAGCGAGATAGCGAAGCGGACCGGCGAGATGCTCTCGCTGGTGGGATTGCAGGGTTTGAGCGGGAGGAACGTAAGCGAGCTTTCGGGCGGCGAGCGCCAGCGGGTGGCCCTTGCCCGAAGCCTGGCGCCCTACCCGCGCCTGCTGCTGCTGGACGAGCCCCTGGGCTCCCTTGACCGGGGCCTGAGAGAAAAGCTCCTTGGCGACCTGCGCAAAATCCTCAGACGCATCGGCATGACCACGATCGTGGTCACCCATGACCAGGCAGAGGCCTTTGCCATCGCAGACACGATTGCGGTCATGGACCAGGGGGAGATCGCGCAGATGGATACGCCGGAGAACCTGTACCGGCAGCCGGCGAATCCGGAAGTGGCCCGGTTCCTGGGGCTGGTCAACCTCGTCCGGGGCCGGGTAGAAACCGGCTCGTCCATAGCCACGCCCCTGGGCCTGCTGCACGTGCCCGCCCACGGGCATGAAAGAGGCGAGGAGGTGACTGTTCTCATCCGGCCCGATGCTGTCGTGATCTGCGAAAACGATGAATCGGGGCCCACGGGCATGATCACGATCGAGGGAATTGTGCATGACTGTCTGTTCAAGGGAAGGAGCTATCATGTGGAGGTCATAACCACCGGCTCGCAGGCCCTCTTTTTTGATCTCCCGCAGAACACGCTGGCACCCTCGGTCGGAGACCGGGTGAGGCTGCTTCTCTCTCCGGGCGCGATCACCGTGATGCCGTAGGGGCGCACGGCCTCGTTGGGGCGCACGGCTGTGCGCCCATACCCCTGGCGTATATATTGCCGTAGGGGCGCACGGCCGTGCGCCCCTACGGGGGGGCGGATGGAATAAATAATTTATCCATTTCCCATTTCGCAGGATTGTTGCCGATATATTCGCGGATGCGGTTCAATTCCGGTTCATTGCGAACGATGTGTTCCCAATAATTGCGCTGCCATAATTTCGCGCCCGGCGTGTTTCGTAATGAATTGATCCGTTTGGTCACGGCCGATTTGAATCCGGCCACCAACGATCCCAGGGATTTCGGCGCCCTCCGCAATATGCGATCGGGTGCATCGGGTGGCGGTGGTTGGGGCGGATGGCCCTGTAGGGGCGCACGGCCCTGTTGGGGCGCACGGCCGTGCGCCCCTACCTGGCGTATATCCTGCCGTTGGGGCGCACGGCCGTGCGCCCCTACCGCATCACCCGTAATGATTACAATCCCGTGGAAATGATTTGGCATGACGACCCAGGCGTCCAATTCGATTTCATGGCGTATTGCGCTGGTTTTTATCCATTCATCCGCAACGATTTTCCCTGCGTCATTCAATCGCATTTCGCTCTCAACGATGTGCCCGAACAAACATTGTCTATCCTGGGTGCAAAAGGTGATGAAATAGGCGCCTGCCTGCGAATAATCATACCCCTGCAACCGAACTGAATGGCGGTTTCGTTGGGGCGACCGGCTGGTCGCCCTTCCATTGGCCGGATCGTAATTCATTCGCGCCCGGTTCATTTCAATGCAGGTGGAAGCGTCCATGCCTTTCCGGCGCAAGATGTCGGCAGCGCCGTAGAGGTGGCGTTCGAGCTTTGCGAGAGACAATTTCGGCAAGTGGAACCTCGTACCTTCCTCAAATCATGATCGAATTCATTATTTCAAATAAATCTGACCATCACCGGTGCTAAAACATGTGCCTTATATAATTAATCAATACTTTTAATTAGTTATCATATTATAAAAAATATATCAAGATCCTATCCTCTATTTTAGCGGAAGGTGTGAATCGGCTACAAGATGTTATGATCCCGGACTAAAAAGACCGTATCATGCCTTCGCGAGTTGCAGAACAAGGCCGGATCTCAGTTTTTACCGGCGATTGCCTGACTGCAGATCTCCCGCCATCTGTGGATATCGGAAACCCGGGTGATGACAACCGCCATGAGCATGGTTTCCGGGTCAACCCGCACTACCTTGCCTTTGACCGTGACCTGTTCATCCTTGAACAAGGCGGTGATGTCTCTGCCCACGAGCATGTATGCCAGCGCAGGGCTGAAGCTCATGCCCGTATCCAGGGGAGAACGCAGGATCCTGACACTGAATCCGCCCAGGCTGATATCTATGGAGGTCACCATGCAGCTGATGGCGCCTTGCTCATGGGAAGGATGGCCCCGCCCGAAGAATCCGTCGGCCGTCATATCGATTTGGATATGCGTCTGGACGGGTATTCTCGGGAAGGATCTTCTCTCCAAGGGACTATCTCCTCCTCACCACCATCCGGTTGTCAAAAAGAACCCGGTGCACGACCTTGTGCCTCGAAATCCACTCCATTTCATCCTCCGGGCTGGTGCTGTCAGAAACGCTATCTTTTCTCATCGACAGGTAATGGGAGAATCATGAATCGGGCGAAGGTAGGATTGAGGGGCCTTTCCGTTAGGAGGTCAATACCATAGATCGGGCTAAGCTCGCCGCAGGCGGGGAAACCATACCCGGCCTGCGGCAAAATATCCATGGCGCGCTATTCCATGCGCACGAGAATCAGATTGGACCTGGGATGCGAGATGATGCGCTGGGAATCCAGGAGCTCGGGATAATCCGCGGGCGGCACAACGACCGGATCGATGTCCACATCCTGGCTGATGCGCACGACCTCACAGGCTTTTCCGCATTCCGAGCCGTCCACAGAGGTTTTCAGGCTGATTCCGCCGCCGTCCTTGCCCATCCGCACCCGGAAGCCGTCGGGCGGGAGCAGTTCGCAGGCCCTGGCGCCGTCGGGCAGCGTAACCTCCACCGTGATCCGGGCGTTGCGCGGGCCGGACTGATACAGGGGATTTTCTCTTGCATCGCTCGTCACGCCCTCCAGGATGTTGATGAGCCCCGGCACCTTGAGATAGAGATATTTATCCTGCCGCACTGCGTAGGAGTCGATCTTGACGCTCAGCTCCTCGATCCCGGGGTACTCGTCATAACGGGTGACATATTGGCCAAAGGGCTGTGCCGCATGGCTGATGGATGTGATCATCTGCTCGTGATGGCGTTTCCGCTCCTCGGGCTGCATCTCGGAAAACTGCTTTTTGAACGCGGAAAAGTTCTCGCCATAATAGGTGCGCCTCTGTGTGAGCACGATATCGCCGTCTTCGAGGAGTTGGATGGCGATGTCGGTGTCGCGGCGGTCGGCGTATGCCTTTGAGATCGGCTCGATCGATTCAAACTCACCGGTCTTGAGCACGAGCCCGGGATTGCCGGAATACCTGGTGCTCCCCAGCGAGGCGTACTGGTCGGTATCATTGAGGTAGACAGGACCGTCTTCGGTCATCACCTTCACGAGGACACCGTTGAACCAGTGGGGCGCGGGATAGTCGCGCATGGGCTTCTGGAGGCTGTCGATGGACGACACCCACGAGGCCAGCACAAACTCGGGCTTGAAGCCCGCCTCGGTCAGCATGGCATGGAGCAGCACGGCACGGTCGGCGGAATTGCCGTAACCTTCGGCGAGCACCTGATCCGCCGGGGTGATATACTCGAGCGGGATCTCGTGCCAGGGGGTCCGGATATACTTGATGCCCCGGATCACATAATCACGGATGATCGTGATCTTCTGGGAATCGCCCTGGGCCTGCTTCAGGAGAAGTCGGGCCGCCTTGCGGGCCTTCTGGCCGGCAGAGGATGCCTCGAGCAGATGTTTTTCCACCCGGGCCGCATATTTCTCCCAGTGGCCCGATGATGCGAATACCATGGGGTTGAAGCAGTACCACGGCGGGAGATAGTCTTCCTCGAGCACGGGCGGCACCTGCGAGGCACTGAACTCATAGACCTGCTTGCCGTCGCCGGTAAACGTCCTGAAGGTAATATCCTCTCCGGGGAGGTCGACACCGGGGTGCAGAGCGCCGCTTTCCTGAGAGGGAGAGGTCTTGAGCGCCATGTCTTGAGGCACCCGGATCCGCACGGTCTTTTTCTCGATGGGCTCGTGGTACCGGAACACGCCGTCCAGGCCCACAATGGTCCTATGCTCGCGCACGCGCTTGTCGATCCGCTGGTTGTCGATATAACACGACTCGCCGTGCAGAGAGAAAAAAGGCTGCCCGGTCTTGGTGCGCACGATGGTGTAGTCGATGATGCTTCCCTGGTCCACGCCCGGAAGGCTCACCACCATGACCTTGGACCCCGGGTACCTTGGGCCGTCCGCTACCCAGTCGGCGTCCATGACATTGATCTCCTGCTCGTGGATGGATGTCTGCACTCCTTCGGGAGAAGTCACCACCGCGCTGACCACCTCGACGTTTTCGCGGATCGGATTATAGTGGATGCGCAAATCGCTGTAGTTTTTCACGCCGGCATAGGTGAACACCTTCATCTTCACGCGCCGGGTCTCGGTCCAGGTGCTGTCATCAATCACGTCATATTCATGGAGCTCGTCCAGGATGAGGGCATCCGGGTCATAGTCCCGGGACGACGAGTACCAGGCCTTGTGCTGGACCAGCGGCGCAGACGGAGCGGGCGAGAAGATGGGCATCTTCCGGGAATCCGCCTCCATGGTCTTCAGGGTTTCCTGGAGCTCGATGTATTCCTCAGGCGAATACTCGGGCGCCTTGAGCTTGAAGACATTGTCCATGGTCAGCACCCTGTCCTGAATAGACACGTTCATGCTCCAGGCGGTCCCGTGGTTCTCCACGGGCTCAAAATCGGGCAGGCTCATCACCTGGCCCACCGAGTCGCCCAGATCGATCCTGAGCGATTCCCTGACCCCGCACGCCACCTCGGTGACATAGGGGTATCTCCGCGTCTTCAGGCCCATCTTGCCGATAAGGACATTTGCCATGCCCACGCTTCTCCCGAAGCGGATCATGGGCAGCATGACCGCGTCCTTGCCCGGAATGGCCCATTCCTTGACCTCAAAGGCGGCCCGGACCACGATGGGCTCGGACGTGTCCTGCATGTTGCGGGGCAGGATCTCGCACGAGGTGAGCACACCTCCGGATGCGGTCCTCATGATGATCTTCTCGATATACTGCTGGCGCTCCTCAAACGAGAGCCGCGAGAAGAATGTGCGATATGCATTGTCGTTGAATCCCTCGAAACAAAACACGGTATCGGCCTTCAGAGTCCCTACCCTGTCGATGCTTCCGGTGGTCTCGATGCGCATCATGCTGTGCTCGGCCGGGATGATGGGGCTCGTGAGGAGCGTCTCTCCCTGAGGCGAGGCCACGAGATAGCTCTGGTCGTTCAGATAGGCCGGGAACAGCTCGGTGGTGTTCTCGTCAGTGGCGTCCATAAGGATATAGTTGCCGTCGCCCAGACGGATACAGGAAACCGCGTGATTGAACATCGGCTGCGGAACCTCATGGTCTTTTTTCGGCCCGTTCATGATGAGCACCGGATAGGCGTCAAACCCGGCGATGCGCAGCATGGACACCAGCAGGGCAGCCTTGTCCCTGCAGATGCCGGCGCGGCGCTCAAAGGTCATCCTCACCGGGTGCGGCTCATAGCCCGGGGCGTCCTTTTCCACGGTGATGCCCAGGTACCTGACCTGCTGCGACACCCACTGAAAGATCTCCGAGACCTTGCGCCCGGGCTCTTCGATGCCCGATATCAGGCCTTGCACGGTCTTTTCCATCTCCGGGGTGGTGTCCTCGATGTGCGGCTTGCACAGGTTCCAGTACCATCGCGACACACTCTCCCAGTCGGGGATGGTGCTGATCAGGAGCCGCTGCACCTGGGTGTAGAGCTTGGGCATCTGCGGCTCATCATAGGTCTGGGGCACGTCCTGGGCCACCCAGGCATAGACGATTCCGTCCTCGGTGTCCTCTTGCGCGTGGCTTACAGTGCCCGGGATCTCCGACTTGATTGCCATGCTCCTGAGCGGCATGTTCTTGGGAGCAGCCACAATATACTCGGAGCGCCTGATAGGGTCGATTCCCTCCATAAGGACATAGTCGGTGAACACGTCGGGCATGCGCACCTTGTCGAAACGATCGTATACAATGAAATGGACGGTGTCGCCCACCTCGACCTCGGGGATGGTCACCCTCAGGATCCGGCTGTTGGGATCATAGATGTTCTCATCCATCTGCGACTGCTCGACCATCTCGCTCGAATTTGAGGCGATGTCGACCTCCTGCACGGTTCCGTCACCGCGGATGACCTCCACGAGCTGGAACTCGGTGGTGTTGTAGGGAATGGTGAACGAGGAGGTGACGCTCTTGTACCTTCTCCTGCCTTTTTCAGTGAGGATCTTCACATAGGAGTCGTACCACTCACCATAGGCGCCGTCCTCCTCATAGGCCACGAAGTGCCTGTTGTCCACCATGACAGCGTCTGCGTTCGGGTAGACCTCTGCGGTGACCAAAGCTGCAGCTTCCATGACATGGTCCCGGTTGATCGGCGTGAAGGTGAGAGCTGAGCACAGAGGCGCATACCCGAACAGCCAGACCAGCGCTCCGGCGCCCCATCCACCAAGTCTTGTCTTCATATGATTCATGCAGCGCTTCCTTTCCGAGAGGAATTTCTCGTGTGCTTCCGGAGGGAATGTGCTCTTGACCCTTGCATAAGACCAAAACCAACTGTACCCGCCAAGCTGTTAGTCGATTGGGAGACCGTAAACTATTTCGAGGATGGATTTCAATAATGAATTTACGATATGGATCATTATCTGGAACTAATCGGCAAAATCTGCAGAAAAATCCCTCTAATGGTCAGATCACAAAATATAATGCCCCGGTGCTGTTTCCCTGTCCATTATCTTGTCATCGGGTCGTGATATAGGAGTTGTTTTAGTGATCATTTTCTGAAATAATCCTGTTTGACCGAATTATTGCGCAAGAATTATTGCGCAATATGATAAGGTGTCGGCTGCACGGTTATGACTGAATGAAGGGAGGTTTGTCCAATGGCAAGCGCCAAGTCGAAAAAACCCGATCTCGGTATGAAAAACACCAAACAGGAACTCCTCGATGCCTATAACGAGGTATTGGAAGAGCTTGAGGAACGGAACCAGGCAGAGCTGAAGCCTGAGAAGAAAATCGAGGAGAAAAAGAAGCAGGAGGTGATCCATGCCGTGCGCGATGTCTCGATGGATGGCGTGGCCCAGAACATAAAAACCCTGAAAGCGGATATCGACAAAAACCTCTCTCAGCTTCAGGAGAGGCTCGAATCAGAGGTAAAAAAGCTGGGCCACATTCAGGCCGCAATCAGCATCCGTGATGCCGAGCTCAGAGAAATCTACGAGATCGACCGGTCTGCAAGCTCTCTTGCCGCGCTCATAGAAACCAGCAACCGCAAAAACCGGCTTTTTGAAGAAGAGCTGGAGCTGAAAAAGTCGAGCCTTCTGGAAGATATCGAAGAAACCCGTGGAAAGTGGGACCAGGAAAAGGCCCTGCGCGCAGCCGAGGTCAAGGAGCAGCGAGAGCAGGAGGCGCGGCAGCGGCAGCGGGAAAAAGAAGAGTATCTGTATTCATTGCAGCGAGAGCGCCAGATCGAGAAAGACAAGTTTGAAGATGAAAAGGCCCGCCTCCTCTCTGAGAAACAGGCCCTTGAAAACGAGATCAAGGCCATGCGCGAGGCAGTTGAAAAAGAGCTCAGCGAGCGAAGAAAGGCTCTCGCGGAGAAGGAATCGGAATTCCTTGAGCTGAAAAAACGTGCCGGGGCATTTCCTGAAGAGCTTCAAAGCGCTGTCGCCAAGGCATCTAAAGACACAGCAGAGAGACTCAAGCTGGAGGCGGACTATCAGACGAACATGCTCAAGCAGCAGTATGAGGGGGAAAAGAATGTGCTGCTCACCCGCATCGACGCTCTGGAAAAAACCGTGAAGGAGCAGGCCGAGCAGATATCCAAGCTCTCAAGGCTTCAGGAGGCCGCTTATCAAAAGGTGCAGGACGTGGCGGTGAAGGCAATCGAAGGGGCATCGAAGCACGGCTCGTTTTCCGGCCTGCAGCAGGCCCTTTCCGAGCAGGGGAGAAAGACGAATTCGGATTAGGCCTGACCCCATTCTTTCATTCATGAGAACAGTTCGCTAACAGCTTATATGCAATAGTTACAATTTGATCTGGGTGCGCCAGGGAAGTCTGGCTTGAAGGGAAAGGAGGGTAGTAACCAACCTGGAAATTCAAGGAAGGGACCCGGCAGGTGAGAGTTCTGCCCGGTCAAAGCGGGCGGTATGGGAGTCGTTCCATCAGATCTACAAGCGCTTTCCTCTCCCGCCAGTGGTCATCGTCCATAAATTGGCTCGTCCGTAGTGAATGGTTGCTTCTGAAGAGCAGGATGCGGGAAAGCCGCACGTCCGGATCCGTGGGAGGCCGGGTTGGGCAACCGCACGGTCTACCCGACCAGTAATAAAAGGGGGACTACTACACAGCCTGGCAAAAGACACTTCCGAAAGGAGATCATTTTGTTTTGTCATTGAGTTATACGTAGATTGATGCTAATTAGCGTATAACCATGAAGCGCATGCCGTTGGTCACGCAAACCCTCTATGCCGAGCTGGTTGAGCAGCTGATCATTGCCGAAGCAAACAGGTCGGTGGGAAAGCTCTCCGGGTGCTTCACCTCCAAGACCGTCAAGGGCAAGGAATATTGCTATTTCCAGTCGAGTGAGCCCGGTGGAATCTCACGCCAGATTTACATAGGCCCCAGGAACCAGGCCATAGACAGCTTCATCGAAAAATATCTGGGAGAAAAGCAGGATATAAGAGAGGAAACCGAGAACCTCAACAGGCTCGCAAGCCAACTCCGCATCGGAGATGCCAACATCACGGACGCGGAGACAGCCCGGGTTCTCAGGGCCTTGTCTGACAGCGGTTTTTTCAGACTGGGGGGAGTCCTGGTCGGCACGCACGCGTTCCTGGTAATGGGAAACATGCTCGGGGTCAAATGGGACAAACCATCTCTTCGCACACAGGACATCGACATCGCCGGGTCAGCTCGCATGGAAGTCGCGGTCCCTGATCTGGTTGCCGATATCCCCGGCACTCTGGAAAGCCTTCAAATGGGGTTTCTTCCCATCCCGCCCTTGAACCACAAGAATCCTTCGACATCGTTTCATATCCGGGGAAAGGAGTTGAGAGTCGATATCCTCACCCCCGCGAAAAAGCCTGATGATCCGAAGCCTGTTTTCATCAACAGGCTGAAAACGGCAGCGCAGCCGCTTATGTTCCTGGACTACCTCATCGAGACTCATGTTCAGGCAGCGGTAATCAATGGCGGTGGAATCCTGGTGAACATCCCTGATCCTGCCCGGTACGCTCTCCACAAACTCCTGGTTGCCGGGGAGAGGCCGGTATCAAGCAGTGTCAGGTCTACCAAGGATCTCTTCCAGGTGTCCCAGTTGCTCAATGTTCTCATACCGGACAGGCCTGGGGATCTCCCGGTGGCCATGGAAGAGATTCAATCCCGGGGAAAAAGATGGGTGAAAAGAATTCAAACTGGATTGAAGCAGCTTGGTTCCACCTATCCCGACACATATAAGCTGTTCCAAGACACCTATCCTGAAGCCAAGTGACCTGCTATACTGCAAGATGAGATCATGTCTTCCAGGGATGATCTGTCAGATGGAGTCAAAGACCTTTACAGCTTGAACCTCGATGCTCTCCTCACGTTTATCACCCTGCCGGGCATGCTCGTGACGCGCTCACTCAAGCAACAGTGAGAAAAAGAAAACAAACATGCCGCTCTCGCGCAGCAATGCCGGGGAAAGGAGTGGAGAGGTATCAGTCGGCAGAGCTGGTCTCTCCGGTTGTTCCGCCTGTCGCGCCTCCGGGCCTGATCTGAAGACCGGGGAAATTCTGACGGAAACGGCGCTCGCTGTCCTGCATGAGCTGGGTTCCCTGAGCCATCTCTCTTTTGCCCTGGTTGATCTGCGACTGGCCTTCCTGAATCATTTCCTCGCCGTCTCTGATGCGATCCCTGCCGGTCTGCGCCAGTTCCGAACCCTGCTCCCACTGCTCTGCCAGATCTTTCTTGAGGTCGACCTCTGACTGAACATCAGCAGCATATTCTCTCATGATATCGGCTGTAGTGGCCGGCTTTTCACCGCGGGCGCAGCCCGAAAGCGCAAACATCGCAATCCCGATAGCCAGAATGATTGATATTGAGAGCCTCTGCATGACTTACTCCTTCTTTTTATTCGCGTTTATACACGGATTCTCTGAATCATCGTAAGGCAGGTGCGCCTCCGGGCCGGCCTTCCATCCGGCCGTGAGATACGGCCGGATGCCTATGCCCTCTCCCGTGCCGGAGGAGCGAGCACACCCGGCCATCCGGCATGCATCCGCCTTTCTGCTCATATATAGAATAGTACGAACAGGGCCTGTGTTGCTCAATATGCC
>JALNWY010000004.1 GCA_023230665.1 Deltaproteobacteria bacterium
AATCATCTTGACTGGAATGACACGCTGTTCTATGAAATGACATCGCGTTCATTTTCGCGTATATGTTTCTTGAGGAAATCACATGCAGAACGAATATGTTGTGAGACGTAGAAAGCAGCCTTCCCGGCGCGAAAGGGAGAAGGCCCGGCAGCGGCGGGGTATGCTGGATGCTGCGCTGATCCTGTTCTCGGAGAAAGGCTATCACAATGTCACCATGCATGAGATCGCCTCGAAGGCGGAGTTCGCCATCGGCACGCTGTATAAGTTCTTCAAGAACAAGGAAGATCTCTACAAGGCCCTCATCCTTGAAAAGACCGATGCCTTTCATGCGGCCATTGTCGGGGCGATCGAGGAGAAGGATGACGAGGTGGATCGCCTGATGAATTATATCAGGGTCAAGGGCGAGATCTTCCGTGCTCATGTGCCCCTAATCCGGCTCTACTTCTCCGAGAAATACGGAGAGAGCTTCGACCTCATGGCAGAGCTGAGCGCCCGGATCAGGCAGGTCCACGAGGAGGCTCTCAATGTCCTGGCCGGTGTCTTCGAGAGCGGAATGCGGAAAAACCGGTTCAGGAGGATCGCCCACCCTCACGCACTCGCCGTGGCGCTCGACGGGATCACTACGGCCTTTCTCTTCCGGTGGCTCGACGAACCTGAGGATCAGACCTTTCCGGAAGATCCCGAAGCGATCCTCAATATCCTGTTGAAAGGTCTGGTGGAGTGACCATGTATCAATGGAGCCCGTGTTTTTGGGCATGTGTACCCCAGAAAGAACATTGGAGGAATGTGATGAACCCTTGTGCTGAACCTGTCCGGAATGCCCGGCTCTGTATCTTGACCATTGCGGTTTTCGCCCTGCTCATCGGCGCATGCGACCGGCAGCAGACACAAACATCACCCCCCGCGCCCGAGGTGACGACCATCGAGGCAAAGGAACAGCAGCTAGAGCTGACCACCGAGCTGCCGGGGCGCACCTCCGCACACCTGATCGCAGAGGTCCGGCCTCAGGTGAGCGGCATCATCAAGAAACGTCATTTCAAAGAAGGTTCTTTCGTGAAGGAGGGCCAGCTTCTCTACCAGATCGATCCGGCACCCTTTCAGGCGGCATACGACAGTGCTGCGGCCTCGCTCGCTCGCGCCCAGGCAAACCTTCCCGCGCTGAAGTCGCGAGCCGTGCGGTACGGGGAGCTGCTTGCCGGTGGAGCGGTGAGCCAGCAGGACTTCGATGATGTGGACTCGATCTCCCGCCAGGCCCAGGCAGAGGTCGCCTATTGGGAGGCAGCAGTCGAATCGGCCCGGATCAACCTGGGCTATACCAGGGTCACGGCCTCGATATCCGGTCGGATCGGCAAATCCAACATGACCGAAGGTGCGCTGGCAACCATGAACCAGCCGGTGCCGCTGGCAACCATCCAGCAGTTCGATCCGATCTACGTGGACGTTCCCCAGTCCACGGTCGACCTGCTTCGACTGAAGCACCGGATCGCAAGCGGCAGCCTCTCTGCCGAGGGAGAAAGCCAGAAAAAAGTCGGACTCATCCTGGAGGACGGCTCGGAATACCCCATCGAGGGCACCTTGGAGTTCCGCGATGTCACGGTCGACCCCACCACCGGCACGATCACGCTGCGGGCAGTGTTTCCCAATCCCGACGATGTCCTGCTTCCGGGCATGTTTGTGCGCGCCGTGGTCAGGGAGGGAATCGACAGGCAGGCCATCCTGATCCCCCAGAATGCCGTTTCGCGCGACCCTAAGGGCAACGCGCTGACGCTGGTGGTGGACGGTGACGGGGTCGTGCGACAGTGCCCGATCGAGATCGACCGGGCCATGGGCAACCAGTGGCTCGTCGCCTCAGGCCTCTGTGCCGGAGACCGGGTCATTGTCGAGGGAGCGCTCAAGGTGAGGCCGGGCATGCAGGTCAAGGCTATCCCTTCGGCCGGGGATGAGCTCCCCGTGGCGCACGCTGCAGCCTCCCCGGCACCGGTCTCGAACTGAAGAGGAGAGAAACACCATGCTTTCAAAATTCTTTCTCGACCGCCCGGTCTTTGCGTGGGTCATCGCCATCATCATCATGGCGGCAGGACTGCTCTCGATCTACGGCCTGCCCATCTCCCAGTACCCCGAGATGGCCCCGCCCTCCATCACTATCTACACCTCCTATCCGGGCTCCTCGGCAGAGACCGTTGAGAACAGCGTGACCCAGGTCATCGAGCAGCGGATGACCGGCCTGGACAGGCTGCTGTACATGTCCGCATCGAGCGACTCGTCAGGCAGCTCGCGCATAGAGCTCACCTTTGCCCCGGGCACGAACCCGGACGTCGCGTGGTCCCAGGTCCAAAACAAGGTGCAGTCGAGCCTTTCGAGCCTTCCCGACGTGGTGAGGGACCAGGGCGTGAACGTGGTCAAATCCACCCACAACTACCTGATGATCATGGCCCTGATCTCTGAGACCGGCAGCATGGACGGCACGGACTTAAGAGACTTCGCCAAGTCGAACCTGGAGCGGGTCCTGGCGCGCGTGCCCGGCGTGGGCGAGGTGGAAATATTCGGCGGCGGGTATGCCATGCGCGTATGGCTCAATCCGGATAAGCTCACCGACTACCGCCTGACAGTCGAGGACGTGATCGCTGCGATCAAAGCCTACAATGTCGAGGTCTCGGCAGGCCAGTTCGGCGGGGTCCCGTCCGTGGAGGGCCAGCGGCTGAACGCCTCCATCGTAGTCCAGAACATGCTCTCGACCCCCGACGAGTTCGCCGCGATCCCCATACGCACCAACCCGGACGGGTCGATCGTGCGGATCGGCGATGTGGGCCGCACCGAGCTGGGCACCGAGATCTACGACATCGAGGGCGCGTACAACGGAAAACCTGCTGCAGGCATCGCCATCCGCCAGGCCTCGGGCACCAACGCCCTGGACACTGCGGATGCAGTCAAGGCCAAGATGGAGGAGATGAGCCGGTTCTTTCCGGAAGGGCTCAAGGTCGTCTATCCCCACGACACCACCCTGTTCATCCAGGTGGCCATCATGGAGGTGGTGCGCACCCTGTTCGAGGCCATCGCGCTCGTGTTCCTGGTGATGTGGCTGTTCATGGGAAACTTGCGCGCAACCCTCATCCCGACCATCGCCGTGCCTGTGGTCATCCTGGGCACCTTCGCCGTGCTCGGGTTCTTCGGCTTCTCCATCAACATGCTCACCATGTTTGCCATGGTGCTGGCGATCGGGCTTCTGGTCGATGACGCCATCGTGGTGGTGGAGAACGTGGAGCGGATCATGACCGAGGAGGGACTGCCTCCCAAGGAGGCCACGGCCAAGTCCATGGAGCAGATCACCAGCGCACTCATCGGCATCGGGCTGGTGCTCTCTGCCGTGTTCGGCCCCATGGCGTTCTTCCCGGGCTCCACCGGCGTTATCTACCGCCAGTTTTCCATCACCATCATCTCGGCCATGCTGCTCTCCGTGGTCGTGGCCCTGATCCTGACCCCGGTCCTGTGCGCCTCGCTCCTCAAGCAGGTGAAGGCCGGGCACGAGCCGGCGGATAATGCGATCTTCTTCCTGAGGCCGTTCTTCCGGTGGTTTGACCGCATGTTCTTCGGCTTCAGAGATCAGTACATGAGGCTGGTGGGCCACTCCCTTTCCCGAAAAAAACGCTACCTGGCCGTGTTTCTGGTGATCGTGGGCGTTATGGGGCTGTTGTTCCTGCGCATGCCCACCTCCTATCTGCCGGACGAGGACCAGGGCGGCCTGCTCGCCCAGGTGATCATGCCCACGGGCGCGACCCTGGAGCAGACCGGGATGGTCACCAGAGAGATCGAGCGCTATTTCAAGGAGCACGAGCAGGAGGCCGTGGAATCCACCATGACCATCACGGGCGTGGGATTTTCCGGCAGGGCCCAGAACCAGGGCATGGTATTCATCAAGCTCAAAGACTGGGACGAGCGCGACCGTGACGACCTGAGTGTCAAGGCGATCGCGCAGCGGGCCACGGGCTCCCTTTCAGGCATCAGGAACGCCATGGTCTTCGTGTTTCAGCCGCCGGCCGTGCCCGAACTGGGCATGGCCGAGGGGTTCGACTTCCAGCTCCTGGACCGGGGGGGGCTGGGGCACCAGAAGCTCATGGAGGCGCAGAATCAGCTGCTGGCAATCGCTGCGCAGGACCCGAGGACCACCTCGGTGAGGCCCAACAGCATGGCCGACGTGCCCGAATACCGCATCGACATCGACTGGGACAAGGCCGGGGCCCTGGGGGTCCCTATCAGCTCCATCCACCGGAGTCTGTCCGCTTCCTTCGGCGGATCCTTTGTGAACGACTTTGTCCACAACGGCCGGGTGAAGCGGGTGTACGTACAGGCAGACGCGCCCTACCGCATGCTGCCCGGAGACCTGGATAAGCTCTATGTGCGCAACGCATCGGGCGGCATGGTACCCTTCTCCTCCTTCGCCTCGGGCCGGTGGATTTCAGGCCCTCCCAAGCTGGCGCGGTTCAACGGCTTTCCCTCCATCAATATCTGGGGGCAGCCGACGCCCGGGACGAGCTCGGGCGAGGCCATGCAGGCCATGGAAGAGGCGGTGGAGAAGCTGCCCCAGGGCATCGGCTATGACTGGACCGGCCTTTCCTACCAGGAGCGGATGTCGAGCTCGCAGGCCCCTCTGCTCTACGCCTTTTCCGTGTTTGTGATCTTTCTGTGCCTTGCTGCGCTCTATGAGAGCTGGACCATCCCGATCTCGGTCCTGCTGGTGCTGCCGCTGGGGGTCATCGGCGGAATCATGGCATCGACCATGCGGGGGCTGGCCAATGACGTTTACTTCCAGATCGGACTGCTCACTACGCTCGGCCTGACGACCAAGAACGCCATCCTGATCGTGCAATTCGCCAAGGGCGGGCTGAAAAGGGGCATGGGGCTCCTGGAGGCCACCCTGGAGGGCGCCAAGCTCCGGTTCCGGCCGATCCTCATGACTTCGCTGGCCTTCGGGTTCGGTGTGCTGCCCCTTGCCGTCACTACAGGCGCGGGGGCAGGCGCCATGAACGCCATCGGCACCAGCGTGCTGGGCGGGATGGTGAGCGCGACCGTCCTGGTGGTGATATTCTCGCCCCTGTTCTACGTGCTGGTCGAAAGGCTCTTCGGCAAGCACACCCGCAGCAGGCGGGCAGAGGAGGCTGACGCCGGATCGCTCAGCGAGGGCGCCCTGTGACCGGAATCAACCGGAGAAAAACCGTAAAATCTTTTTGAAAAAGACCAGGGGCATGGCAGGCGTCACTGTCCTCCATGCCCCTTTAAAACCGCATCGTTCCAGCATTCCAGGGCTCAATATTGTGCTTGGATTTCCGGATGAACTATAGTATGTCTCACTGGTGACCGGTAAACAACGGCAGACGTGATCTGAGGCCGGCTCAATCCCGCAGACGGGCGCGGCCGGGTTCGCGGACAGTGAGAAAACATCGCAGCAAAGAGAAAAGGCAGTACGGGTATTTCCTATCGTGTAACAATCCAGACAGTTCAAAGCGCAGGGGCCGCCACAGGGGTTATTCGACCATTCCCCTTTTATATGGATGCCCCAAAAGCGTCATGAGATACAAACAATAGTGTGCGGCCAGTGCGGGTGTCCTGCCCGCGCAGGTTTCAAACAAAAAAAGGAGCCATCAATGCCAAAGTCAAAAGAAATCAATCTCTGTTTGCTCAAAGAGCCGTTCCCGCCCGAGGACATCGAGTGGCGGGAACAGAGAAACGGGATAGACAGGCACGGAAGGCCGTGGGCCATGGTCCTGGCCTATGTCACGAACCGGGCCATCCAGAACCGGCTCGATGCAGTCTGCGGGCTCGAGAACTGGAAGAACCAGTTCATCCCCGGCCCCAACGGCGGAGTGCTGTGCGGCATCTCAATCCGGATTGACGGAGAATGGGTGACCAAGTGGGACGGCGCTGACAACACCGACATCGAGTCGGTCAAGGGCGGGCTCTCCGACGCCATGAAACGGGCCGCTGTCCAGTGGGGAATCGGCAGATATCTCTACAACCTGGAGGCGACCTTCGCGCAGATCGACGAGAACGGTTCGCACCGGGGCGTCGCATACGCGAGCGACAGCGACCGGAAGGCCCGGATGAACCCGGTGTTTTTCCGGTGGAACCCCCCGGCGCTTCCCGACTGGGCCCTGCCGAAGCCTAAAAAGCAGTCCGAGGACGAGCCGCCCAAGACCGGGGGCGGGAAGAAAACCAAGTCAAGGTCCGGAGAAGAGACACATCCTATCACCGCAGGCGAGTGGAGCAAGCTCCAGGGCCTCATGAAGGACGCCGGGGTGAGCCCTGCCGATTTTCTCAAGAAGTGGAAGGCCTCTTCGCCCCGTGAGCTCCGACAGCACCTGATGCCCAAGTATGAGCAATGGGTGCAGGAAAAGGCGGCGTGACACCCCTTTTCCTCTCCGGGGAAACAACGCCTTGCGGCGCATCACGAGGTGCCGCCTATTGGATATGATGAGGTCATGCACATGATGCACGCCAACGTCTGACAACCACTCCTCGCTGAGGGTCCGGTACAGCCGGGCCCGCGTTTCTTTTCCGGCAAGGTTGCTGCTCTGACCAAAGGGATATCAGCGCAGTCTCGATCTCTTTGCCTTGCCTGGATACAGGGTGAAGGTCGAACCCCATGGAGCCGGCTCTCCACGGATATACCGCCGTTGAGGTCGGTTGTGATCCGGCTGACCGTGGCCAGACTCAGGTCAGTGCCCTTATCCCGATCCTTGGTGGTGAAGAAGGCTTGGTACAAGGATATCGGAAACCTGTCTTCTCTTTTTTCCTTGGCATGGTTTCGCTCTCGCCCGCGTCCTCCAGCCTGACAGGGCGGAACATAAAAGAAAACAAAGGCTTGCCTTTATATCTTCCCTCGTGATAAGGATGGGTGAAAAAATAGCTGTTTATGCTTTTTCATGCCGGTCCCGGCTTTGCCCGCTGTTCCGGGTCGCATAGCAGGGTTCGCCCGCGGCATCGAAAAAGATAGAGCATGCACAGGTGAAGGGCTTTCATGAGGAGCGTGAGAACCGGCATCACGACCATCGGGATATTATTCCTGATCCATCTCTCTGTCCTGAGCGCTGCAGACTTCGACCACCGCGTACTCTTCGAGGTGGGCTCGCTGTGGGGAGAAACCACATACGAGATCACCCCTGATGATGGGATAAGCCGTCTGAGCTGGCCCATGGACATGCGGCTTCTGGGGGCCGGCTATACTCTCACCTATCGTGACTTCATCGAAGCGGAGTTCCGGATCCAGGCATCATCCTGGAACGAGAGCGCACATTTCATGGAAGACTGCGACTGGATCAATGAATCGCGGGATCCTGCCTGGGTTCCTTATGGCGCGCTGGACATCTATTCCCGGAGCACCGTGGATTCCAAGGCATTTCTGCTCGGATCGAATGTGAGGATCTTTCCTCTCTCGCTGCCTCCCGTCTCCTTCGGGTTTGTAGGGGGGCTCCACTACCAGGAGGCGGATTTCAAGGCGTATGACACAAGGCAGATCGGATACAACTCGTGGCGCAACTATACCGGCAGTGTATCGGGTCCAGCAGCCACCTATACCGTGGAATACCGGTTCGCCCATATCGGAGCCGCCTTGAGGATTCACGCGGACAGGAGGATCTACCTTGCGCTGGACACCTCGTATATCCCCTATGCCAGGGCCGAGGACGAAGACAACCACCTCAGAAGGATGCGGGTCTCCCGGAGCGAGTGCACAGGATTCGGAAGGATGTTCTCCCTGTCCATGCAGTATTTCTTCACCAACACCTGGTATGCGTCCACCACCTGCTCGGGGCTGCGCATCAAGACGAGCGGGGACCAGGTGCAGTACTGGTACGGAAACGACCCAGCCACCCAGACCTTTGATGAAACCGGCCGCGGCTTGGCCGGCATCGACGCGGAGATCGAGCAGGAGACTTTCCACGTGGGCTTAGGGCTCGGCTGCAGGTTCTAATACTACAGGAGTAATCAAAGAAGTACCCCAGGCAATCGCCGGACTCTTCCATTGTAAAGCCACCAGGGCATTGGCTCGGCCTATAGCAGTTTACTACTGTAGCACTAACTATGAGTTTGTCCGCACACCCGCGCCGCCAGGTGGATGGGAGATCCGCATTGACAGAACCACTGGTTCGTTACTATATGGTATGTATCCTATATCAAGAGGAGAATTGCCCATGGCAAAGACGACAAGAAAAGACCTTCTGAATGCGCCTGATGAGTTCATCACAACAACCAGGTCAGCCATACAGTGGATCAAGGAAAACCCCACACGATTTATCACCCTGGTGACCATCGTGGTCGTCGTCTTGGCGAGCGGCATTGGTTTTTATTCCTGGAAAACGGGCAGGGAACATTCCGCCATGAGCGCGTTGAGCAGCGCGGGAGACAATCCCCAGATCACTGCGGACCTGGTGCAGAGCTATGCCGACACCAAGGCGGGCAAACTCGCGCGTCTGAGACTCGCGTCTTTGTCATACAGAGAGAAAGACCCCTCGACCGCCATCGACCATGCACAGGAATTTATCAATACTTGGGGACGGAAAGACATCTTTCACTGGCAGGCAATTCTGATCCTGACTGCCGCTCATCTCGACCGTCAGCAACCGGAAAGGGCCCTGGAGTTTCTCTCGAACGATCTCGAGAGTCCGCCGGAGAATTATCGCGACCAGGCTCTCTTTTATAAGGCCCACGCTCTCATGGCCTTGGGGAGGCACCAGGAGGCGTCGGAAACACTCGCCCGCATATCCGAGAGTTATCACGACATCGTCCTGCCGACACTTGCATCCTTAGAGAACTAACTATCAAGGAGAACCTTACTTTGACACCAGACAAGAAGTCCCTGAAAAATGGGAACGGTACGATTAAAAATATTGCCCTGTGGGTAGTCATCGCACTGATCATGGTGATGCTCTTTCACCTTTTCAATCAGCCCGCGAGTGAGGCGACGACCTTTGCCTACAGCGAGTTCATCGAGATGGTGGACAAGGGTGAGATCAAGGAGGTCGTGATCCAGGGCAACGAGATCAAGGGAAGCCTGACCGACGGCACCCAATTCGAAACCTATGTGCCGGATGATGCGAGAATCGTGGAAAGGCTGACGGAGAAGAATGTCCTGATCTCGGCCAAGCCCAGCGACGACTCGCCCTGGTACATGTCAGTGCTCATCTCGTGGATCCCCATGCTGCTGCTCGTGGGGGTATGGATATTCTTCATGCGCCAGATGCAGGCCGGCGGCACCAAGGCCATGAGCTTCGGCAGGAGTAAGGCCAAGCTCATATCTCAGGACAACATCAAAATCACCTTTGCCGATGTGGCCGGTGTAAACGAGGCAAAGGAAGAGCTGGAGGAGATCATCGAGTTCCTCAAGGAGCCCAAACGGTTCACCTCGCTGGGAGGACGGATTCCCAAGGGAGTGCTCCTGCTTGGGCCTCCGGGCACCGGCAAGACCCTGCTGGCAAAGGCCGTGGCCGGTGAGGCCGGCGTGCCCTTTTTCAGCATGTCGGGCTCGGATTTTGTGGAAATGTTCGTCGGCGTAGGGGCGTCCCGGGTCCGGGATCTCTTTGCCCAGGGCAAACAGCATGCGCCCTGTATCATATTCATCGACGAGATCGATGCCGTGGGAAGGCACCGGGGCGCGGGCCTGGGCGGCGGACACGACGAGCGCGAGCAGACGCTCAATCAGCTCCTGGTGGAGATGGACGGGTTCGAATCAAACGAGGGCGTTATCCTCATGGCCGCCACCAACCGGCCCGATGTGCTCGACCCCGCGCTCCTGCGCCCCGGAAGGTTCGACCGCCAGGTGGTGGTGGCAAGCCCGGACGTCAAAGGCAGGGAAGGAATCCTCAAGGTCCACTCCCGAAACATCCCGCTTGCAGAGGATGTAAACCTCCAGGTGCTTGCAAAGGCCACCCCCGGGTTCTCGGGCGCCGACCTGTCCAACCTCGTCAATGAGGCGGCACTGCTCGCGGCCCGCAAGAAGCGCAACCAGGTGAGCATGGAAGATCTGGAGATGGCCAAAGACAAGGTGCTCATGGGCGTAGAGCGCAAGAGCATGGTCATCTCGGAAGAGGAGAAGAACGCCACTGCATACCACGAGGCAGGCCACGCTCTGGTGGCCAAGAAGATGCCCAATGCCGATCCGGTCTACAAGGTGAGCATCATCCCCCGGGGAAGGGCCATGGGCGTGACCCAGCAGCTTCCCATGGATGACCGGCACACCTACAAGAAGGACTATCTCCTGGCCACCATCTCCGTGCTCATGGGAGGCAGGGTCGCCGAAGAGGTCGCCCTGGGGTGCCTGACCACCGGAGCGGGCAACGACATCGAGCGGGCCAGCGACATGGCGCGCCACATGGTCACCGAGTGGGGAATGAGCTCGCTGGGCCCGTTGAGCTTTGGCAAGGTCGAGCAGGAAATGTTCCTGGGCAGAGAGATCTCCAAGCGCGTGGACTATAGCGAGCTTACGTCGCAGAAGATCGACGAGGAAATCAAGTCCATTATCATGGGCTGCTACGAGAAAACGAAAGAGATCATCACTGAGAACATCGATGCCCTGCACAGGATAGCGAAACGGTTGCTGGAGAAAGAGGTCCTTGATGGCGCCGAGATCGACAAGATCATCCAGGAAGGGACTGCCTAGGGTCAGACTGCTCGCGGGCGCGAACGGGCAGGACATCCTTTCGTGCGGCGCCGACCCGGCCTCGATCCCCTACATGGAGCCCAAGCTTCATCACCGGAATCTCCTCGTTCAGGGGGTCAGGCTCTACGCCGCCAACATCCTCAAGCAGAGCATGCTCTCCTTTGGCGGAGACGTGGCGGTCCACCGGGGGGCTATCTCGGGCAGGGTCGAGGTCTCCGATTGTCTCATCATGGGCGACCTGAGACACTACCGGCTTCTGGTGGAAAAGCTGAAACTCCAGCCGGGCATGGCGGAACTGGCAGGGCTGATCGAGCAGCAGGTCTTTGCGGATGACCGGGGTTTGGGCCTGACTCTCCTCGGAAAAGAATACCATTGGCATGACATCCCGGTGATCATGGGAGTGCTCAATCTTACCCCTGACTCGTTCTCGGATGGCGGTGCATGGCTCGATCCGGAAAAAGCCGTGGATCATGCCCTGGACATGGTACGGTCGGGAGCGGGCATCGTCGATGTGGGAGGAGAATCGACGCGGCCCGGCGCGCGGCAGATCGGCATGGATGACGAGATCGCCCGGGTCGTTCCGGTCATCAGAACGATCGCGTCCAGGCTCGATGTCCCTGTGAGCATCGATACGAGGAACGCCCCGGTTGCCAGGGCAGCGATCGACGCCGGGGCGTCCATGATCAACGATATCAGCGCATTGAAGCACGATCCATCCATGCTCGAGGTCGTCCGGAGCACCGGTGCGGGCATTGTTCTGATGCATATGCAGGGAACGCCCGAGACCATGCAGAATCACACCTCCTACCGCGACATTATCAGTGACATCTATGCCTTTCTGGACGAGCAGATCGAGCATTGCCTTCAGGGCGGTGTTCATCCCCGCTCCATCCTAGCGGATCCGGGCATCGGGTTCGGGAAAGACCTTGCCGGAAACCTTAGGCTCATCCGCCATATCGGCGAGTTCGCATCACTGGAGGTGCCGCTGGTGCTCGGCCACTCCAGAAAGTCGTTTATCGGGGCTGCCCTGGGTGCCCCGGTCCATGAACGGCAGGAGGGCACGGATGCGGTGAGCGCATGGGCGGCAATCCAGGGCGTGCAGGTCCTGCGCGTGCACGATGTCCGGCGCACCTGTCGCATCAGGGATATGATCCTGGCCATCAGGAGGGGCGCATGATCGTCGGGGTGGGGATCGATGTCGTGGATGCTTCACGGATACATGCCCTCCTGGAAAGGTACGCAGAGCGATTTCAGCAAAGGGTGTTCACCCGGGGTGAGATCCGCTACTGCAGGGCCAGGGCCAACCCCGGTCTGCATTTCGCGGCGCGCTTCGCAGCCAAGGAGGCTGCCGCCAAGGCCCTGGGCACCGGCATCGGCCAGGGAATACGGTTCAGAGACATCGAGATCGCTCTGGACCGGGGTGTCCCACGGATCCTCTTCCATAACAGGGCGCGGGAGTATGCCGACGATATCGGTGTCTCCGCGGCCCACGTGAGCATCTCCCATGAACATCTCACTGCGGTCGCAGTGGTCGTCCTGGAAAAGAGAGAACACCCATGGTGAGGCAAACCTGCACCACGAACAGCCCTGACCAGACCTTCGAGCTGGGAAGGAAGCTCGGCGAGAAGTTGAACGGTGGAGAGATAGTCCTCCTCCACGGCGACCTCGGTGCGGGAAAAACCCTCTTCACCAAAGGGCTCGCACAGGGGCTCGGGGTCGAGGACCCCTCTTCGGTGGTGAGCCCCAGCTTCACGCTGGTGAACCTCTACAAGGCGAGGCTTGACATCGTTCATGGAGATCTTTATAGGCTAGATGCTGATGCGGTGTATGAGCTGGGCTTGGAAGATTATATGGATCAGGAACATGTATTGATCATCGAGTGGGCTGAGAAGGCGGGCGGCTTTTTCGCAGGGGACATTCTCGATATCACCATCGAACACGTCGGGGAGTCTTCCAGAGCGTTTACCGTTGAGTCGGCTCGCGCCTATCTTGACACTGGCTGTATCTGATCCCCTTTCGGACAGTTCTGTTCCTCAAGGGAATCACTGCCGTCAGAGACTCGCGCAAGTCCTGTTCCTGGTGAAGAAAGGGAAGACGGTCCATGGCAGTAATCGTTCAGAAATACGGCGGGACCTCGGTGGGAAGCCTGGAAAAAATCCGGCGCGTCGCCCGGAAGATCGCCGGGCGCCATCGTGAAGGCAATCGGATTGCCGTGGTGGTCTCTGCCATGGCCGGTGAGACCGACAAGCTTATCAGGCTTGCGCGCGATCTCTCTGAGAGACCGGACAACAGGGAGATGGATGTCCTGGTGTCTACCGGAGAGCAGGTCGCCATATCGCTCCTGGCCATGGCCCTGAAGGACCTGGGAGTCCCGGCCCGCTCGTTTCTGGCGCACCAGATCGGCATCTTCACCGACAACGCCTATACCAAGGCCCGCATTACAAAGATCGAGTCCGACCGGATCAACAGAGCGCTCGAGTCGGGAGAAATCGCCGTGGTGGCGGGCTTTCAGGGCATCACGGAGGAGAGAGAGGTCACCACGCTGGGCCGCGGCGGCTCGGACACCTCGGCCGTTGCGCTGGCCGCTGTGCTGAAGGCCGATGTGTGCGAGATCTACACCGATGTCGACGGCGTGTACACCTGCGACCCCAACATCTGCAACAGGGCACGCAGGCTGGACCGAATCACCTATGACGAGATGCTCGAACTGGCCTCGCTCGGGGCAAAGGTGCTGCAGACCAGGGCAGTCGAATTCGCGAAGAAGTATCATGTGCCGATTTTGATCAGGAGCACCTTCTCCGATGACGGAGGCACCCTGACGACAACGGAGGACAAGGATATGGAAAAGGAAGTGGTTGCCGGCATCACCTATGACCGCAACGAGGCGCGGATCACCGTGCTGGGAGTGCAGGACAGACCGGGAGTTGCGGCAAACATCTTCAATGCGCTGGCCGAGGAGAACATCAACGTGGACATGATCATCCAGAACACCTCGACCGACGGCAAGAGCGCTGACTTGAGCTTTACGGTCACTAAGGCGGACTACGAGAGGACCATGGACATCGTGAGGGAAAAGGCGCCCGAGTTCGGGGCCAGGGACGTGGTGGGGGACACCACCATTGCCAAACTCTCCATCGTGGGTGTGGGCATGCGATCGCATGCAGGGGTGGCGGCGAGGATGTTCGAGGCCCTTTCAAAGGTGGGGATCAACATCACCATGATCTCCACCTCGGAGATCAAGATTTCCTGCGTCATTGACGAGAAGTTTTTGGAACTGGGCGTTCGCGTGCTCCACGAAACCTTTGCACTGGATAATGACGGGAGCGGTATTGTTGAAGAAAATTGAAATCTACGACACCACTTTGAGAGACGGCGCACAGTCGAGAGATGTAAACTTCTCGCTCGACGACAAGCACGATATCGTCCTGAAGCTCGACCAGCTCGGGCTTGATTTCATCGAGGCGGGGTGGCCCGGGGCGAACCCCAAGGACGACTGCCTGTTCGCGAAGATCCACGAGAGCACGCTCCATCATTCCCGGGTGTTCGCCTTCGGCAGCACCTGCAAGCCCGGAAACTCGCCCCACAAAGACAGGCTGATCAAGGCCCTTATCGACGCCCGCCCGGACGGGGCCACAATATTCGGAAAGTCGTGGGATATCCACGTCCAGGGCCAGGGAGGTCTGGGATGCTCTTTGGAAGAGAACCTGCGCATCATCCGCGAGACTATCTCCTATCTCTGCGGCTTCTTTCCCCTCGTGTTCTTTGACGCCGAGCACTTCTTCGACGGATTCAAGCGCAATAAAGACTATGCGCTCGCAACGCTGAAGTCCGCGGCCGAGGGCGGCGCGCAGCGGCTCGTGCTCTGCGATACCAATGGCGGCAGCCTCCCCTCGGAGATTACGGAGATCATGGAATTCCTGAAAGGCATCTTCTCCGTGCCGCTGGGCATCCATTGCCACAACGACAGCGATCTTGCCGTGGCCAACTCCATCATGGCGGTGCGCTCGGGTGCGACTCATGTCCAGGGGACCATCAATGGGCTCGGCGAGCGCTGCGGAAACGCAGACCTGTGTTCCATCATTCCGAACTTAAGCCTCAAGATGGGCCTTCAGACCATCCCCCGGGAGAGCATGCATATCCTCAACGAGGTCTCGCGCTTTGTTTATGACGTGGGCAACCTCTCGCACGACAGCCATCAGCCATATGTGGGCGAGTCGGCATTCGCCCACAAGGGAGGCATGCACGTCCACGCCGTGATCGGCGATCCTGCGACCTACGAGCACATCGAACCTTCGCTGGTGGGAAACCAGCGGCGCATTCTGGTGTCGGAGCAGTCGGGCAAGAGCAACATCGTCTACAAGGCGCGGCAGTTCAATATCGACCTGGCAAAAGATGACACCACGGCCAGCGAGATTGTGAAGATCATCAAGGACCTCGAAAACTGCGGGTTCCAGTTCGAGGGCGCGGATGCGTCTTTAGAGCTGCTCATGAACAAGGCCATGGGCATGCATGTCCGCTTTTTCAAGCTGAGGGGCTTCCGAGTCAATACCGAACGCCGCAGCGACGATACCGACCCCATGTCGGAAGCGACCATCATGATCGAGGTCGACGGCAATGTCGAACACACCGCAGCCATGGGGAACGGCCCTGTGAACGCCCTGGACAGAGCCCTGCGCAAGGCGCTCCAGAAGTTCTATCCCAGCATCGAGGACGTGGAGCTCCTGGACTACAAGGTCCGGGTCATCTCGTCGCGCACAGGCACCGAGTCGGTGGTGCGCGTTCTCATCGGATCAGGCGACAAGAAGGACCACTGGAACACTGTCGGGGTGTCGACGAACATCATCGAGGCCTCATGGATGGCGCTGGTGGACAGTATGGACTACAAGCTCTACAAGGATTCCAAAGAGTTATAATTGCCTATTCATTATCTTCAAGACCCGCTTCTTTCCTACCGATAAGTATCGTATAGGAAGAAACACACTCCAGAGGGGAAGGGGCAAACGCATGGGCAAGGACATCGGCAAACTAGAGTTCCAGGGACTGAAAAAGTGGATGTCGCAGGGTGAGTATATCATTTCCACCATGTCCGATGACGGGACCATCTGGACCTACACCTCCAAGGTCTTGCCCATCTTCGACTTTGGAAACACCAAGATCTTCCAGGCCCAGGAGTCCGGGGTCGCGGAGGTTCAGGGCGTGGAACGGGGGGACGAGCTGTACTTCTCTATCCAGGGGATCAAGGTCTCCAAGATCTATGACTTCTTCTATCAGGACGACATATAGCGCATAAAGCGGAGTCCGGGCGAGGTTTGCAGGACCTGGCAGGGAGAGGGAGGCATTCCCTCTCCTTTTTGTTTTTATGATCTGCTCATCATATGCTTACACTCTGAGTCTGATCGCTTGATTCCTCTCGGTTTACCTTCCGAGTTCACCGGTCTCCTGCCGCTCGTCTTCACCACACCAGACCGAGAACCACCGAGGCGAACATCAGGAACATGATCCACAGGGGAAGCCTTGATCTGTTCCTGTCCCGGGACACCTGGCGGAGCTCGATGAACAGGTAGATGAGCGCGGTGATGCCGATCCCGCCCGCAGTATAAATATTCAGGCCGGAAACGAGCGCAATGCCCAGCCAGATACACAGGGGAATGAACAGGACTATCCACACCATGAGGGCATGTATACCACAGTACGTTCACCAGTGGAACACTGGAAAGATGCTGATCTTTTTTTATTATATCTTATCAAGAGACTACCTCGCTCATCTTGGAGAAATCACCCTTTTTACCCTTGATATTTTCGCCCATCCGTGAGATAGGGGGGCAAATCGAGCCAGTAGCTCAGTTGGTAGAGCATCGGACTTTTAATCCGGTGGCCGAGGGTTCGAGTCCCTCCTGGCTCACTGTGTGTCCCCATCGTCTAGCTCGGCCCAGGACACCGGCCTTTCACGCCGGCGACAGGGGTTCAAATCCCCTTGGGGACGCCAAGCTCTGCAGGGAGTCAACACCCTCGGTGTTGACTCCTCTGTTGACACTTTTTTATGCTGTGTTTTTGTAATAATTCAAAGAGACTGCACAGCTATTGTTCACACCGGAGTGTGCACTCCGTCCAGAACTTTTGACCATATCCCTTGGATACTTTATGTCTCTCAGATGACATGATACTCGGGAGCAGTTTGATCAAGCACTTGGAATGTCTCTCGTCCATATGAGAGAGCCCTGCTATGTAGCTCAGGCCCTCTTTGCATGCTTCTCTCGGAAGATATTGACGCAGAATGCCTGATTAGAAATCGTAAGAGACCGCCAGCGTCGAATAGACGTATTGATATCCTGATCCGACCTGGTTTGCTTCGATCCTGCCTTCGAGAGCCCATGCTTCTGTGATTTTACAGATGACTCTGACATCCTCCAGCATCCCGATGTCCGACTCGAACCCGTCGTCCTGGAACACCGGCCCAACCCAGGCCCTGAGCCTGATTCTGTCGAAAAAGGAGTCGAAGTATCCAAAGAGCACGGTGTGCTGGTCGAATGTTTCGGGGCTGTAATACTCTGGAACCTTCTCTTTGTTCCTGATGCACCTGTAGCGATATTGAACGTGACAGGTGTCGTTGAAATCATAGATAAGCCGCCCGAGATACAGGGAACGACTGTTTTCATCGGAAGACCACCGGTGCCAGTAGCCGCCGGTTATGGTCAACGCATCCAGGATAGAATAATCAACTGATCCACCGGCAGACGTGAAGTCAATGTGCGCGTCAAATGCCTTCACCGAATCAATGGTTCCGTATTCGAAATTTTCCTCGAATCTGAACCTGCCCAAGGACTGTGATGAATACAGGGACAGGGGTGCCCGGAATCTCCCGTTCCAACTCACCAGCTTCATTTTGCCAGCCACATCGACAGTGCCAAAATTCTTGTATCCCTCAATCAGCCCTCCGCAGTATGATCTGGTTCTTCCTGTTTCATCAATGAGGGTCTGTGTGGCTCCCAGGCCGATCTTCGAAGTCTCGTCCTTGAAATGGAACACCTGATCGAAGGTATAGCTGCGAGACTCGTCATTGTCCACGAAGATTTCGGTCCTTGCCTCAATATCGTACTGCCCCGCATATGAGCAGGCAGACATAAGGGAAATGATCAGGAGAACGAGTGCAGCAATTCGCAGGAGCTTCATCATTTGGTCCCCCACCGCTTGGTCAGGTTCATCATTTCACTCAGGTATCCTGCCATGGTTGCAGGTGCCATTATAGCCTGGTATGCGAGCAGGTAAACAATAAGGCCGAGCAGGTTCCGCCTCACTTTGAGCCCGTAGGCCTTGAATATCTTCTGCTGATGCCCGAAAAACAGGATATTGGCGAGTATGGCGAGAGGGAGCAGGAGCACGGTCATCATGCCCACGATAATATAATAATGGAAAAAGACCGCTGCAATTACGCCCGGGAGGAAGAAGAGCAGATAGGCGCCATCGATGAGGGGGAAAAAGAGATTGTACCAGATGAAGGGCGAGCTCATTTTGAGCCTTGTCAGTGAGTCCGGATATGACTTGAACGCCTCGATGAGTCCTCTGGCCCAGCGTTTCCGCTGGTGGAAAAACTGCTTGTACGTCTCGGGGACCTTCGTGAAGCAGAAGGCATTTTCTGCATACCCGATACGGTAGCCTCGATTACGCAGTCCCCAGGTCAGGACAATGTCCTCCCCTATCTGAGGAGGCCATCCACCGATCTCGCGCACTGCGTCAGTACGATAGACGGAGAACGCTCCCTGCGCAACGAGCGTTCCCTGAAACAGGGATTGAACACGCTTGATGACTGCAATGCCATGGAAATAATCCCATTCCTGAAGCTTGGTTATGAGGTTCTTGCGCGAGTTGCGCACAAGGACGTTTCCTGCAATTGCAGCTGTATTCTCCGGCCCGAGAACAATATTTCTGATGAGGTTCTCCATGGCATGTTCAAAGAGATATGAATCGGCATCGATGGTGACGACATATTCCGTGTCAACTATTTTCAGCCCTGTCCGCAATGCAGCTGCCTTACCCTGGTTTTTCCCATGCTGGATCAACTCGAACGACTTGTCACTGCTCTGGTGCTGCGCAATGAACTCCCTCACTTTTTCAGCGGTCTTGTCCTTTGATCCATCATCGATGACCACAATCCTCAAATGGCCCGGGTACTTCTGGAGCCATAACGATTCCAGTGTGTCAGTGATCGTTTCTTCCTCATTGTATGCTGCACACAACAGCGTAACCCGGGGAGCATCAAAGGGCAGATCTGCATATTGTGGACGCCGGTCCAAAATCAGTGAGAAGACCAAGAAAGACATGGCCCATCCTGGAATGAGCGCCAGGCTGAGAATGATGATCTCTGGGAGCGGGTGGTACAGGTGCGCTGAAAGGTCTCTATACCAGGGAATGGCGAGATAGGCAGAAACAAGCACCCAGAGAAACGAAAAAGCAAGAGCCGCAGAGAGCTTGGATTTTACCGGGATATACAGCTTCTCTCTTCTTTTCTCAAGAAGGGGCTGCCTGATCTCTTCTGGGATGTCTTTTGGTGCCGGTATCTTCTTCATACGCTTACTGGTTCCTATATCCCAGTGGGCCCCACAGATCCAGGACATTTATAAGCTCGGCAATTACAGCATAATCAGCGGTAAGGCTCTGTGCGCCCACAAAGCATCGCGCCGTGACAGGCAAGGCAGGTCTGCCGGACATCATTGAGAATGCGGGCCGCTCGCCTATAGATTGATGTAGAAGGTTGAGCTCACCGCAGGAGTACCAGGCCATGGCAAAGGAAAGAAAGAGACCTCCCGAAGATATCAGGAAAGACATATATTCCCAGCTTGCGTGGGACAACAGGGTTGGGCACACGAACATTCTGGTAAAGGTGATGGATGACGGGACCGTGATATTATCCGGAATGGTAGCCAGCCATACCGACCGGTTTGAGGCCGAAGAGGATGCGTACGCTGTTTCAGGGGTCAATCGTGTGGAAAACCGCCTGACAGTCAGCCTGCCTCCGGCATATCCAGTGCCTGATGATGAAGATATTGCCGCACAGATAGAGAACCTGCTGCAGTGGAACCTGACCATCGACGCGTCCCGGATACAGGTGGTAGTGACAGGCGGCGTCCTCACTCTCATGGGGGATGTGGATTCGATATGGCAAAAATACCGGGCAGAGCACCTCGCGGAAAACATAGCCGGCGTCATATCCGTGGACAATCGGCTGCTGGTGAGGCCGATCGGGGATGTATCCGACGAGGATATCCGTCATGATATCCTCGGGACACTGGCCAGAAATACGTTCATTGACGCATCGAACATTGCTGTCTCCGTAAAAAAAGGGGAGGTGACATTCAACGGCATTGTCGAGAATCACCTGTTCAAGAGGATAGCCCTCGACATCGCCCACAACACAAACGGTGTTGTTGATGTGCATGACAATCTGGAAATAGCTCCATAGGTTCGAGCGATACATGTGGCATGTGCACTGCTGAAGCAAGATAATGTCGACAGGTCCCGGCGAACATGAGTCTACCCCTCTTCCCGATGCGCTGCCGCTCAAGAGATCCGGTCACTGACCGCTGCCGGAAGAAGAATTCTCCCGAGAGAGTATGTCACAAAAGACATCGACCAGCCCGGGGTCCAGCACGCTTCCCTTCATGGATACGAGCATCTCCATGGCCTTGTCCCGGTTGTATGCCTTCCGGTAGGGACGCTCGGTGATCAGGGCGTCGTAGATATCTGCAACAGCCACGATCCTGGCCTCCAGGGGAATGTCTCCATCCTTCAACCCTGCCGGGTAACCCTTGCCGTCAAAGCGTTCATGGTGGGAGAGAACAATGCCCACCACGGCCTCGGCGAGACGTGCCTGCCTGGCCACGTCCGCACCCCACAGAGGATGGTTTCTCATGACATGGATCTCTGCGTCATCGAGGGGGCCCTCGTAGTTGAGGATATTCTCAGATACCCCGATCTTGCCGCAGTCGTGCAGCCAGCTTCCATACTGGATCGCCTTGACGGTTTTCCCGGGGAGATCGAGCTTCCGGGCGATGGACATCGCATACCGTGCCACCCGCTCGGAATGACCCTTGGTATAGGAATCCTTGAGCTCGAGCGCCCGCACCAGCGAGAGCATGGTGGCCTCGTCGCCTCTGACAATGGATTTGATGAGCCGGTACCGCCTCAGGGCATCCTTCACCAGCTCCACCAGCTGGGTGTTTTCCCAGGGTTTCACGATAAATCGAAAGACCTCGGCGCGATTGATGGCCTCCATGGCGGTATCGAGATCGGCAAACCCGGTCACGAGGATCTTCACGGTGTCCGGCGAGATGGTTTTGACCCGGGAAAGAAGATCCAGTCCCATCATGCCCGGCATATGGTGGTCGGATATGAGAACCGCTATCTCGTGAGTTTTTAGGATCCCTAAGGCCTCCTCTCCGCTTTTCGCGGTGAGGACAGGGATTTCTTCCTGCTCGAAAATCGCCTTGACGATATCGAGTATGAAGTCTTCATCATCGACAAAGAGAATTTCTTCGGCCATTATCGTATCTTTCTCGTCTCAATTGCAGAAAATGTTGAGCGAAATATCTCTTGCGAGCAACGCAGCTGTTTCCTCCATACCACCCCTTCAACCACAGTACAAGAAAGCTGTTCCAGCACTCCGGCATCTTTTTCCCCTGCCAGGAACGGGTGGATATGATGCAGCAGTTGTGATACACATGCCCCATGCGTTCTATCGGAGATGTGATAGCCGTTTATATCGACGACAAGCCTTCTGTATATGCACGCGTGGAGTCGATTATACCGGATATCAAGCCTCACTGGTTTCAGGTCCGCCTCCTGTTCCTGAGCTTCCCTCCCCAGGAGACCACCTGGATCCTCCGGGAAGAATACCTGGAGGGATCGCCCTTCACCATGAAGGACATACCGGTTCGGATCATGGCCCTAGGAAAGCCCGGAGGAGAAGAGCCCCCCTCGCCCGGAAGGAAGAGAAAGAAACCGAGCCCGGGCGAAGTCGTGTCGTTCGATAAATTCCGCAAGAAAAAAAAGCGCGGGGACGGCCCGGGCGAAAACGGCTCGTAGCACAGAGAAAACGCGGCCTTCCGTCCCGTTGCGAAAGGCTGAGCCGACAGTGCCGGGAGAAGTCGCGGCCCCGGACCTCACTCGGCCGTGGATTTCCTCACCAAGATAGTGTTAAGGCCGGTTTGCAGCCGTTTGGTTTCGGTTAAAGTGGAGCAGATCAAATGCCGATAGTCATTACCAAGGTGATGTATGGCAAATGAACGCATAGGCGACCAACTCATAAAAAACTCCCTGATAACAGCAGAGCAGCTTCTCGAGGCCCAGAAAGCCCAGAAAGCCTCCGGCACGAGGCTCGGGTCTCAGCTCGTGAAGCTGGGGCACCTGACCGAAGAGCAGCTGGTCGATTTTCTCGGGAAGCAATATGGGCTTCCCTCGATCATTCTCAAGGATATTTCGCCTGATCCCGAGATCGTCAAGCTCATCCCGCTCAACATCGTTCAGAAATACCACGCCATTCCCTTTGAACGGACCGGCTCCATGCTCAAAGTGGCCATGACCGATCCCACCAACATCTTTGCCGTGGACGACCTCAAGTTCCTGACCGGATACTCCATTGATGTCCACGTCACCTCCGAAGAGTCCCTCAAGTGGGCCATGGATCATTTCTATGATCAGGCAGCCTCGCTCGACGACGCTCTGAGCAGCATCGAAGACGAACAGGGAAACGTGGAGGTCGCTTCCGAGGGCTCCGATATCGCGGTGGGAGACCTGGAGAAAGAGGCGGATCAGGCCCCGGTCATCAAGCTGGTGAACCTCACCCTGATCGACGCCATCAAGAAAGGCGCCAGCGATATCCATGTCGAGCCGTACGAGAAGTTCATGCGGATCCGGTTCCGGCTGGACGGCATGCTCCAGGAGGTCATGAAGCCTCCGGTGAGGCTCAAGAATGCACTCGTCTCACGCCTGAAGATCATGGCCAAGCTCGATATCGCGGAGAGGAGGCTCCCTCAGGACGGCCGGATCAAGCTGAGAATCCAGGGCGGCAAGGAGGTTGAGTTCCGCGTGTCCGTGCTGCCCACCCTTTTCGGTGAAAAGGTGGTCATGAGAATTCTGGACAAGTCCACCCTGCAGCTCGACATGACCAAGCTCGGGTTCGAGGAAGGGGCCCTGAAGAACTTTAAGGAAAGCATCTACAAGCCATGGGGCATGGTGCTCGTAACCGGGCCCACCGGTTCGGGTAAAACTACCACACTCTACTCCGCGATCTCTGAACTCAATAGGATCGACAGCAATATCTCCACGGCTGAAGACCCCGTAGAGTTCAACATACCCGGCATCAACCAGGTCCAGATGCACGAGGAGATCGGGCTCACCTTTGCTTCTGCCCTGCGATCGTTTCTGAGACAGGACCCGGACATCATCCTCGTAGGCGAGATCCGTGACTTCGAAACCGCCGAAATCGGCATCAAGGCGGCCCTGACCGGTCACCTCGTACTCTCTACCCTCCATACCAATGATGCACCTTCCACGATCAACCGTCTGCTCAACATGGGCATCGAGCCCTTCCTTGTGGCCTCGTCGGTCAACCTGATCGTGGCCCAGAGGCTTGCGCGAAAGGTCTGCAACGCGTGCAGGGAGCGGGATGACGTCGCGATCGAGACCCTCATCCAGATGGGCATGGACCCTGAGACCGCAAACACGGCAGAATGCACGCGGGGCAGAGGATGTCCTTCCTGCGGGAATACCGGGTTCAAGGGCAGGGTGGCCCTCTACGAGGTAATGCCCATCACAGACGCGGTGCGCGAGCTGATCCTGATGGGCGCATCATCGAATGAAATCAAAAGCGAAGCCATTAACCAGGGAATGAAGACCCTGCGCCAGAGCGGTCTCACAAAGATCCTCGATGGTACCATATCGGTCTCGGAAATCCTGCGAACCACAATGGCGGATTAATACAGGAGGAACCCTTGGAGCACAGTATCTACGATCTCCTCAAAGTAATGGTGGAGAAAGGCGCTTCTGACTTGCACATCACAACCGGCTCGGCTCCGCAGGTACGGGTGCGGGGGGATCTCTATCCCCTTGAGGCGCCCGTCATGGATCCCCAGACAACCAGACAGCTCCTCTACTCGATCCTGACCGAGGCCCAGAAGCACAAGTTTGAAGAAGAGCTGGAGCTGGATCTGTCCTTCGGGATCAAGGGGCTCGCCCGGTTCAGGGCCAACATATTCATCCAGCGGGGCGCAGTCGCCGGGGTCTTCAGGCTGATCCCATACGATATCGTGCCCCTGGAAAGTTTGGGTCTTCCCAATGTGGTCTCGCGGCTCACCACTTTCCCCCGTGGCCTCGTCCTGGTCACCGGTCCCACGGGAAGCGGGAAATCGACGACCCTGGCATCGTTTCTCGACAAGATCAATACAGACCGGCACGATCACATCGTCACCATTGAGGACCCCATCGAATTCGTGCACAAGCATAAAGGCTGCATCGTGAACCAGCGCGAGGTGGGCGCCGACACCAAAAACTTCACCAATGCGCTGAAGTATATCCTCAGGCAGGATCCCGATGTGGTGTTCATCGGTGAGATGCGTGACCTGGAGACCATGCAGGCTGCGCTCACCATCGCCGAGACCGGTCACCTGGTGTTCGCCACACTCCATACCAATTCCGCGGTCCAGACCATAAACCGTGTCGTGGATGCCTTCCCTGCCCACCAGCAGTCACAGGTCAGGGCCCAGCTCTCGTTTGTCCTGGAAGCGGTGATCTCGCAGCAGCTCCTGCCCAGGGCGGACGGCAAGGGCCGGGTGCTGGCCGCAGAGCTGATGATATCAACGCCGGCCATCAGAAACCTGATCCGGGAGGACAAGATCCACCAGATCTATTCCCAGATGCAGGTGGGCCAGGGCAAACACGGGATGCAGACCATGAATCAGGCCCTGCTCGCACTCTTTCTGCGCAAGTTCATATCCCTTGACGATGCCCTGGGATGGTCCATGGATCCCGACGAGCTCAGACAGATGATGGCCTCCCCCAGCCAGTCCAGAGGCGCATCCCACAGCCGCTAGGGAAAGGAGACAGATCATGCCGGTTTTTGTTTGGGAAGGCAAACTCGCCAATGGAACCATAAAGAAAGGGGAGATCGAGGCGGATTCCAAGGCCTCGGTACAGCTTCTGCTCAAACGGCAGAAGGTCCTCCCCACCAAGATCAAGACCAAGCCGAAGCAGATCGTGCTCTTCGAGCAGAAGATCAAGACCAAGGAGATCGTCATCTTCACCCGGCAGTTTGCAACCATGATCAATGCAGGCCTGCCTCTGGTGCAGTGCCTCGATATCCTTTCTTCCCAGCAGGCCAACCCGACTTTCAAGAAGGTGCTTACCCAGATAAAAACCGATGTCGAGGGCGGCAGCACCTTTGCCGACGCCCTGGGGAAACATCCCAAGGTGTTCGACGGCCTGTATGTCAACCTCGTTGCAGCAGGAGAGATCGGCGGTGTTCTCGATACGGTTCTCATCCGGCTCGCGGTGTATATGGAGAAGGCCGAGGCGCTCAAGGCCAAGGTAAAGAGCGCCATGACCTATCCCATCATCGTGCTCTGCGTGGCGTTCGGCGTGGTGGCGGTCCTGATGATCTTCGTGATCCCTACGTTCAAGGACATGTTCGAGCAGTTCGGCTCGGCTCTTCCCGGTCCCACCCAGCTGGTCGTGGACATGAGCCATTTCTTCCGCAGCTACTGGTGGGCGATGTTCGGATCGATCATCATCTTCATCATCGCCTTCAAGTGGGCCGGAAAACAGGAGAAGGGGCGTTACTACATCGACAACGCCCTGCTCAAGCTCCCGATCTTCGGGCCGCTCATCAAGAAGGTCGCGGTGGCAAAGTTCACCAGGACCTTGGGGACCATGATCTCTTCGGGCGTCCCGATCATGGACGGCCTCGATATCACCTCCCGGACCGCGGGCAACGTGATCATCGAAAAGGCCATCAGGGCGGTCAGGAGCGCCATCAGCGAGGGCCAGTCCATGGCCGAGCCCCTGGCGCAGGCCGGGATCTTCCCGGGCATGGTAGTGCAGATGATCTCCGTGGGTGAGGCCACGGGCGCCATGGACCAGATGCTCTCCAAGATCGCCGACTTCTACGACGAGGAAGTGGACGCTGCGGTGGATGCCCTCACCTCGTCTCTTGAGCCCATGCTCATGGTGTTCCTGGGCGGCATCATCGGCTTTGTGGTTGTGGCCATGTACCTGCCCATATTCAAGATGGCCGGAAGCGTCTGACGAAAAGGCCTTAAAACCCTGGAGAAAAGAGCCCGGAAGGCATCAGGTCCTTCCGGGCTCTTCCCTGTTGTTTTCCACATACCTGTTGACCTCCCCTGCCCTGCACCGGTAAGGAAATCGGATGCAGACGGAAAGGAGGCGATATCCCGGCAATGAGTGAGAGGATACGGGTTCCCGTCCGGAGAAAGGGCCTGTTGTCATGAGCATATTCGAGGTCATCATGCTGGTCTGTTTCGGAGCGGCCTGGCCCTCCTCCATTTACAAATCCTATATCTCCCGCACCGCGCGGGGCAAGAGCGTGATCTTTCTTGTCATCGTCCTTGCCGGATACTGCGCGGGCATGCTCCACAAGCTGTTCTTCAGCCTCGACTGGGTGATTCTGCTCTATCTGCTCAACGGGCTCATGATCACCGCCGACATCCTCCTGTATATCAGGAACGCTCGATTCGACAGGCGTGCGGCAGGTCAGGACGCCCGGTCCCCGGTCTGAAAAACGGCGGGCCCGGGGACGTGAGCTCGGTCAGGATGGAAAGCTCCGGGCCACTTCAGTCCGTGCCTGCGAGGTCCCGGAAAGAGACGAGCCTGATATTGCGCCTCTTGACTGCGCTCGTAAAGGCCTCAGAGAAGAGCGTCTGCATCTCGCGCTCCCTCCATGGGTCTCCCCCCCGTGCGGGGTGCACCACCAGTTCCGCGGGAAACGTTGCTATCTCACCGATCCTGCCCGCGCCTTCAGCCATGGTGCGGCAGAAGAAGACACCCTCGCCTTTCATGCGCTCCTTCATCCGCCTGTACAAAGACGGGTCAAAGGGTATGGGCTCTCTGGTGGTGAGGGCGTATCCGGTCCTGCTATGCCGTATCGCGGGTATCCGGTATTCCTTCACGAGCGCCATCAGCTCGGAAAATATCGGGTAAAACCCGTGCACGTGATGGTGGGTGTCGATATGCGATGGGGTAAGGCCCAAGGCCAAGAACTTCTCGATCTGCCGGCGTGCGTCTTCGCGGCAGCGCGCCAGGAGTGCCGGGTCATGAACAAGCTCCATGAGCTCTCTGCGCGAGAAACGCTCTCTGCCCGGCGAGCTCCATCCCAGATGTCCGTCGAGAAGGATATGGAGACCCGCGCTCTTGCAGCCTGTTTCCCTGAGCCTTTCAACAGCATCAAGGGCATGGGGGGCATCGACCAGCATGGATACGTCGCTGATCACGCCTTGTGCAAGCCCGGCGAAAACGCCCTCATTGATTTCCCGGCTCAACCCCAGATCGTCCGCATTGACTATAACAGAGCACCTCATACATCCCGGTGCCACTGGAGGCGTACAAACCGTTCGCCCTCCGAGTATTTGATGGCGAAATCGCCGTCGTACGCCCGATGAAGGGCCTCACCGATACGGCGCGCCAGATGGTCATCGGTGAGACTCACCCGGATCCGGTCTCCCTCGTTTGAAAAATCAATGACCTTCTTCAGCGGGGACCGCGCCTCCTCTTCCTTGACCACGTTCTGGATGAGATTCACGATCTCTCTTCTGTGGCTGCTCAGATACTTCCCGGAAACCCGGATCTCTCCTGCGGGGAAATTGTCGCGTATCCGCCTGCAGGCCGAACAGAGCTGCGGCTCCCGGAAGGTATCGCCTTTGTCCGGCCATCTCCACCTCCCCTGATGGTAGAGGGCCTGGCATCGAGGGCAATACATGCCCTCGGTATACTTCCGTCCGTTATTGTATGGATCATGTGATTTTTGCTGGATGATTCTGTCTAAACGCATACTCCCTCCCTTTATTCCGTAATACTAATGGTAGGTACGGCCTTCAAAAAATGCAAGGGGACCAGGGCATGAATGGATGGCGATGAAACCGGTACGATACCCGGAGAGCGACCGGCACTCATCCTGCGTAATCTGCCTGAATATCCGCTCTCTAACGGATGAGGATCGATCCGCTTGCGAGTTCCCTGAGCGCACCCGCGGCATTGATCAGGAGGTGCCCGTCTTCGTTCAGGTCCACGATCGAGCAGGGGACACCATCTTCTGTCAGAAGCTCGTGCGTTTTCAGGAGCCCGTGCTTGAGGTAGTTTCTCCGGACAGGGCCGAACCCCTGGCTGGTGAAGAGAGCGAGCCATCTGTCCAGGGCTTCGACAGCCCTGTGGAGCACCAGCTCTTTGGGCACCTCGCGTCCCATGACCAGGGCCAGCGACGTGGCCTTTGATTCGAGGCCGGCAGGCCAGGCGGTCTGATTCACATTGATGCCCATGCCCACGGCTGTGATCCCCTTTCGCGCCTCGCAGAGAATGCCGCAGATCTTTCTTCCCTGCACGATCAGGTCGTTGGGCCACTTGATCTCGACGGGAAAATCATTGCCGGCGACCCCTGCCAGGGCCTCTCTGATCGCTGCCCCGGCTACCAGTGACAACCGGGGATCGGCTATGCCCACCGTAAGGGTCGCATAGAGATTCGCCCCTGGCGGAGAGAACCAGGACCTGCCGTTTCTGCCCCTGCCCTCTGTCTGCTCGGATGCGGTCACCAAAAGGCCGGCCCTGCTCGAATCAAGGGCAAGGGTGTTCGTGGAACTCACGCACAAAAGATCCACGACCTCCTGTACGATTGCGGGAAAGGGTGTGACCGCCATTATCCCTCGAGCAGTTCGCGCGCCTTGAGCAGCTTCTCCAGCTTGAACTCAAGCTCTTCCTTGATCTGCCTCTGCTCGGCAACGACCGCAGGGTCGGCCTTTTGAAGGAAGCCTTCGTTGGAGAGCTTCTTGCGCTTGCCTTCCAGCTCCTTTTCCATCTTCCCCATCTGCTTGGAAAGGCGCTCCTTCTCCTTATCGATATCGATCACGCCCTCCAGGGGCACATAGACCTCGGCCTCTGCCGTAACCGCCAGGGCGCAGCGCTTTGGCCGGGACGCGCCTTCCGGAATGAAGCCGATGGAGCGCACCCTTGCCAGGTCCCTGACAAAGAAGCCGTAGGTGTCCACGGCCGCCTCGATCTCTTTCGACTTCATGCGCAGCACCACGTCGAGCTGCGCGGACGGCGGAATGTTCGTCTCGCCTCGGATGCTCCTCACCCCGGTGATGATGTCGATGATATACCCCATCTCCCGGGCTTTTTCAGGGAAATCCAGAGCCTTTTCGACCTTGGGGTACGCGGCCGTGACAATGGACCTGCCTCCCCTGCCGGGCAGGTGTTGCCAGATCTCTTCGGTCACAAAGGGAATGACGGGGTGCAGAAGCTCCAGCACGGACTTCAGCACGTGCCACAGAACCCACCGGGTCACGGGGGCTGCATCGGTGTTCAGCAGGGGTTTGGAGAGCTCGATGTACCAGTCGCAGAACTGGTGCCAGGTGAACTGGTAGAGCCTGTCGGCCGCGTCATTGAAACGGTATTCCTCCAAGGCGGTCCGGGTGGCCTCGACCGTCTTGTTGAGCTCGGTCAGGACCCAGGCGTCGGCAAGGCTGAAGTCCGCCTCAGCGGGAGACACGCTCCGGGGATCAAAGCCCTCGATGTTCGCCAGGACAAACTTGCCCGCGTTCCAGATCTTGTTGATGAAGAAGCGGTATCCCTGGATGCGCTTGTCGCTGATCCTCACGTCCCTGCCCATGGCAGCAAACGCAGTGAGCGCGAACCGGAACGCATCGGCCCCGTATTTGTCCATCTCGATGATGGGATCAACGATGTTGCCCTTTGACTTGCTCATCTTCTGGCCCTGCTCGTCGCGGACCAGGGCGTGCAGGTACACGTCGTAGAAGGGCACCTTGCCCATGAATTTCAGCCCCATCATCATCATCCGAGCCACCCAGAAAAAGAGGATGTCGAACCCGGTGATGAGCACGTTGGTGGGATAGAATTTCTCCAGTGTCCTGGTCTTCTCGGGCCAGCCCATGGTGGAAAACGGCCACAGCCCGGAAGAAAACCAGGTGTCGAGCACGTCGGTCTCCTGCCGGAGCCTGTCAGACTTGCAGTGAGGACAGGACACGGGGCCCTCTTCGCTCACGATGACCTCGCCGCAGTCTTCGCAATACCAGGCAGGGATGCGGTGGCCCCACCAGATCTGGCGCGAGATGCACCAGTCGCGGATGTTGTACATCCACTCATAGTAGGTCTTTTCCCACTGTTTGGGGATGATTCGGGTCCTGCCCTCCTTCACGGCCCTGATGGCCTCGTCGGCCAGGGGTTTGGTGTTGACGAACCACTGCTTCGACAGGTAGGGCTCGATAACGGTCTTGCACCGGTAGCACTTGCCCACGGGCACTGTGTAGGGGGTCTTGTCGATGAGATAGCCCTGCTCCTGAAGGTCCTCTTCCAGCTTTCTCCTGCACGCGAAGCGGTCCATCCCCTGGTAGGGGCCCGCGTTTTCGTTCATGACCCCGGACTCGTCCATGATCACGATGATATCGAGACCGTGTCTGAGCCCGAGCTCATAGTCGTTGAGGTCGTGGGCCGGGGTGATCTTCACCGCGCCGGTGCCGAACTCTTTGTCCACCACGGGATCTGCGATGATGGGGATCCTCCGGTTGAGGATCGGGAGAATGACTTCTTTTCCCACAACTGGGGCATACCGCTCGTCCGTGGGATTCACGGCGATACAGGTGTCGCCCAGCATGGTCTCGGGCCTGGTGGTGGCCACCACGATCCCGCCCTCTCCCTCGGCAAAGGGATAGCGGATATGCCAGAGAAAACCGCTTTCTTCCTCGTGCTCCACCTCAAGATCGGAGATGGCGCTGTGGCACCGGGGGCACCAGTTGACGATATAGTCGCTCCGGAAGATCAGGCCTTCCTGATAGAGGGTGACAAACACCTTCCTGACTGCGTTGGAGAGCCCCTCGTCCATGGTGAAGCGGATCCGCTCCCAATCGCAGGATGCACCCAGGCGCTTGAGCTGGTTGATGATCAGATCGCCGTGCTTTTCCCGCCACTTCCAGACCTCGTCGATGAAGGCCTCTCTGCCCAGGTCGTGCCGGGAGACGCCCTTTGCCGCCAGGGCCTTCTCCACCACGTTTTGGGTGGCAATACCGGCATGGTCGGTTCCCGGCATCCACAGCGCATTGAACCCATCCATCCGCTTGTAACGGATCATAATGTCCTGCAGGGTGTTGTTCAGGGCATGCCCCATGTGGAGAACCCCGGTGACGTTCGGAGGAGGGATGACGATGGCGTAGGGGGGCTTGACGTCATCGTTTTCATCTGCATGGAAAGAGCGCTCGTCCATCCAGAAATCATACCATTTCCGCTCTATATCCTCAGGCTTGTATTCTCTGTCTCGCATGGGTTTCTCCTCACCAGTAGGCTGCGGGTTTCATAGCATGAAAACAGGGGAAAGGCAAAACTATCGGCCTTGTGAAGGCGGTAATCGCACCTCAGGTGCAGCTTTTTTCCAAAGGGACGCAATCCCGATCTTTGACAAGGAGGCGAAAAAGGTTTTCAGGAGGCCCGCCGACAGCGGACGATCAACGGGCCTTTAAGGGAGAACAGATCAGGAATCCAGTTTCTTGAGCTTTTCGATCTCTTCGCGAATCACTTTCTCGATAATACCCGGCAGCTGCTCGCGGGTGGTCATAACCAGCTCGCGTACGAGCTCGGACATGATCGGCCTCGCCATTTCTTCAAGCATCCCCGGGATTTCCTGCCTGAGATCTCCGAGCACATCCTCAGGCACAGAGCCCTGCGCTTTTGCGGCTTTTGCATCCTCCGAGAATTCCCGGAGAATATCGTGGCCGGCATCCTGGGCAGGCCGTTCTTCCACACCAGTGTCTGCAGCCGCGAAAAGATCTTCGTCTATTTCAAGGGCCGCCTTCCCGGCATCCTGAACAGGAACCCCTTCCGGATCCTCCTGAATAAACGCTTCCCTGCTCTTCTTTCCCTTGGGCTCGGAATCACCGAAGTCGAACTCGATATCCCCTCCGGGCTCCTGAGGCAGAACTATTTCCTCGCCCTCTTCACTCTCCGGGGAAAGGGCGATCTCTTCCCCCGAAGAGAGGCCGGCGTCGATATCCAGGCTCTCTCCTCCCTGTTCAATCTCTTCGACCGAGACATCGTATTCCATGGATATCTCCTTGCCCAGGTCAAACGAATCGGGCTCGTTCAAAAGGGTGCCCGCCGGTGGTTCGGCTTCCTTCTTAGCCTTTCCTCCTTTGGGTTCCCCTTCTTCCAGAAGATCCGTGAGATCGATGATATCGTCATCGTCAAGAATCTTGTCTTCCATACTCCTCTCCTTTTCTCGGTTTCGACTGCGCCACGCTTCCCTTACCCATTCCTCATGATCGGCTGCCCGGTGGATTCCTTTACCGACATCCACAAGGGCCCGGTTGTATCGATCTTTTTCCGCTCCCTCACGCTCAGCGCGATGGGAATATGCACGTATACGTTATTCCACAGACCGATGAGCATGTCGGTCTTCCCGCTCATGCCCGCATGAACGGCCATCTGCGCCAGGAACCCGCAGAATATGGAATCCGAGGAATTGGCTACCACGCTCCTGATCACATAGCTCGGGTCAATATATTTCATATTGACCTGATATGACCGGGCGGAAAAATACTCTTCGATCTTCTCCTTCAAAAACAGGCCGATATCGCCTTTTTTGACATTGCCGGAAAGATCGGTCTCTTTGGGGAGCCCGTCAAAGAATTTCTGGCCCGCACCCTCAGCCACCACGACCACGGCATGCCCCCGCGCCTTGAGCCTGCGATCGAGGGTGGCGAGCAGGCCCTTCTCCCCTTCGAGATCAAAATCCTCTTCAGGCACGAGCACAAAGTTGGCGTCGCGGCAGGCCAGTGCCGCATTTGCGGCGATAAACCCCGAGTCCCGGCCCATGAGCTTCACCAGGCCGACGCCGTAGGGCGCGCCCCTGGACTCGACGTGCGCGCACCGGATCACTTTCCCTGCCTCTTCCACGGCCGTGTCAAAGCCAAAGGTCTGGGAGACGAAGCTGACGTCGTTATCGATGGTCTTGGGAACCGCGATCACCGAGCAGTTGTATCCGCGCGACAGAATCTCCTGTGCGACAGCGGAGGCGGCCTTCAGTGTGCCGTCCCCCCCGATGAAGAACACGATGTTCAGGTTGACCCGTTCGATGGCATCCACAATCTCGCCGATATCCTGCGAACCCCGGGACGACCCCAGAACTGTCCCGCCCAGCCCGTGGATATTCTCCACAAACGAGGGAGTCAGGTCGATGAAGGAGTGCCGGTAGCGCGGAATAAACCCCTGCAGTCCATAGGGAACCCCGTAGATGTTCTCCACCCCGTACATATAGTACAGCTCGTGGACAATGCCCCGGATCACGTCGTTGATGCCCGGGCACAACCCGCCGCAGGTGACGATGCAGCACTTGGTCTTTGACGGATCGAAGAAGATCTTCTTGCGCGGGCCCGCGCGTTCGAACGAGGGAATTTCCCGCTTTCCCCGCAGGCATGCATCGAGGGCGGCAAGAGAAGTGTCGATGATTACCCGCTCGTGCTCTTCCACGCACCGTGAGGTCGCAAAAAGGGGAGAGTCGATGGTGGGAACCCCCAGTGACTGTACGGACGTATCGATTCCTTTGCTTATGATTTCACTATTCATTCAAGGAGTCTCCATTATGCATGTTTATCGGTCATTGCCCTTTCCATCTTTATCCGAGCGCCCTGTCATGCCGGCAAGACATCGTTTTTTTGCAGCAGATCCCTGTCCATTATAATTGAACCATCCCTTGGGGGAAAGGCTTATCATTTTTCCCATTATCTTTACATCCTTATGATGCATCTTTCATGGTCCAGCCTTCTATGGTAGGATCGCATGCCATATGGGCAGAGACAGTATCGACAAAACCCGGGTTGAGATCTGCTGTCCCATCCCGGGCAAAAAATCCAAGAAACCGGTGAACGGTCATGGCTGAAATCTATGACCTCATGGTCATCGGCGCTGGGCCGGGCGGTTATACGGCGGCCATCCTCGCCGCAAAGAAGGGGCTGAAGGTGGGCATCGCCGAAGGATCGCGGTTCGGAGGCACCTGCACCAATACCGGGTGCATTCCCACCAAGACCTATATCGAAAGCGCCGCCCTCCTGGCCAGGATCAGAGAGGCGGAGAAGTTCGGCATCAGGGTGGAGAAGCCGGCCGTGGACTTTGCCCGGATGAAGGCCAGAAAAGACCGGGTGGTGGCCCGGCTCTCGAAGGGGGTCGAATATCTCCTGAAGCAGAACCGGGTGGATATCTTCCCCTGCGCCGCGGACATGGCCGGGCCCGGGCTGGTAACAGCGGGAGATGCGCGCCTGAAGGCCGGAAACATCATCATCGCCACCGGATCGAGTCCCAAGCTCCCCCGGCTCTTTGCTCAAAGAGGCATATGGACCAGCGACGAGGTGTTCGAGGTCACTGAGCTGCCCGAGTCGCTCGCCATTATCGGAGCCGGTGTGATCGGGATGGAGATGGCCCATCTCTTCAGCACCCTCGGGGTCGAGGTGACACTCATCGAGGCCCTCGATCGGGTCCTGCCCCTTGAAGAGGAGCATGTCTCGTCATACATGACCAGGCTCATGCGTAAGATCAAGATCCACACCTCGGCGCGCGTGACCCATATCAAAGGCTCGGGTCCTTATTCACTGTCCCTGGATACCCAAGAAGGCGGCAGGACCGTGGATGTGAGCAAGGTTTTCCTGTGCATCGGCAGACAGCCCCGCATCCCTGCCCGCTGCAGGAGGGTTGGCCTTGCGCTGAACGATGCGGGAGGGATCGCGGTGGACGAGCACCTCCAAGCCTCTGTCCCGGGCGTGTACGCCATCGGAGACGTGACCGGCGAGCATATGTACGCCTATGTGGCCTCCCGCGAGGCAGCCGCGGCCGTGGATCACATCACGGGCTCCGGCACGGGCATGTCCTACCGGAATATCCCGTCGGCCATCTTTACCCGGCCCGAGGTCGCCTCAGTGGGAAGCACCCCCTCACCTGAAGAATCGGCCGACGAGCGCACCGGCACCTTCCCCCTCTCCGCGCTGGGCAGGGCCCGGACCATGGAGGCGAACGACGGCTATGCCCGCATCACCACCTCGCCCCAAGGGGTGATCAAAAGGGTCAGCATCGTGGGGCCCCACGCAACGGACCTCATTTCCACAGCAGCCCTGGCCGTGGACCAGGGGCTTACGGCCGAGCAGTTTCTCGCATCCTACTTTCCGCACCCCACCCTGGCGGAAATCCTCAAAGAGGCGGCCGAAGATCTCCTGGGAACAAACGTCCACCATCCCTAGCAGGATCGGAGGCAGGTCTCAACATATGGCACGAGGAGTGTCATATGTTGAGACCTGCCTCCATGACTGATTACCCCTGTTAGTACTGGAACCCGCCGGCATCCCCGGCAGCGATGCCTTCTTGACACCCTGGCGGAAAAATTGGTAAGCCCTTGAGAACCAAGGAGACCAGCATGATAGATACCTATATAGACTTTGGCAAACAGAACGGTCTTGTCCCTGCCATTGCGCAGGACTGGAAGACCGGTGAGATTCTCATGCTTGCCTATATGAACCGGGAGGCGTTCGAAGAAACGCTGAACACCGGCCGGGCCTGCTACTACAGCAGGTCGCGCAGTAAGCTGTGGAGAAAGGGCGAAGAATCCGGCAATTTTCAGAGGGTCAGGGAAGTACGCGTTGACTGTGACCGTGACACCATTGTGCTCAAGGTGGAACAGGTAGGGGGCGCGGCCTGCCACACCGGCTACCGGTCGTGCTTCTACCGGAAGATCGAAAACGGCGGACTGGTCGAAGACGGAGAAAAGGTGTTCGATCCCAAAGAGGTATACAAGTCATGAGCCTCATACGACTCGCCATCCCCAAGGGGAGCCTCCAGCAGTCCACTGTCGAACTGTTCCGTGACGCCGGCTGGAACATCACCACCTCATCGCGGAGCTATTTTCCCTCTATCGACGACCCCGGCATTGAGTGCGCCCTGGTGAGGGCCCAGGAGATATCACGCTACGTGGAGTCAGGGCTCTTTGACGTGGCCCTGACAGGCAAGGACTGGATCCTGGAAAACTCGTCCGACGTGCAGGAGGTGGAGGATCTCATTTATTCCAAGGCAACCTATCGCCCTGCCAAGTGGGTGCTTGCGGTGGGCGAGAAGTCCGGCATCCATACCATCCAAGACCTCCAGGGGAAAAAGGTCGCCACCGAGCTGGTGAACTTCACCCGGAAATACTTCCGGGACCGGGGCGTCGACGTGGATGTCGAGTTCTCCTGGGGCGCCACCGAGGCCAAGGTGGTTGACGGCCTGGCCGACGCCATCGTGGAGGTTACCGAAACCGGATCGACCATCCGGGCACACAACCTCAAGATCATCGAAGAGCTGCTCGTCACCAATACCAAGCTCATTGCAAACAAGGAGTCGTGGAAAGACAGCTGCAAGCGGTCCAAGATCGAACAGATCGCCCTGATGCTCAAGTCCGCCCTTCAGGCCACCGGCATGGCGGGCCTGAAGATGAACGCCCCCAGAAAGAGCCTCGAGCAGATCATCGGCATGCTCCCGGCCATCACCTCTCCCACGGTAAGCCCTCTGCACGACCCCGACTGGTACTCGCTGGAGATCATCATCCACGAATCCCAGTCGAGAAACCTGATTCCTGAGCTCCTGCGGGCAGGGGCGCGAGGCATCATCGAATACCCCCTCAAAAAGGTGCTGGATGGATGATAATCCTCAAAAACGAGTATGAGATTGCGATCATGCGGGAGGCTAATCGCATCCTGGCGCATCTCTTCGAGCATATCGAACCCATGGTCCAGCCCGGGATCACCACGATCGAGCTCGACCGCGAGGCCGAGCTTTTCATTCGCTCCCGCGGGGCAAGGCCGGCCTTCAAGGGATACCGCGACTATCCCGCCACCCTGTGCACTTCGGTGAACGAAGAGGTGGTCCACGGCATTCCCGGACCCCGGGTCCTCGAGTCAGGCGATATCGTGAGCATCGACGTGGGGGCCTTGCTCGACGGTTTCTATTCCGATGCGGCCCGGTCATTCCCGGTGGGCGTGATTTCACCCAGTGCCCGCAGGCTCCTGGAGGTGACGAGGGATTCCCTGGAGGCGGGGATCGCTCAGGCAGTGCCCGGCAACCATCTCTACGACATCTCGGCCGCTGTTCAGAAGGTCGCGGAGTCAGGCGGATTCAGCGTGGTAAGGGATTTCGTCGGCCATGGGATCGGCAGGAGCCTGCACGAGGCCCCGCAGATCCCCAACTTCGGCAGGCGGGGCAAAGGGCCGGTCCTCCAGGAAGGCATGACACTGGCCATCGAGCCCATGGTCAACATGGGGACCCACAAGGTCCTGATCAAGAGCGACGGATGGACCGCGGTCACCGAGGACTCATCGCTCTCAGCCCATTTCGAGAACAGCATCGCCATCACGAAAGACGGGCCGCTCGTGCTTTCCGCGCCCTGAAGCACACACCTCTCCCGTTCATCACAACCGCATCGAAAACACAGACAGACCTGCTCTACTCGCGGCTACTGAGACCCGCGCGCCTTGACAGCGACCTTGACGGTCTGGAATATGATGACCAGATCCAGCCACAAAGAACGGTGCTTCATATAGAACAGCTCATACTTCAGCTTTTCCTTTGCGTCCTCGATGGTATCGCCGTACGGATAGTTGATCTGGGCCCATCCGGTAATCCCGGGTTTTGCGTGAAGCCTCAAGGCATAGTAGGGGATCACCTTTTCGAGCTGATCCACGAAATACCTGCGCTCGGGTCGGGGACCGACGAAGCTCATGTCGTTCTTGAGCACATTGATGAACTGCGGGAGCTCGTCGATCCGGAGCTTCCGGATGATGCGCCCTACCCTGGTGACTCGGGGATCGTTCTGGGAAGCCCACTGGGGGCCCTGTTTCTCGGCGTCCTGCCGCATGGATCTGAACTTGATCAGTTTGAAGTCCCTTCCGTCCATCCCTACCCGCTGCTGGAGATAAAAGATCGGACCCGGCGAATCGATCCGGATGGCCAAGGCGGTCAGCACCATGATGGGAGAGGTGAAAACCATGCCCATGAGAGCAAAAAGGACATCAAACCCTCTCTTCACGGCATCCTGGAATGGAGAGCTCAGAAATCCTCGGGTGAAGATGATTGAACTCGGCCGGATTTCCTCCACAAGGATCCTTCCGGTCACCCGCTCGTAAAAGGTTGGCGCGTCGATCACGTCGCACGCGGTCAGCTTGATGTGAAGCAGGTCGTCGATGGGCAGGGTCCCCCTCCACCCGTCCGGGGCGACCACCAGGAGATCGGGCTCGACCTCCCTGATGATGCGGTGCATGTCCGAGATATCGCCCAGGCATCTGGAGGCAAGATCCCAGTTGTTTCTGCCGATGTACCCTTCGGGCATGACCGGGTATCCTCCGGCACGGATCTCTTTCAGGAGAAACTTGGCATTATCACCATCTCCCAGGATCGCGATCCGGGTGGCCCTCCGGTCGATAAACCGGAACTTGAGATACCCGGCCCTGATGGCAAAGGAGACGCCCAGGGAGATGAGCATGGCCCCCAGCAGGACATCGCGCTCAAGGCCCACGGTGGGTATGATATAGTAGATGAGGGCCAGCACGATGAGAGCAAGCCCCCCTCCCAGGAGGATCGATGATGTGAGTTCGGATATTCTCCGCCAGTATCTCCAGTTATAGAGATCCTGGAAATAGAAGCAGACGACCACCACCCCCGCGTAGATACTCCCCTTGAGCCAGAGAAGCTCGTCGGGGAGAGACACCCCGGGAAGCCACCGCCCGATATACTTGGCGAGGAAGACGGCGCCTGCTGCAACCGCAAGGTCAAAGACAAACAGTATGATGGATGAGTATAAGCTCCGGTTCATCATTTCCTAGTATCGTCAGATAAAGCTTCTGATATTAATTGAATATCACCCTTTTTCTCGTCCTTGTATTCAAAACGGACACACCGGGTCGTGTCACCACCAGCATGGCGAGATATTCACGGGGTTTCGTGTTAGAGATTTTCCTTATAAGCCCGCCAGCTCCGGGCTGCACCTCAGACGGCTCTCTTCAAGCAGGAGATGTGCAATAGCCTTTTCCCAATCGAAAATATCCCCGAATCTCCTTCAATCATCATTGCCCAGAAGGCCCGCCCTGAGGAGAAAGTAAACCAGCTGCAAAACGGCAGCCGTTGCTGCCGCGACATAGGTGAGGGCGGCTGCGGAGAGCACCTTGCGGGCTCCGCCCACCTCGGTGTCCGAAAGGATGCCCGAAGCAGGGAGAGCCTGAAGCGCCCGGGAAGAGGCATTGAACTCCACAGGGAGAGTAACGATCTGGAAGAGTACGGCAAGGCTGAAAAAGACGATCCCCGCCAGAATGAGAGACTGGGCCATGAAGATGAACCCGATGATGAGCAGTGGCCAGGCCAGGTTCGACCCGAGGGACGAGATGGGCACCAGGGCGCTCCTGAGTTTGAGCGGCGCATAGCCGTGGGCGTGCTGTATCGCGTGTCCGGCTTCGTGTGCCGCGACGCCCACGCTGGCGATCGAGTCGCCCGAGTAAACAGACTCGGAGAGCCTGAGCACCCGGGAACGGGGGTCGTAGTGATCTGAGAGGAACCCCCGGGTAAGCTCGATATTCACTCCGTGAACTCCGGCAGATCTCAGGATTTCACGGGCCGCCTGGGCCCCGGTGATCCCCCGGTACGTAGACACCTTGGAAAACTTCGCATAGGTCGACTTCACCTTGATCTGAGCATACACGCTCAAGATCAGGGCAGGCACGATCATGATGATATAGAGCGGATCGAAGATCATGGTCCCTCCAGCACTTTGTTACTAAGATAGATAGTACCCCGGCAAAGAGAAGTCAAGAAAAGGTCACTGCTTACGGCTGTCCCGCATCGGCCGTACCGGAGAGGCTTTTGTCTGCCGGTGTCATTTCGTATTCTACGCCTGATGCAGTATATCTCTTCTTTTTGAGCATATTCCTTTTCCTTTGCCCTGATTTATGGTAGTTTCCCGGCAATGAGATTGATGTGGAGGTGATATGAAACGATTCGCCGGAATTTTTCTTGTCGTCCTGGTTCCCTGCATGCTCCTCATAAGCGGCTGCAGCAAGAGCCCTGAGGAAAAACGAGACGCCTACCTCAGCAGTGCCCGATCATATATGGAGAAAGAGAAGTATGCTGAGGCTGCAATCGAATTTCAAAATGCCCTCCAGATCGCACCGGACGATGCACAGACCCTTGTTATCCTGGGCGAGGTCCAGCTCAAACTGATGAAGGCCAATGAAGCCTACCGGTCCTTTTCCAGGGCTGCGGCCATCGATTCCAAGAACACGGCTGCGCACGAATACCTCACGTCCATCCAGCTCCTGGCCAGAAAATACGATCTGGCCGAAAAGCAGGCGTCAATGATTCTGGAGTATGATCCCGGGAACAGAAAGGCCCAGGAAATGCTCGCCCAGGCGCTCTTTCAGGGTGGGAAAAAGGCCGAGGCGACGGCCATCATGGATGAGCTGATCGCGGATCAGAAACCCCTGGAGGCGACGATCATCAACGCCGTCCAGATGTACATGGCCACCGACCGGATGAACGACGCCCTGTCGCTCCTTTCCCGTGGTTCATCCCTCTATCCCGACTCTTCAAAGATCCGGCTCCTCGCCAGCGATATCTATGTCTTCAAAGACGACATCGTAAGCGCCCGCACGTGGGCCGAGGACGCCTACCGTGCGGAACAGGACAATATCGACGCAGGCATTGCACTGGCCCGATTCTATGCGGCCCATCGCATGGATGATCTGTTCAAGACACTGATGACAGAGCTGAAATCCAAATTCCAGAGCGATCCAGGCCCCTATTTGCTGGAATCGGGCGTCATGCAGCAGAAGGGAGATCTCGACGGGGCCCTGGCCCTGGCCCAAACCGCCCGGAAGATCAAGGACACCACTACCGCGAAGATCGTGGTCGCGCAGCTGCTCCTGGAAAAGGAGGATATGCCCGCTGCAGAGAAGATTCTTGTCGAAACCCTGGAAAAAGATCCCGGAGCGATCTCCGCACGGGTTCTGCTGGCCCGGATCTATCTCGGCCAGGAGGCGCCCGGCAAGGCCCTGGACACCCTGGATACACTCATCAAGAGCATTCCCCGGAGGCCGGACGTGGCTGTTCCGGCTGCCCAGGCCTATATCATGGAGGGCAAGGCGCCCCAGGCCAGGGAGATGGTGGAGAAGTCGCTTCAGGAGTATCAGAACAATGCGGCACTCCATGGCCTCCTGGCAAAGATCGAATTTCTGGAAGGAAAATACAAGGAAGCACTGGCCCAGGTGGATATCTTGGCGAAACATGCGGCCCTGACCCCGGATACGCTGTATGTCGGGGCATTGTCCGCGATGCGGACCGGCCAATCCACGCAGGCATCGTCATTCGCAGACTCACTGGAAAAGGCGGCGTCCGAGAGCTGGCAGGCCCTGCACGCCCGGAGCCTCCTCGCGCTCTCCAAAGACGAGAAGAAGAGTGCCTATCAGTATGCGGAGAAGGCCCTGAGTCTCTTTCCGGAAAAGGTTCAGGCCCTGAACCTGTTCACCAGCATCGCGCCTTCGGCCATCACCAGAGAGGAAACCATTGAGAAAGTCAGGGCTGCGTGCAAAAAGCACGATTCCGCCTATTGCCACATGATCATTGCGCGCCTCCTGGAGACCTCGGGCGATGTGGAGGGCGCGCTGAAAGAAATGAAGAGGGCCACCGGTCTCGAACCGGATAACACCTCGCTCTATCATGCCCTTGCTCAGTTCTATGCGCGCAACGACATGATGCAGAAGGCTATCAACGAGTACGAAGCCCTGGTCAATGCCAAGCCCGGCGACTTGATGGCCGCCACCATGCTCGGCCTGCTCAATCAGAACCAGGGCAGGATATCGGATGCAAAGAAGGTGTATGCCTATATCCTCGAGCGCGACCCCAAGAACGCCCTGGCTGCGAACAATCTCTCCTGGATTCTCGCGCAGAGCAGAAAGTCTGCGGATCTGAACGAGGCCCTGCGGCTCGCGCAGATCGCCAAAGACAAGTTCCCGGAAGACGCGAGGATCGCCGATACCCTCGGGTATGTCTATCTCAAGAAAGGGCTCACCGAAAACGCCCTTGCCCAGTTCCAGCTTGCCGTGGAAAAACTGCCTGAAGAGCCGACCATCAATTACCACATGGCCCTGGCCCTGGTGGAGCTGAGCAGAAACCCCGAGGCCAGGAAATACGTGGAAAAGGCCCTGGATACCGAAATTCCCTTTGATGAACGGGAAGCTGCCCAGGAGCTGATGGCCAGGATCGGGGCCGACAAAAACCAGGAGCCCTGACGGTCCGGATCAAAACAGGCCCGGGATGCGCACATTTTTTTACATGGCGAGAAGGGCCACTGCAGTCAGCGCTGCCGTGGAGGAACGCAGTATGGTCCTGCCCATATGGACCGGGGTGAATGCGCAGGAGATTATCCTTTCAGTCTCGGACTCCGAGAACCCCCCCTCCGGGCCGATGAGGATGCCGGCATGCTCGTGCCGGCAGTCCCGCAGGGAAACCTGTGACGAGGGCAGGGCCACCAGCCTGTTCGGCCAGGCAGGAGCGCTGGCTTCCAGAAACTCATCGAGCATGAGCGGCTCGTGGAGAACCGGGATCGATCTGCGCTCGCACTGCTTGATTGCCTCCAGAATGATCTGCCTGAAGCGCTGCATCCGTTTTTCGCCCATATCCCGAACGTTCGACCGCCCGGAGATCACGGGGTGAATCTCCGAGACCCCGAGCTCGGTGACTCCCCGCATCAGGTCGCCCATGTCCTTCAGGTCGATGAGGCTGATCCCCAGGTGCACCCGGCAGCACCCCCGATCGGAAAGCTCCTGAGAGGAGAGCATCTCAATCGCGATCCTGCCCCCTCCCGTCGCCGTGATCCGGCCCCGGTATCCTGTTTCGTGGTCGCGAATGAAGAGCTCATCGCCGATCTTTTTGCGCAGCGGCCCGAGGATGTGGCTCACGTCTTTTCCCGTGATAACCGCTTCACTGCCTGAAAGGATGTCTGCAAAGAACCTGGGCACTATCTGTCGCCTGCTCTCTTTCTTTCTCTTAAGTGATGATGCCTTTGAGGAATGCGGCTGCGTCCTCTGGGGCCGTCGGATGCACAAACAGGTCGGAACCCCATTCTAAGCCCGCCCTGGATGCCGATCCGGGGAGTGATCTCCATATGCCAGTGATATACCCTGTCGTATGCCTTGTCAAAGGGGGCATTGTGCAGGGCATAGTTGTAGGCAGGCCTGTTCAATGCCCGATCAAGCCGGAGAAGAACATCTCTGAATATGGCGGCCAGGTCGCCCACTTCCTTGGAATCGATCTCCTCGAACCGGGACGAATGACGCTTGGGGATGATCCATGTCTCGAAAGGCACCCGGGGAGCAAAGGGCTCGATGGCGAGAAAGGAGCCCGTCTCCGAGACGATCCGGAGCTCGAGCCGGATCTCCTGCCTGACGATGTCGCAGTAGATGCAGCGCTCCTTGTAGGCATAGTGCTTTTCCGCGCCCCTGAGCTCGTCCACGATATCCCGGGGCACGATGGGAAGCGCCAGCAGGAGGGAGTAGGAATGCTCGAGCGTCGCCCCTGCCTCTGCTCCGGAATTTTTGTAGATGAGAACAGAGCGCATCCTGCTGTCTTTCTTCAGGTCGATGATCCGGTCGCGATATGCCCAGAAGACGTTTCCCAGCTCGTCTGCATCCATGTCCGCCTGTCTGCGGGCATGAACCGGGGTTTCGATGATCACCTCGTTGGCCCCCACACCGGTGACCTTGTCGTACATTCCCTCTCCCATACGCTTCAGGTCTTCTTCGACCACCAGCAGGGGCGACCGGTTGGGGATGACCCGGAGCTTCCACTGGGGGCTGTTCGGCGGTGAACCGCCCTGCCTGTTGGCGAGGATCTCCGGAGGGCAGAGGTGTTCGTTGCCCGGGCAGAAGGGACAGAAGGGGTCTTCCGGGACAGAAGAGATCGTCTGGGGAATGGCGGGCGACAGGGTCGGGTCGTCGGTGATGATGACCCACCTGTCGACCACCGGATCTCTTCTCAGCTCTGACATGTTCAGCCGATCTCGAGCACGAGCTCGGGGATATCCCCCTGCACCTTTCTCATCCAGTAGAGGCTCCAGCCCTGAAAGGTCTTTTCGAACCCCTCTTCGCTCTGGGAGATGCATTCGATCGGGACCACGCAGACGTCCCACTGAGCATCGGAAGATATCGAGAGTCCTGCGCCGCTTATATCGTCCTTAAGATCGAGCCGGTCGGCCCGGTATCTGCCCCGGTCCTTTTCCATTTCCTCCCCGTTCACTAGGGGCCTTTGCCCGGAGATGATCATGAAGTTGAACTCGATACCCAGCCACGCGTCTTCAAGGGATGTCTCAAGCGCGTGCGATACCCTGACCTGTCCCTCCTTGAAAAGGCGGTAGGTCTTCTCGACGCCCAGCCCTTCTTGCCGGGCTGAAAAGCAGAGCGTAAAGCATTCGTCCGACTCGCTGTGAGAGGCATAGGCAAAGGGAAGGTCAGCGCTCAGCGAATTTTCCATCTGATTTCTCTTCAGCAGCCGATCCCAGTCAGGGGGCGCGTCGAGGCAATGGGTCAGAAACGAATACTTGGGATAGGTGTCATAGATCAGGAGGTCCTGAAACTCCCGGGGCGTTTCACGGGTGAGATCGTGGATGGAGAGCGGCTCTCCGGTGGAGTCTTCCGCAGACTTTCTTTCCGGATGCCGGATCTTGCGGTGATAGGTCTCTTCATGACGCATGAGGATGTTGGAGAAATTGTACTTGGCGGACTTGTCCTCGAGCGCAAAAACAGACCCGCTGTGCTGCACAGAGAAGTAGCAGTTGAATTTCCTGCCGGAGACCAGAATCTCCTCGGCGCCGTCGAGGTTGTGGTCAATGCGCTCCATGCGCCAGATATCGTTGTTGAAACGGTTTTCGTCAATCAGGGCCTCGGCAGTGAGCAGATTTTTGTACACCGCATGCCGCAACGAACTGATATAAACCCCGCCGAAGAGCCCGTGCCAGTAGGGGCAGTTGGTCTGGGCCATGAGGAGATGACGCAGCGCATCCTGTGAGGGGCCGAACTTTCGCACCAGGTTGCTCACCTTCATGCCCTTTTTGTGCATGAGATTGGACTCGGGATACTTGGCAAGAAAGTTGTCCCACACCCCGCCTCTCAGAAAGGCCCGCTCGCGGTCCCAGGCCCCGTTGTCCCGGGCCTTCTTCACGAGATCCTCATACTGCCTCCCCTGCTCTGCAAACAGGCTCCACTCCATCATCTCCTGGTAAGAACCTGTGGGGAGATAGACGAGTCCGTTGGGAGGGAAGCTGTCCACCACGCGGCTCAAATGCACGAGTTCGATCTCGGAGGAATGCTTGCGGATCTCGTCGAAAAACCTCCTGAGCCAGCCCTCCTCGATCACCCACTTATGGGTGCCCGGCCACATGCCGAACTTCTCGCCGTCATCTCCGTAGGTGAGTATCTTCACGCCCTTTTGTCTCATCTGCAGGAGGTAGTCGATCACCTCGTGCGGCTGGCGGAAGGGGATGAGATAGCGAAGCCGCATGTCAATGGGAAACACCTGCAGAGAGAAACCCTCGCGCTCGGTGATGAAATACCCGTGGACATCGTCGGGAGAAAGTCCTGCGGAGAGAAAATGGCTGTCGTCCAGCAGGGTGTACTCGATGCCGAAGCCGGAGATCTTCTTGGGAATACCCGGGTCCCATATCCGCTCCGCGCACCACAGGCCCCGGGGTCTGGAGCCGAAACGCGCCTTAAGATACTCGCTCATGTGCTCGATCTGGTCGTGGGCGTCGGCCTCGGGGATCACCGGCATGATAGGCTCGAAGAACCCTCCCCCCATGAGCTCCACCTGGGAGCGGTCCACCAGGGTGTTCAGGAGCGTGAAAAACTCGGGCTCGTGCTCGTCGAACCACTCCCACAACGGGCCGGTGTAGTGCAGGGTCATGGTGATGTCGGGATACTCGGTCAAAATGCGCAAGAACGGCAGATAACAGTCCCGGGCGCCCTTTTCGAAGACGCTGGGAAAATTCCCCACAGGCTGGTGAGAATGAACACAAAAAGCCAGATAGATCTTTTCAGACATGCCACATGGTCCTTTCAAAATTTTCATCCGGTATGCTGAATGATAACACCCCGGCCCCCGAATGTCTCTCGATTTCGAGGTCTCCTTCGTGAATCGTGAGGAAAAACCGCATCCGCTGCGACAGGCCTGCATCAAGCACGGCAAAGGGCACCTTCAGCTCCAGGATACTGCGGCAGGCCGCGCCCGGAAGCTCCGCCTTCTTTTCCCGTGTTTTGCCCGAGACTGCATGGATGCTCATGGTATCTCCCTCAAGTGGTACATATACCATATATTCCCCTGGCGACACCACGTGAAGACATACCGAGCCGTTTCCGGGCGCAGAGGAAAAATCAAGCCGGACAAAGAGGTTCTCGCGGTCGAAACCGTAAAAGAGCCTGGACATGAGCGGCTTGCGGCGGTACATGCTCGTGGACGTATCCGGCGGGGCATAGCATCCGGCCTTGAGCCATTCATAGAAATGGGAGACCCGGCCGTCGATCACCGGGCTGATAAACCCCGAAGGCGAACGCGCGGGGACCACCTCGTGATGGGTGATGATGCTCTGCGACAGCTCTATGGGAGGGGACTCGCCATGCAGCCGGTAGCAGTTTGAGAGGTGGAGCCTGAAGAGGTTGTCGAAGTCTTCGTTGTTGGCAGCGCTGAAGTCCTCTCCATACCACCAGAACCAGTCGCTGCCCTCTGCGATGTACACCTCTTCCCATGCCAGGGGCCGTGCATCGTCCCCTTTGTCCTCCAGATATCTTCGCGTCCGGGCGAGCATCTCCCAGGCCTTCCGGTCTTCATCATGGCCGATCCATATGGCGAAGTTGTGGTTGATCCACGAGCCGGTATAGAGGCTGACAATGCGTTTGCCCGGAGGATTGCGGTCGAGAAAGTCACTGTACCGGGAGGTTTTCACCTCTGGGGATTCGTCCAGCTTCTCATAGAGCAGCCTCAGAAACCGCTCGCCGCCGTCCGGGTAATACTCCCAGGGGTTTTCTCCATCAAGGATGACCGCAACAAAGGGATTGAAGTCATATGCCTTGGCGCCCTTGGAGATATTTTTCAAGTAGCCGATAAAGTTTTCCGCTCCCTGTTCCGGCGGATTCTTCGCATATACGAACCCGATGTTGTCCGACAGAGGCCGGTCCCGGAAGAACATGCCTACTTCAGAGGTCCCCCATTCCACGGCATAGGGCCGGTAAAGGCCGGAGCCGGTCCGGGCCTGCCTGAGGCTGGCAAAGAGGATGTCCTCATCAGAAGCGATCCACCGAATTCCATGCCCTGCCAGAATCTGGACCATTTCAGGGCAGACCGACCCTTCCGGAGGCCAGAGCCCCCTGGGCCTGACCCCGAAGAGCGACTCGTGGTAGTCCATGCCCCGGGCTATCTGGACATCGAGATCTTCAGGATGGGAAAACGGCTCGGCAGGCAAGGGCGTGTCCATGGAGCGCAGGGCATATCCGACATTCATGAGCAGAGGGGCTATGGGGTGATAGAATGGAGACGTGGTGATCTCGATCCGTCCCGCCAGGCAGGCGCGCGCATACAAGGGGATGATCTTCTTCATGGTCTCGATATGAAAGGCGAGCACAAAGGCCTTGTCGGATTCGGTATATGACCTGCCCTTTCTGATCAGGTCAGCGATATTCCTGTCCTTTCTCCCCATGAAGCCTGTCCAGGTAAGATTGAACAGCACCTGGAGATCGAGGATGTCCTGGTCGCTGAAGTGCTTTGCCGCGGCCTCGAAC
>JALNWY010000005.1 GCA_023230665.1 Deltaproteobacteria bacterium
CTCAGCGCGTTCCCTGCTCAGGGACCTCATCCCGGGCTGCAATATATTCTGCCTGGACCAGGTTCATTCCGGCAGGGTCGTGCTTGCCGAGGACCTCGCCCCCTTCGAGACGCCCCGGGCCGACGGGATCATCTCTCGCGACACGGGTGCCGTGCTCTGCGTGCGCACGGCAGACTGTGTTCCCGTGCTGGCGTGGGCCAGAGACATGCCGCTGAACGCAGCGGTTCATGCCGGCTGGAGGGGGCTGGCGCAGGGCATCGTGGCCACGTGCATCCGCATGATGCGCTCTCTGGGGGCCAGGGATATCGGGGCGGGCATCGGCCCCTCGATCGGCCCGTGCTGCTACGAGGTGGGCCGGGAGGTTGTGGGCGCGCTCGGTGCAGAGCCTTTTGTCAGGTCAGACGGGTCGCTGGCGGTTGACTTGAGGGAAACGGTCCGGTCCCAGCTCCAGGATTCCGGGGTGAGCGGAAACGCCATTGAAATGTACGATTTCTGCACTGCGTGCAACACTGGCCGGTTTTTTTCCTATCGCAGGCAGGGCAAGCAGGCAGGAAGAAACCTGGCGCTTATCGGAGGAAAGTCATGGTCGTTGCCGGGCTTACCGGTGGGATAGCTACGGGCAAGTCCACGGTGACCGCGCTTTTTGCCTCGTTCGGGGCCGCGATCATCGATGCGGACCGGATCGCCCGCGAGGTCGTGGCCCGCGGGAGCCCTGCATGGAAAAAGATCATGGAGCATTTCGGCGCCGGGGTGCTCCGGCCGGACAGCGAGCTTGACAGGGAACGCCTGGGCAGTCTCATATTCAGCGATACAGCTCAGAAGGATGTCCTCAACCGCATCGTCCATCCCGAGGTCTTTCAGGAAATGGACCGGCGCATCCGGGAACTCCGGGAAGAAAACCGGGCAGAGGTCGTGATCTGCGATGTGCCGCTGCTCATCGAGACCGGCATGCACATCGGCTTTGACGAGGTGGTCCTGGTGTACGTCCCCGAGCCGCTCCAGATCAGGAGGCTCATGGACCGGGACGGCATCTCGCGCGACGAGGCCGTCCGGAAGGTGCGCGCGCAGATGTCCATAGAGGAAAAAAGGGCGTATGCGACTATTGTGGTTGACAACAGCGCCTCCCAAGAGGAAACGGCCGGGAATGCCCTGCGGGCCTACGAATACCTGCAGGAGCGCGCCGCCGAGGCAAAGCGCAGGGAGAAACACTGAACAGGCCCGGGGGCATCCGTGAATCCTCCTGCCTGGTTCACGTAATCGGAATCCTGCGGTCAAGAAATCTCTCCATGACTGCTCCAAATATTCCACACGCACCACGGGTATACGAAGAAGAAGGAATGGTGAGGAGACTCAGTCTTTCGACAGGGGCCGAGGTGGTGCGTCGGGCATTTCCGATGAACCTCTTGCGGAGGCCTGCCTACGGGAGAGATCGCCGCCATCCTCTCTTCTTGCCCTGGCTCCGTCCTGCTCCAGCATCTCTTTGCGAATGAGCGACTCAAACTGCTTGGCCTCCCGGGAATGCGGATTGGTAGAAATGGATTTCTCGATCCATTTCAGGGCATTGGCCCAGTCCTTTGTATCGTAATACAGGCGGGCCACGTTGAAGTAGAGGTTCTCGTCGCCAGGGGAAATCTCGATGGCCTTCATATAGTTCGCCAGCGCCTCCTCCACCATATTGGCCTTTCTCAGCTCGATGCCGAACTCGTTGAAGATGTGCTTGTTTTCTTCTTCAAAGATGGCCTCGATTTGGGAGAGCTTCTGGAACACGTTCTTCGCCTTGTCGACCTGGCCCATCTCCATGTACAGGGTTCCCACGCCGAAATTGGCGCGGATACTGTCCGGATCGATCTTCAAAGCCGAGTTGTACTCCCACTCGGCAGAGTTGAACTCATTGCGCGAGCGATGTTTTTCCGCCAGCGCAATGTGCTTGTCCGTTTCACGTTCTTCCTTGGTTTTCACTTTATAGTCGGGCTCGAAGGTGTATTTGCTCATGAATTCATCATAGGACATCTTGATGACGATGCCGGTGGGCTGTCCTTCATTTCCGAGATAGGTCACCTGCACGAGCTCATCGTCCAGCTGTTCCGCACGGCAATAGTTCTTGACGTGCTGAGTCTTCTTCGTGTGTCCGGTTCCCAGGGTGATGGTGGTTTCCTCAAAAAAAACACCTTTGATCTTCTTGATCGCGCTGTCCATAGCCTTTCTATCGGAATATAAAAATCTTATGTTTAGAATATTTTGCCGGAAATGAGTATAATGGGGACAAAGAAACACCCGGAGGATAAAACGCACCATCTTGTGCGAAAAGGAAGGAGGATACCATGGCTGTTATCGGTTTTATCGGCGCCGGAAACATGGCCGAGGCGATAATGGGGGGCATACTCGGGAAGGGCTTGTACGCATCCTCGGATGTCATCATATACGATGCCCGTCCCGAGCGTATGAAGGAGATGCACGGACGCTACGGAGTCGAGACGGCCGGAGGCGCTGAGGAACTGGTGGAAAAAAGCGAGGTGGTCATCCTGGCGGTCAAGCCCGACGGGATCGGCCCGGTTCTGGAACAGGTGCGGGAGCCGCTTGCAGAAAGGCTGATCATCAGCATTGCTGCGGGTGTGCCCATCGATTCCATCCAGGCGGTCGCCGGGCAGCAGTCCCGGGTGGTCCGAATCATGCCCAACACCCCGGCGCTGGTGCTCGAGGGAGTTTCCGCACTGTGTCCCTCGCCCTCGTGCTCTCCTGAAGACATCAACACCGCTCTGGAGATATTTTCTGCCATAGGCATATGCCGGCAGGTGGAAGAGCGGCTGATGAATGCGGTGACCGCCCTGTCCGGATCAGGTCCTGCATTCTGCTTCCTCCTCTTGGAGGCCCTCGCCGACGGCGGGGTGCGCGCGGGGCTCCCACGGGAACTCGCCCTGGAGCTGGCCGGCGCGACCCTGAGAGGAGCTGCCGCCATGGTTCTGAAGACCGGAAGGCACCCCGGAGAGCTCAAGGACATGGTAGCGTCTCCCGGAGGGACGACTATCGAGGGGCTCGGCGTGCTGGAGTCCAGAGGATTCAGGTCCGCGGCCATGGACGCGGTGTTTGCGGCATATCAGAAGGCGTCGCGGCTCGTCTCCTAGGCCCTCTTTGGGCCCCGTTCATCTACAGAAAGGACCCGAGGCCGTCAAGGAGGGTCACCTAAACCCTGGTGTTCTTGATGATCTCCACCGCATCGCCGGGCGAATCCACCACCGTGAAGATGGCCATATCCTCCTGGAGGATCTTCATCTCGTTGAGCATGGTGTCCTGCATCCAGTCCAGGAGCCCGCTCCAGAAGTCCGAGCCCACGAGAATGACCGGGAAGGGCTTTATTTTGTCCGTCTGGATGAGCGTGAGCGACTCGAAGAGCTCGTCCATGGTGCCGAACCCGCCGGGGAAGATGACGTAGCTCATGGCATACTTGATGAACATGACCTTTCTCACGAAGAAATAGCGGAAGTTGAGATGGATGTTCGTGTAGGGGTTCATGGCCTGCTCGAAGGGGAGCACGATGTTGAGCCCCACCGACTGGCCCCCTGCCTCAAACGCCCCCTTGTTCGCCGCCTCCATGATGCCGGGGCCTCCACCCGTGATCACGCTGTAGCCCTCCCGGGCAAGCATGCCGGCCAGCTCCGCGGCCATGCGGTAGTATTTGTCCTCCGGCCGGCACCGGGCGGAACCGAAGATGGTGACTGCAGGCTCCAGGGATGAAAGGGTCTCGATGCCGTCCACGAACTCCGCCATGATGCGGAAGATCCTCCACGACTCCTGAGGGCTGATCTGATCGATGATATACCTGTCGTTCTTCATGCATGCTCCTTGCCTTGCCGCCCGGTCTTCCCTCCATGCGGCGGTTATGTTATGGGTTCATCAGCGTGATGATCGATCTCCATGTCCATACAACATATTCCAGCGACGGGCAATATTCCCCGGCAGAGATCCTTTCCCTGGCAGCATGCCGGGGGGTGCGCACCCTGGCCTTCTGCGATCACATGGACTTTTGCGCCGTGCCCGAAGGGCTGAATGCCGCCCGGGCCGGCAATGTCGAGCTCTTCAGCGGTGTGGAAATATCCACCGCATTCAAAGGCCGGGAGCATCATCTGATCTGCTATGGGTTCGATCCGCTCGACTCCCGCATCCGCGAGTTCATCGACCGTTCCTGCAGGGGCATATGGCAGGGCATCTCCGCCATCATCGAGCGTTTCCGGGAGATGGGCTTTCTGCTTGAGGAAGACGACATCACAGGATGGGGAAAATCGATCCCGACCGGGGTGACCTTTCTCGACGCGCTGGTGAAGCGCAACCCCCGTGACCCGCGGATACTCCGGTATATCCGGGGAGACCGCGCTGATTCCCCCTACCTGAATTTCTACCAGGACTTTTCCCGGGCAGGGCTCGGGGAAGCCCTCTCTTCGGGCCTTCCCGATCTGGTCCAGACCCTTCGTGATATCGAGCCCTGCGGCATTCTCGTCCTGGCCCATCCAGGCGGAATGGACAGGGCAAGCCTCCGGGAGCTGCAATCGCACGGGGTTCGAGGGATCGAAGTGTACAGTACCCACCACGGGCCTGCGGTCACCGGGTATCTTGCCGGGAGTGCCGTCTCGCTGGGTCTCTTGGCGAGCGCCGGGTCGGATTTTCACGGCGAGAGGATCAAACCGGATATCCGCCTGGGCGATGCGCCGGGACAGCCGGATGCGGCCCTGATCGAAGCGATTCGGGAAAAGATGTCCGCCTGGCAGTGAGCGGGAGGGGGGAACAGAACCAGGGGCGTGAAAGGCGGATCGCCGGGATAGGGTGCGCGTCATTGCTCGATGATCACAGGCTCCAGGAGGATCACCAGCTCGTCGGTTTCCACGGTCTTGATCTTCTGGCTGAAGAGGTAGCCCAGGATGGGTATGTCTCCCAGGATGGGGATGCTCTTTTTCTGATCAGTGAGGCTCTTGCTGATGAGCCCGCCCAGCGCGACGATACTTCCGCTTTTGACCCTGAGCTGCGTGGTGACCTCTTTCAGATCCACGGTGGGGAGGGTGTAGATGTTTCCGCTGATGGATGTCTCCTTCAACTCCACGACCCTGCTCTTGATAGGGGTGATGCTTAAGTTCACCTGGTTCGTCTCCAGATCGATGTACGGCTGTACGCCGAGCATGACCCCGTCAAAGATGGAGCCGATGGTAACCTCGGGCGAGGTGATCGTGGTTCCTCCCTCCACGGTGGTGATGGTCAGCTCGATCTCCTGGATATACGAGGTGCTCGTGCCCACGCTGATGAGTGCAGGCTGGCCGTTGGCCACCCTGATTCTGGGGTTGGAGAGCACCTTGATCTCTCCATACTGGGCCAGGGCGTTGAGCGCCGCGTTGAACCCGTGCTCCTGCGAACTCACCTGGATCTCCAGAGACGGAACCAGGTTGTCCGTGGAGAGGGCGAGGTTCTGCCGGATGGGGTTGAATACATAGTCGCCGATGGTCCCGTGAATGCTGGACCAGTCAATGCCGTACCGGCACGAGTCGCTGAGGTTGACCTCAAGGATCTTTGCCGTGATGAGGACCTGCGAATTGTAATAGGTCTTCAAGGTCCTGATATACGATTCTATCCGATCCACGGCGTCTCTGCGGTCGTTGATCTCCAGGAAGCCCACGATCCGGTTGAGCGAGTAGGTGCCGTACGGCGTCAGGGAGGAGCGGATAACCTGCTCGATCTGGGCGTAGATGTCGATATCTTCCGATGTAGTGGTGTGCCTGATGGAGAACTCACCGGAAAGAGGTGTTGTAGAGTTCTCCCCGTTCGAACTCGAGCCCAGGACATCGCCTCCCACCGAAAGGCGCGTCTCTTTCCGGGACGATACAAAGTTGAGGTGAAAGGCCTTTGATGCTGTTCCGCTGACGTACAGGCAGTCTTCCCTGATCTCCGAGAAGACGTGCAGAGAGGCTGAAATGCCTTCCAGGGCCTGTTCCAGCGGGGTATTGTTGAAGGCCACAGTGACCGGCCTTAAAGGAATGAGCGTGCTGTTCGATCCCGGGCTCTGCGAATTCCGGGCGTCTCCCCCCGGCTGATCCGGCTGCGCCGGGACTGAAGCAGAAGGAGAGGTGTCAGAGAGCGCGGTGACAGGAATCACCTCCGCACTGACAAGCCGGGAGTCGATGACCAGATCGAGGCCGGCGACCTCGGCAATGGCGGAGAAGATGTCGGTGAACGGGGCGTTCTTTGCCGCCAGGGTAATGGTCTTGCCCGAGAGAGGGCTTTTTTCTTCCACTGCAGGAGATTTCATCTCAGGAAGCGAGCGAGGGACAGGGGGTGTTGCCTCACTGGTCTCTTCTTGTACCGTGAAGTCTTCTTTCTTCATGAGCCTGTCCGTGGAGCATCCCCACAGCAGGGCCATGATGCACAGATAGAGCATATGTCTAGTACACTTTGACATGGATAGTCTCCTCAATACCGCTCATATATCGTATGGTGATCGCGTCTTTTTCGATGGCCTTCAGGATGAAGGCATCTGTTCTGTCACCCACCTGCATTTTTCTGCCGTTCATGACGCAGAAGCTCTTTGTACCGTTTTCCACGATCATGCTCACGAAGACCGGGATGAGGGTCTCCGGTCTCTGAGAGCCGTTCTCCTCATCCGGAATGCTTGGAGAGAACACGTTTCTGATGGATCCGGCCGCACCTGGGGAGGTGCTCTCCTGAGACGAGAAACCGAGCCGGTCGATATAGCTGAGAAACTCCGGCCTGTCCGGCACATAGGGTGTATGGCCCGAGGTAAGCAGGAGCACGATGATACCCCCAAGAAGGGCGATGAGCGGGGATGCGAAGAGGGCGAGGATCCCGGTGTCTATCTTCACGGGTGTCCCCCTCCCATCCTGAAGCCGGTCACTGCCAGCCGTATGCCTTCAGGCGTGCTCTGGACCGTTGCACAGTCCAGGAAAAAAAATCCTTCTGCATAAGTCGAGACGAGCTTTTCATTGAGTTCGCTGAAATTCTTCGGATAGAGCGCGATGTCGTAGCTCACGTTCGCGGTCTGCTCGTCTGAGAGATCTCTCAGTCTTTTCCAGTGCATTTCCAGGGCGTCGAGCTTCTCCTGGTATACCTGCCGCTCGGCCCGTGCGCGCATGATCGAGGTGAATTTGGCCTGGTTGTACCGGGCATCCGCCCGCTCGGAGAGATAGAACCAGCACGAAGAGGTCAGGCAGAACATGCTCACGATGCCAAGAGCCACAGCCAGGCGATAGCCCCTCATTTCTGTGCCTCGCATTCCACGGTGTAGCCGGCCCACCGGTCGGTATGGCGGAAGGTGGCCCCGGCAACCGGGTAGTGCTCCTGCAGATCAGCGAGAAAAGCGGAGAACAGGCTCTTCGACAGCGGATACTGGGCCCTGATGGCGCCTTCGATCTTCACCTGGAATACCGCGCTTTCCGGGGAAGGAGTGGAGGCGGGTTTGGAGAGGTGAGGATGTTCATGAGGGTCATCCGATTCGGCCTGCGTTCCTGGCCTGAAGACCTCCACCCGTTCGATGGAGGTATGGGCCGGGATGGCGCCGGTAATGACGCCCAGCATGGCATGGAGCCTGGGTTCTGATTCGAAGCGCTGGTACAGGGCGATCAACTCGTTGATGCGGTCCGGGTCCATGCCTTTGAGCAGTGCGGAGCACTCCTGCTCCATCAGGGCCATGTCTTGGATATGGGCATTGAGCAAAGCATCGGTCTTTTTTTCGAGGTCCCGGCTCTCCCATGAGCAGCGCAAACCCAGGAGAAAGAGCAGTAACGCGCATGCGATCATGGCCAGGGAAAGCAGAAGCGAATAACCGGCATAGCAGGCAAGTGTCCTGGTCCGGCGGTAAGGGGCGGGGGTAAAATCGTATTCGCTGCCCAACACGTTTCCCAGGAGTTCGGGCGCATAGCAGCCGTTGCCGGACTGGTTTTCGAACAGCAGCCCGACCGCTTCGATATCGTTTTTTCGCAGGTCTCGGATGCTTATCTGGCCCTGGCCGGCCGTGAAGACCGCCTGGGGGGTCTCGTTGTAACTGACCCTGAGCAAAGAGGTCATTTCACTGATCCCGGCCAGCGTTTCCGCGAAGAGGTCAAAGGAGTTGCTCTTCTGGATCGTGATCAGATGATAGATGATGCCTGCCCTCGTGCCGATGATCCGGACGAACTGGCCATCCTCGAACATCACGATACAGGTCTCTGCAGTGATTTTTCCTGCTGCTGCCGCGAGGGACGCCTCGATGGGGCGGTAGGCATCGAGCAGGATATCGCTCTGGTTCAGGACCGAGATCCGGTCTACATCGCTGCTGAGGATCGCCAGGTAGGAAAACCTGGCCCGCACGGCGTCGATGTCGGAGATCTTGGCGTACGAGACGCAGTAGTCCTCGTTGAACAGGCCGGTTTTGTCGATCGTGGACCGGATATGGGCCAGGGTGGCATCCTTTGATACGCTGGAGAATTCACCCACGTCGGCATATGCGCTTTTCGACGAAAAACATGCGCGCACATGCTTCCTGCGGAGCACGGAAGGGGGAAATCCGTCCGCTCCCGAGGATCGCACCTCTTCGAGACGGATCGTCCCGGACTCCATCGTGTAGCGGGCCGCCTGGTATCCGCTGTCGGTCAGTGAGAGGGTGTATTCTGTCTTTCCGCCTTTTTTCATCACCTGTCGTCCCGCTTGAGTCCGGTCCTTCCTTTTCGTCCGGCGGGTTCAGCCATGCAGGGAAAACGCTTTTCCCCACGCCTGTGTTCTCGGATTTCAGAGCGAATTTCTTTACGTTGTTCTCTATTCAAGGCGTCCGTGGAGATAGGTCAGGGTCACGGCATCGAGGATGTCGTCATAATCCGATGTCTGGGGCTCACCCGGCTTAGCGAAGCGGTTGTCGTCGCCCGACTGGGATACGATGCCGTTGTGGTTGTCATCGTTCGGGGCGTCTGTCTCAAGGTTTTTCCCCGGAGAGATCACCACGAATGCCACTCTGATGTTCGTGCCGTCGCAGAAGAGGCCCGGGGCGTGAGACCCGGTTATGAGCTCGGCCAGACGGCCCTTGAGCTCTTGGGTGGAGGAGGATGTGGCGAGATAGGGGTCGACGGAATAGAAGAGCGGGCTGGTATACGAATCCGTGCCCGGAATGCCCAGGGTCTCGTGAGGAAGATAGCCCCTCTGGCGGCTTACCGTCTCTGCGCCGTCCGTGCCGGCGGCAGCCCAGGGAAGCCTGCCTGTGGCCAGTGCGTATCCCATGACCGCGGTCTTGGCCTCCCTGACGATTGCGCGGCTTTCGTTGAGCTTGTTCTGGTTGATGAGCAGGGGGACGAGGCCGGCGCCCATGCTCATGAGGATGCCCAGAATCACGAGCACAAAGGCCAGCTCGATGAGGGTGAACCCGCCTTGTCGCTCCGGCATGCGCCTGCCACGGAAAGGAAGCCTATGTACCTTGCCTGTCGCCATATGTCATCCTCCTCCAAGCTGCGAGATGAGATCATAGACAGGCCCGATCAGCGAGATGACAATGAATACGAACAGCCCGCCCGAAAGCGCCATGACAATGGGCTCGATCATCTTGCCCATGACGTCCACGGACCGGGAGGTCTGCTCCTGGTACATATCTGCCAGGTACTGAAGACGCTGATCGAGCGTTCCCGTGCTCTCGCCTACGCTGACCATGCGCAGCGTGACAGAGTCGAAGAACCGGGTGAGGGCGAACGCGTTCAGGAGGGATTCTCCCCTGCCCGCGGCCTGTCGTATTCTGGCGATCATCACCGTGACGGCAGGGTTCGAGAAGGTGGTCTCCAGCACATCGAAACACTTGGTCAGGGTGACGCCCGAGCGGAGCATCAGGGACATGTTGGAAAAAAACAGGGTGAGCGATGCATTCTTCAGGAGCTTTCCGGCAACAGGGATCCTGAAGCAGGCCATGGACAGGAAGACGCGCGTGCGCTCATGCTTTTTCAGCACGCAGAAAAATACGATCAGGAAGAGGATCGCTGCAGGGAAAACATACCAGCAGGCCCGGGAGAATTCAACGAATTCCACCAGGGCGAGCGTCATATCCGGCAACACCACATTCATATCGTTGAAGGTGTCCACCAGGCGCGGAAGCACGAAAAAGAGCCAGAACACCATCACTCCCCCCATGGCCGAGATGACGAATGCGGGATAGATGAGGGCCCGCTTGGTCTGGGAGATGATGTCGTCCACGCGCTTGATGTACTCGGCGGTGCTCTTGAGGGCCTCCTGGATGGTGCCGGTCTCCTCCCCTATGTTGCAGAAGAACGAGAGCATGGGAGGAAACACCTCGGGCTGGGCTCTGAATGCACCGGAAAGCGACTCGCCTCCGGTGATCTCCCGGATCACCCGTTCGAGGGCTTTTCTGAGCCTCTTGTTCCGGACGGTATCCTTGATGCTTTCCATGGACTCCAGCAGCGGCAGGCCGCTTGCCACCATGGAGGAAAGGGCTTCGCAGAATTCGATGATGTCCGGCCGCTCCACCCTGGGCTGGATCATGGAGTCGATGGCATCGGTGAGGATGAACCGCCTCTTCCGGTATTTCAGCAGGATCTGGTCTTGGGAAGAAAGGGTGTCCATGAGTCCGCCTATGTCGTCGAAGTGCCCCTGGCCCGCGATGACCGAGCCGTCCTGGTTCAACGCCTGGTAGGTGAACAGCATTACCGAAGGACCCTCCTGGCCTCCTGGAAACCGGTCCTGCCGGCGACGACCTTGCGGACTGCGTCCTGCGACAGGGTGTACATGCCCTCTTCGATCGCCTTGTCCCTGATCTCGAAGGGATGCGCTCCCATGGAGATGAGCCGTTCCACCTCTTGGGTCACTGGGAGGATCTCGGCGATCATCATCCTGCCCAGATAACCGGTTTTGAGGCACTGGTCGCAACCCTTGGGGGCGTAGATCGTGGTGCCCGGAGCGATGCCGAACATCCGGCGCTCCTCTTCTCCGGACGGGTAAGGCTCCTTGCAGTAGGGGCACAGGGCGCGCACGAGCCGCTGGGCGATGACGCACAGGAGCGAGGAGGAGATCATGTAGTCCTTGATTCCCAGATCTTTGAGCCGGGGGACCGCGCCCACGGCGTCGTTGGCGTGCACGGTCGAGAGGACGAGGTGCCCGGTCTGGGCCGCGCGCATCCCCATGGTGGCGGTATCCGCGTCCCGGATCTCGCCGATGAGGATGACGTCCGGGTCCTGACGCAGAAAGGCCCGTACCGCGGATGCGAACACGTAGCCCGCCTTTTCGTTGACCTGGGTCTGCCGGATAAGGGGAAACTGATACTCCACCGGGTCTTCCACGGTCACGATGTTTTTTTCAATGGAATTGAGCTCGCGCAGGGAGGCATAGAGTGTGGTGGTCTTTCCCGATCCCGTGGGGCCCGATACCAGGATCATGCCAAAGGGTTTGTGGAGAATGTCCTTGAGTTTGGCGATGTCGTCGTCCGCGATCCCCAGATTCTTGAGGTTATAGAGCTCTTCGGTACTGGCCAGGATCCTCAAGACCATGTTCTCGCCATGTGAAACCCGGAGGGTGGACACCCTCATGTCATAGTTCTCGTTGAGAAAATCAAAGGTGAGGCGTCCGTCCTGGGGTTTTCTCTGCTCGGAGATGTCCATCTCCGCCTTTACCTTGATGGTGGAGATGATGCGGGGGTGGACCCCCATGGGAAAGGTATAGAAGGGATAGAGGGTCCCGTCGATTCGGTAGTGGATCTGCGTGGTCTTGTCCGTAGGAGTGATGTGAATGTCGGTTGCCCGGGAGTTGATGGCGGACATGAGGATAAGCCGGGTGAGCTTTTCGGTGTCCACGTCGTGTGCGTTGCGCCTGGCGAGCTCGAGCTGCTCGTCGATCTCGTCCTCCACGGGATGCTCCAGGAGGTAGTAGTCCTTTTCGATATGCCGCTGTATCTGCGACGATGATGCGATTACGAACGTGAGCTTCTTTTTGGCGATCCGGGAGGCCAGATCCAGGACCTTGGAGTTTTCGGGCTCGTTGGTGGCAACCGTGAGCAGGGAGTCATTGACGGCCACGGGCAGCAGTGAGTTGTCCTTGGCGAATGCCAGGGGCAGCGATCTCAGCGCCTCCTTGGGAGGGGTGTAGTTTCTCAGTTCCAGAAATTCCAGGCCCGACTGCTTGGCAATGGCCTGGGCGAGCTCGGTCTGGGTCACGAGCCCCAGGCGGAGCAGGATATCGCCCACCCGCTCGCGGGTGGCCCGCTGCTCCTTGAGAGAAAGGCCGATCTCCTGGTCGGTGATGATCCCTTCGTCCTTGAGCAGATCGCCGATGCGTTTCTTTTCCATACCTTGTTCCAGACCCCGCTTGAAGAGTATGCCCCAGGCGGCCGGTACATTCTCGAGATGCGCGGGAATGTCTTTTTTACATGCGCCAGATCATCTGTTTTGGGGCATCGTTGGTATAGACCGTGTTGGAACGGATGGAACCGGAATTGTATATTCCGTCGTCGTACTTGGTGTCGATCTGCAGGGCCACCTGGGCCGGCACCCCGTCAAAGTACATGCAGTTGGCGTTCACGGTGGAGCCGGCAAAGTTGCCCACCCACTGGATGCGCATGAAGCCACCGAATGCATGGTTCGGCACGTCGGTAGGCGTCCCGTCGTAACTGCCGTTGATGATCCCGGCCAAGGCAAGGTCCTCAAACACGTATCCGTATTCAGCCTGATCGATCCGCCCGTTCCCGTTTCCCTCGTGGGTGTCGCCGGTGGGCGTTCCCACCCGGTCTTCATCTCCCGGAAGCATGCCGTACCGGTCGAAGAAGGTGTAGTACGCCGCTGCGATGGAATCCTTCTGATTCACGAGCTTCTTGACCTTGGCGTTTTCGATCAGGGCCTCACCCTTGAGCACTCCCGTAATGAGCAGTCCCACAATGACCAGCACCAGTGCAAGCTCGACCAGGGTGAATCCGTGTTTATCCCGTATGTGCGGCTTTCTCATGTCCAAGTACCTCTCTTTCATTGGTATGTAGCCGCTTCTTCGGGACATTTTTCTGAAAACTTTACATAGCCGTCTTTTTTTTGAACACCCTCTTTTTACGCATGAGGGGAAAGGGTTGCTTTTTCCAGGCAGACTAGGGTGATTCGGAGACGATTCTGACCCCGAGGCTGCACGGGCTGATGCCTGGCAGGCCGGATATGTCCGTCCGGTGGATGGACCTGTCCCAGCTGATGTGCTCCATGATCCCTGTGCCCGGATCGATGACCGGTCCGAACGCCTTTGCCCCGAAAAGGGCGGTCCGCGAAACCGTGTCTCCGGCTAGCGCATCCAGGATCACCAGCGATGACTCGCCGCTATCGATCCCGCCGCATTCGTCCGGTTCCCAGACCGACAGGTAGAGCTTCGCATCCATGACCACGGCATTGGTGATGATGCCCGCCTCCGGGGATCTGTTCCAGAGGATGTCTCCTGCCTTCATGCACGCTGCCCGGCTCCCGGTGAAGGCAATGACGTGCAGCTCACGCCTGAAGTGAAAAGAACGGATACCCCGGACTTCACCCGGCAGGTTCGGAAAAAGGAGATCCAGCCAGGCAAGATCCTGCCCCAGGACCGTGATCTGGCCTGTCCGCGACCCAGCGAGGACCACCCCCTGGCAGGGATCGTACTCCAGTGCGCATACCGTACTGTCCGCCCTGTATTGGGCCTCGAAAAGACCTCCTTTGAGCGTGTGGGCCGTGATGACGGCATCATGGGCCGAATAGAGGCTCCCGCCCGACGCCGTGAACAGGGCGCCCGGGCACAGCCACCGGATCAGGGGTCCATCGCCGAGAACCATGATGTCGCCCCGGATGTCGGGTCCGGCAATAATGAGGCCTTCCCGTCCGATCACCCTTCCACCCGCCCCTTCCACCATCCACGAGCAGGCCCCGGTCGCAGCGTCTATGGACACGAGATTGTCCCGGGAGGTGGTGCACAGAAGTGTTTCTCCATCCGCGAAGGCAGAGAGTGCAGTGCCTTTGATCCCCAGGTCGGTGATACTTGAGAGATGGGGAGGCCCGTTGGCCATGCGTCTTAAGTATGCGGTGCTCTCCCAGTCGATCCATGAAGGGCAAAGGCGCAGGCCGATGTTCGTAAGAATACGCCTGGTATCTCCGAAAATGCAGTGCGGCAAGGTGGCCAGGCCAGGCGGCGGATCAAAGTCGTGGGCATCGGGCATGAGCTTTCCTCCCCCCTTATCGGCCGTGCCGATCAGGAAAGTGGTGCCAGGCCCCACCACGTGGACGCCTACTCCCAGGGACCGGGCCATTGCCGCTACGTCGTCCAGACAGTGGGAGCCTTCCCCGGCAATGGCACGGTCATCGGGATTGCCGTCATGGTCATAGTCCTGAAGCCAGGAGGGGATGTCCCCGTCGCCCACGGCTATGCCGTTGGTGGCGACCATGATGTGGTTTGCGGTGCTGCACCTGTCCGGGAACGAATCGAGAAGACCCAGGAGGCTCTTCGAAAGCGCCGACTCGGCCGACAGGGGCCGAAGGCCCTCCAGGGCCGAGAAGAGCAGGGCCCGGTCGGTGGTGAAGGGCTGGACGATTCCCCCGGACACGGTGGCAACGGCCATGGGGCACAGGTCCATGGAATCGATGAAATCTTTGAGCGATTCCATGACAAAGGTCCAGCACGGCATGGTACCGCCGAGGGAATAGGTGTCGTCCGCCTGATGCCAGATGTTGCCGTAATAGCCGCGGAACAAGGTCCCCGAGGGTGTGGAGAGGCTCGAGCTCACGTCGTCCCGATCCCGTACCGGCACGATTTCCCCGTCCGGCCTCATGAGATACAGGCTGTTGTCCCGATACCGGCGGTCGCAGGCTGCGAGCATGTCCTGCCCGTCGTCCACCAGGAGAATGATGTGCGGCCTCCAGCCGGAGAGCAAGGAGACCTGCCCCGGCGCATCGGGCTGGGCTCTGAGCCGGATGCGCCAGGAATACCGGTGCTGGTTTCCCCAGCTTTTCTCGGTCAGCTCGCTGGAGAAGCAGGCATGGTCCCACCCTTCGGGGGCATGGAGCATGATGTGCTGGAAAACCGGCTCCTCTTCGATCCCGGCAGGAATGTGCATCCGGGAGAGCAGGTTCGCGAAGGCGGTGCTGGATTTCATGTTGTGTGCGATGAGCGAGCAGGTGATCAGGGCCATGCCCTGAACCGCGACGCAGAAGATCAGGGCGTACATGAGGATCCACCCCTTCTCACTGCAGGTGATAGGTATAGGAGATCCGTTCTCTGTTTTCATGATAACAGGCTTCCATGACGATGGCGACCTCGGCGCCGTCCAAGTGCGGAGCGAATGTGCAGAGGGCCTCCGCCAGCAGCTGACCGTTCCGGTACAGACCGTCCGCCTTCAGCTCGTAGTGGATCGCCGGCACGGTGCGCTCGCCGGTACTCCCTGGGGCGGGTGTCTTAAGGGTGAGCACGGCGTCGCCCCGGGAATACCCGTGCGAGATAACGCACGGCCCGCTTTCAGTGATGACCCCGAGGTCGGCCCAGTAGTCATAGGATCCGCTTGCATCGATGTCGAGCACATCAAGGATCATGGAGCTGCCCGAGAGCGAGCGGATGGTGGAGAAGTAGGGAGGAGGGATGCTGGCGTGCACGCGGATGCCGCTGTGGGATGAGGTCAGGGGTACCCCGGCGATGAACAGGGCGCTTTCCTGGCACGCAACCTTCAAGTCCTGGGGCAGCAGGCATGCACACTGCTTGAGATCGGAATCCAGCTGGACGATTGCGCTGCGCAGTGACTGCATGCAGTACCAGCCGGCCATGGCCTCCCGATAGGCGGAGGCGGTGAGGGAATAGAGGCTGTAGAGGGTAAGGCTGAGGATCGACGCAAGGGTAATCGAAAGCAGGAGCTCAACAAGTGTCAGACCTCTTTCCATATAATTTTCACACCAAACAATCGGATATCAAAATTCTAAAAAGCCGGGTATGTTCCTCGTGAGGTGGGAGACTCTAAAGATGGGATCTGAATATTACAGTAAATGAGTTTTTCCAAAAGGTCAAGGATTCTCTCTTCTGAATCACCTCTGGGCTGCCGATATGAGAACAACAATGCCCCGGACAGAGCTTTTCGGATCAATGGGAAGGAATTTCACGGGGCTGCCCCTCGGAACCCGCACGATGAAGGGTTCCGGGCGGTATCAAGGGTGAAAATGGGAATGGACAGATCGGTTATTCCTTGGTAATAACCGACTCAAATACCAGCAAATGCAAGGGCGAGGGATGGGAAAGAAAGGAAGCGCCGTTTTCATCGTTATCTTGGTTATCGCCATAGGATTTGTCCTCTTTCTCAGTGTCCCCATCGGCGGGAAGATCGGGCTCGTCCGAGAGGCCATGGTCTCCTTCATTTTCCGCAAGCCTCCGCGCTTTATCTCCATGGAGGTGAACGTGGATGGTGCCCCTCGGACTGTCAAACCCGGTGAGAGCCTGCTGATCAAGGGCACAGAGACGGTTGTCATCACCAAGATAAAGGCGAACACCTTCTTCGATTCATATCTTACCGCCGACGTGGTGGGGTTTGGGAACACCAACGATCTGCACGAGCCTCTCGAGACCTCCCAGATCCGCGACCAGCTCCTGGCCGCCGGTCTGCGCTCGGTTCCCATCGATGTCTACTACATCGAGTACAATATCGCCAGGATTCCGCTCGAGATGGAGCTCACCGAGCAGGATTTTCTCGACCGGGTAAAGGGGTCCAAAAGCATTGACGATCAGATCGCGATCCTCAAGAGCGCCCATGCGAGTTTCCCCAAAAACCGGGAGTTTGTGGCCAAGCTCGATGACCTGCTCACGGAAAAGAACGACTACGAGGCCCTTGCCGGCATCTACAAGGCCATGACAGAGGCCGATCCTGAAGATATCCATGCCCATGCGCAGCTCTCCCGCTGCTACATCCGGCTGGGCATGTTCCGGGAAGCCATGGCGATGAGCCAGAAGATCGTGGACAAGGGAAGGGCCGATTCCAACACCTACCGCCGTATGGCATATATCGCGGGGCAGACAGGAGACTTCGACACCAGGGTGAAGCACCTCAGGAAGGCCCTCGAACTCGCGCCGGGAACCGACTCGATCATCATCGACCTGGGCAAGACCTATGAGCAGGCCGGCAGGAATGCAGAGGCCCTGGAGATATACAAGTCGGCCGCGGGCAAGGCCAGGGACCGCGAGATCCTCATTCCCGTGATCGAGGACGCACTCAGGAAGAAGAACGACAAAGAAGCGGCCTCCCTGCTGAAACGCTATGTCACGCATTATCCCAAAGACGGGAACGCATATGCCCAGCTCGGCATGGTCATGGGCAGACTCGGGGATGCGGATGCGCAGGTCGCCTATTATTCCAGGGCCGTGGAGATCTCTCCGAAGGACCCGGTCCTGCTCTACAATCTGGGCGCATCCTTTGAAAAGGTCGGCAAGGAAAAGAATGCCCTGGAAGCTTTTCGGAGGGCCCTGGCGATAAAGCCCGGCGACAAGGATTCCCTGCTGCGGGCCGCGGCCCTGTGTCTGAAGGCGAAGGACTACCAGTCGTCCTATGGATATTACCAGTCGCTGCTCAAGGTGGAGCAGTCAAATGAATACCGCAAGGGGCTCGTGTCCGCTGCGGTGGGCCTGAAGGACCATGAGAAGATCATTGACGCGGCAGGCCAGTACCTCAAGCATGCAAAGGACCACGATGCCGCGCTGGCGCTCGCGTACGCATACGAGGCACGGGCCGCTTCCAAGACGGGGAGGCAGAAGCTCGAAGACATCAACGCCGCAGTGGAGGCCTATCAGCTTGCCCTGAAGATCAATCCGAAATCCACGAAGGCCCAGGAGAAGATCCCGGAGCTTAAGATCGAGTCCATAAGACTCAAAAAAGGCATCTGACGCCCTGCTCGGCCAGGACACGGTAAAGAACGATTCCATCTCCTGGTAAGACAATGAAGAGAACATTTGCAATCGGCGATATCCACGGCCGTCTGGACCAGCTGGAAGATCTGGTGGCCCGCATCGAACCCGGTAAGGAGGATATCCTCGTTTTCCTGGGCGACTATATCGACCGGGGACCCAGGATCGTTGAGACAGTCGATTATCTCATCGATCTCGCGGCGCAAATCCCCTGCGTCTTCCTGAGGGGCAATCACGAGGACATGTTCCTTGAGTTTCTCGAGTTCGGGACAAACAGATCGCTGTATTTCGCCAACGGCGGCATGAAGACCGTTGAATCCTATCTGGGGGCTGAGCCCTTTGTTTCCCATACCCAGGTGGCGCGCGCACTCAGCCCGAAGCACCGGGATTTCTATGCGGACCTTCAGTGGTATTACGAGGACCGGTACTACCTCTACGTCCATGCGGGAATCAGGCCCGGGGTGCCCATGTTCAGGCAGGAGCGACGCGATTTCGTGTGGATACGCGATGATTTCATTTTTTTCCCCACCGGCCTGAGCAAGAAGGTGGTATTCGGGCACACCCCCTTTGCCCGGCCTTTTGTCAAGGAGGACAAGATCGGCGTAGACACCGGGGCCATCTATGGCGGGGTGCTGACCGCGGTTCAGCTTCCGGAAGAAATCTTTCTCCAGTCCCATCGGTAGATGCTTTTAAGGTAGTGACGAAAGTAACGGATACATGATCAAGGACTACTACCAGATCCTGGGCGTATGCGGTGATGCGGGAGCAGAGGATGTCAAGAAGGCCTACCGCAGACTCGCCCTGAAGTTCCATCCCGATCTCAACCGGGATGATCCAAGATCGGCGGAGTATTTCCGGGACATCACCGAGGCATACGGGGTGCTCATCGATCCGCGCAAAAGGAAAAAATACGACGGGGACAGGAAGCGGGGCTTCGAACGGGAGCGCGTGTATCAGGATATCTTTTCCCGCTCGGATTTCCGGGAGGTCTTCGACGACCTGCCCATCGGCAAGGAGTGGATCGAGAGGCTGCTCATGGTGAGCAGGGTGATAGCCCAGGAGGCCATGCTGTCCGGGGCAAGGCCGCGGGATGTCCTGAAACGCTCCCTGGTGAGGCTTGCCTCGCAGAGCGCGGCCAGGGTTTTCCACAATGTGATGGACATTCACGAACAGGTCCGGATACCTCCCGAGATCGCCTCATGGGGCGGAGCGATCACCATCGAGTACCGGCCCGGCTTTTCGAAGCGCAGGGTCAGGGTGAGCATTCCCCGGGGCACGACGCCGGGCACTGTCTTGAAATTGACCGGGATGGGAAGGATGAACCCGGCAAAGAGGGCCGGCGACCTCTACCTGCACGTGGACATCGAATCTTCGTAGACCACGATCCTGTTCTTGCCGTGCTGTTTGCCCCAGTACATGGCCTTGTCGGCCATTCTGATGAGCTCGTTGTAGTCGGCGGTGTGGCGGGGCAGACCGGCCAGGCCGATGGTGACGCTCACCTCCAGGGTTGCGGCCACGGCCCTGCAGATTCTCTCCGCTACCACGACCGTCTCTTCCAGGGCCGTCTCCGGGAATATGATCACAAACTCCTCTCCCCCGTACCGCGCCAGGATATCGCAGTTTCTCGTGTTGCGTCTGAACACGTGCGCCAGGCGCATGAGAAGCTCGTTGCCCTCTTCGTGGCCTTTGGTGTCGTTGTAGTTCTTGAAGTCGTCGATGTCGATCATGGCCAGCGACATGGTCCGGTTGTAGCGAAGGTGCCTAGTCACCTCGCTCTTTAACAGCGAGATGAGATGGCGGAAGTTGTACATGCCGGTCAGCTCGTCGGTCCGCGAGAGGTTTCGGTAGTACCCGGCCAGCTCGGCCTCTTCCTTGAGCCTGGATTCCTGGATGATCCGGTTGATGGTCAGGAGCAGGTGGTCCAGGAGGATCGGCTTGGTGATGAAGTCCGAGGCGCCCAGCTTCATGCATTCGACCGCGTCGCGGATGGTCCCGTATCCGGTGATCATGATCACCTGGATATGGGGGCGGATCTTCTTGATATGCTTCAGGAGTTCGGAACCGGTCATGCCGGGGAGGTGGAGATCCACGATGGCTATCTCGTAGCCGTCCTGCTCAACCAGATGGATCGCATGCTCGGCGCTGACCGACTCCGACAGCGCGAACCCTTTCTCCCCGAGATACTCGGAGATGAGGTCCAAGGTCTCCTTTTCGTCATCCACGAGCAGAATCCTGGCCGTGCTGTTTGTGCTCGCATCTGCTGGCGTCTTCATATTCATCTCATCTTTTTTGCTTATCCGCATTGCAGAGCCGTACCCTCTGCTTTCAAGGTATAGTAACGGATATTCAACAAAAATTCATGAGTGAAAAATCTTCTCTGCTGTGGACAAGACCAGGAAGGCAGGGGTATTTAAAGACAATCATTACTACTATTTGATCCGGGTCGAGAAAAGGAGGAGGATACACCAGTCCATGACACTTTGAAGCGATATGCCCGCCTCTGACGGCAAGCCCGGGCCGCCGGGGGCAAAGAGAGCGTTCAAGTTTCCGGTTTGACAGCCCGTTACGGAATGACAGTGGAAAACACGAAGGCCCAGTTCTGCATAGAAAAGCGCTTCGAGACCATCCCGGCATTGGATGCGACCAGGATGCGTCTCTTTGAGGTGCTCCAGAGCGACGATGTGGATATCGAGCGGGTGGAGAGGATCATCTCCACCGACCCGGCCGTGACCGCAAAGGTCATGAAACTCGCCAATTCGCCCTTCTACCGCCATGCCCAGAAGCATCTTGGCCTGCACCAGTCGCTGCTGACCATCGGACTGGATATGGTGAAGTGTATCTCCCTGTCCATGACAGTCATGGGTACACTGAAGTGCGAGACCAGGTACGCCAGGGACCTCTGGACCCACTCATATGCAGCCGCAGTGATAGCCATTTCCCTGAGCGCAAGCAGGGCGGAGAAGGACAGGCTCTTCACCGGGGCCCTGTTGCACGATCTCGGCAGAATGATCTTTCTGTTCCTCGCGCCTGAGGTCTATACCGCCCTGATCGACTCGGAAAGGCGCTGCCCCGGCGAAGAGCTGGAGCGACAGACCTTTTCCTTAAGCCATACCCAGTTGGGGGAGATGGTGGCAAGGAAATGGAACTTCCCCGGGGAGATCGTGGAAATAATCAGCAGCCACCACCGGCCCGTCAACCATGATTCCGCCCTGATATGCATGATCAACCACGTGATCTGCCGGTGCGGGATAGAGATTCCGGAAGCGGACCCGCAGTATCTCGACATTGTCCGGCCCTTTCTGGGAGATGCCTTAAAAGATCTTGTCAATACCATTGTACAACGGTATAAAACGAACACTGCCATGATAAAAAGCCTGTTTTAGGGCATGAGGGGGCTGTGAAAGACGGTTTGCCTAAGCTCCAGGAATCCGCGGGCCTCTCCCGGAGCCGGGAGAAGGTCTTGCTCGATCTTCTGAAAAAAGCAACGGATTTCTATGAAGACATCATCGGACTACTCTCGGGTATCTACGAGCTTTCCGAGTATGTCCGAAGAGGTTCCCCGGAGGACGAGTTCTATTCCTCTGTCGTCAAGATCCTGATCAGGGAATCCCGCTGTGAGAACGCCTCGGTCTTTCTCGTAGAGGGAAACCGGGTGGTGCTCAAGGCCGCGGCCGGCATCGAGCTTCCCGGAGAGATCCCTGCCGCCAGCATGGTCCTTGGCGAGGGAGTGGCCGGGACGTGCGCACGGGACGGCAAGCCGATCCTGGTGGCGGATGTGCATGAATGCCGGTATTACAAGGAGCTCCCTGACTCACAGGTGCAGATCGGCTCAATGCTGTGCATACCCCTCAAGGACGGCGAAACCACCTTTGGCGTCCTGAACCTTTCCCATTCCCAGAGCAGCTTCTTCAACCTCCATTATCAGCGGGTGTTCGAGCTGCTGGGTCTGCTGGTGGGACAGATGCTGACCCTGATCCACATATCCTCGGTCTTCCAGCGCAAAAACCTCGACTTGAGCGAGATGCTGATGCTCAAGGACGAGAGTCTGCGGAGCCTCACCGAGAGTTACAAAACCGTGGTGGATGCCTCCGAGGACGGCATCTTCATCCTCGATGGGGATGACGAGATCACCTTCTGCAACCAGCGGCTCATCACTGCACTGGGAAAGGTCCCGGTCAAGATCCGAGACATGTTCGACGACGCGACTGCGGACTGCATCCGCGGCTACAAATCCAGAATGAGCCCTGGGCAGTTCCTGGATTTCGAGCGCACCGCCATCTTCGGCACCTCCGAAAGGATCGTGGGCCGGTTTTTCGTCAAGAGTCTGCGCTCGAACCAGGCCCTGATCATGATGCGGGACATCACGGCCAAGCGGCGGATGGAACAGCGGGCCATGCAGACGGAAAAGCTTACCTCGCTGGGCCTGCTCACCTCGGGCATCGCCCACGAGCTGAACAACAGGCTCACTCCCATTCTGGGCTTCGCCGATCTCATCAATGCCCAAAGATTGGGAGGCAAAGACCGCAAAAGGCTCTCCATCATCGTCAATGCAGCCGACTCGGCCAAAAGCATTGTGGAGTCGCTCCTGAAGTTCTCCCGGAACAAGCCGCCGGAAAAGATGGTCTTCGATATGCGGGACATCATCAGGAGGGTGCTGAGCCTCTATATGCCGACCGTGAAGAAGCGCGGGATCCGGCTTATCACCGAGCAGGGACCCGATCCGCTTTTTCTCCGGGCAGACATGAACTGCATGGAGCAGGTCCTGGTCAACTTCATCAACAACGCAATCGACGCCATCGGCGGTGAGCCGGGCACGATATGGCTCAAAGCGGGCTTGCAGGACGGGAGCGTCCAGGTTTCCATCGAGGATTCCGGGCCCGGCATTCCCGAGGAGATCATCACCCGGATATTCGACCCCTTTTTCACCACCAAGGCCAAGGACAAGGGAACAGGACTGGGGTTGAGCATTTGCTACGGCATCATCTCGGACCACAAGGGAGAGATATCCCTGGAAAATACTGCCCATGGAGCCCTGGCCCGGATCAGGATTCCCGCCATGGTCCCGGATGTGCAGCCTGAATGCGCGGAGGCGGATGCCGGGGAATCACCCGCTCCGGCAGAAGAGGGCAGGTCCGGACAGAGGCCGGTGATCATGGTGGTTGAAGACGAGGAGGATCTGCTGGATCTGATGATGGATTCCTTAAGTCCCTACTACGAGGTCATGACCTTCACGAACGGTCGTCATGCCTTCGATCATCTGGAAGAGCACGCGTGGGAGCTCATCGTATCGGATCTGAGGATGCCCGAGATGGATGGAATGGACCTCTACCGCGCGGCAATCAGGAAGAACCCAAGGCTGAAGAGGCGGTTTTTGTTCATCACCGGAGACACGTATGATTATCAGGTCAAGGAGTTCCTTGAGAAGACCGGAGTGGTGTTCCTGCGCAAACCGTTCCGAGTCAAGGAGCTCAGGGAAATGGTTCGCAAGCAGTTGTACGACAGGCAGGTCACTCGTGGAAAAGAAAAAGATACTCGTTGTCGACGATGAAGAGATTGTCCGGTATTCCCTGGTGAACATCCTGAGAACGCAAGGGTACGAGGTCGATGAGGTCCCGTCTGCGGAAGAGGCGCTGGAGGTCTTCCGCGAGAAGAAATACCACCTGGTGCTCACTGATCTCGTCCTGGAGGGAATGGGGGGGCTCGAGCTCCTGGAGAACGTGAAGGTGGTCTCGCCCAAAACCCTGGTGATCGTGATCACCGGGTACGGGTCCATCAAGACCGCGGTCACGGCACTGAGGCTGGGTGTCTATGATTATCTGCTCAAGCCCTGCGACGAAGACGAGCTGATCATCCGGGTACGGCGGGCCCTGGAGATGCAGAGCTACGGGCAGGAGCAGAAGCGGATTCAGGAGGTCAGTGCAATAGCCAAGACAACGGTCACGCTCTCTGATAGAATCAACACACCGCTCAACATCATCCTGGGGAACATCGAGATGCTGCAGCTGGCCCCGGAGCTGGAGAAGAGCCACAAGGTCCAGCAGACTCTGAAGGTCATGGAGGAACAGATATTCAAGATCAAGGAGGTCATGGACAAGCTGGCCAAACTCACCACGGCCGAAACCAGAAAATACACAACCTTGAGGGATTACGAGATCATTGATCTCACGTCGCCGAGAAAATCATGATGGACGTAAAGAACATTCTCATTGTCGATGACTCTGACGATCTGGCCCATGTGATCGCAGACTTTCTGGGTATGTTCGGATATCGTGTGCATACCGCCCATGACGGGATAGACGCCCTGGAATATCTGGAAAAGACCTCCATGGATATCGTGGTCAGCGATATCCACATGCCCCGGATGGACGGCTTCACGCTCATGACCGAGATCAAGAGCAGATATCCCTGCACTCCCATCGTGCTGATCACCGGGTTCAGCGTCAGCGAGGCCAGGAAGCTGGCTTTCGAGAAAGGCGCGGACGCGTTTGTCGCAAAGCCGTTCCACCTCAAGGACTTGAAGAATGTAATCGATTCCGTAGTGAACAACTGATTGATCTCATGGCAACTGGACGGGGCAACCCCCTTCAGCAAAGAGGAGGACCTCATATGAGGAAGACCACGGTACAAAAACCTCGAAGGATTTTGTGCTACATCGATTTCAGTGAACACAGCCGCTTTGTCGTGGAGTATGGCTTCGAGCTTGCCGGGCTCGTCCAGGCGGAGCTGTTTGTCCTGCATTCGGTGGCAGACATCAAGCAGGCTGCGGGCTTTTACATCCCTCATGTCAACACCGGGCTTCTAGAGGATCAGGTGGCTCAGGCCGCCCGAGACAAGATGTACGCCATCTGTCGTCAGGCAACGGGAGAGGGCGTTGATTCGGATCACCGGCTCGTCACGAAGGGCAATCCAGTGGATGCGATCAACCAGGCCATCGAAACCAGGCAGATCGAACTCATTGTTCTGTCTCACGAGACGGGCAGGGGCAGCCTGCACGGCTTCAAGAGCGACCTGGTGGAAAAATTCATGAAGAATGCGGCGGTTCCGTTCCTCGTCCTTCCGGTGAAGTGATCTCCAGCGAGCTGATGAGGTGCAGGGCGCTCCTTTTGTCCAAGGTACCTTCACAGGAGAGCATGACGATCTTCTCACCCTGAAACACGAAACCCAGGAGCCGCCCAGGGGTGTAGAAGAGAATGGCTTCAGTGCCCCGAAGCCTGAGGATCTCTGCCCCTGCTGCCTTCTTCATCCACGAGGGGATGAGCTGCGATTTGATCCCCATGAGCGTGGGGTTGTAGCGGCGGCCGAGGATTTTCTCCAGGAGTTCCCGTGTGCCCATGGACCGCTCGTGGCCCAGGAAGGCCCTGATCAACGGCCTGCGCAGCGACGCCCTCCATTCGTCCTCCCGGGGGAGCTTGTCCAGAACCCTGATCTCGCCCCGGACCCTGGCGGCGGGCATGCGTATGCCGACAGTCCCGTCAGGCCCGGTTTCATACTCCAGCCCGGACGGAGCACACAGGGAAAACCCCGGAAAGAGAACCTCGGTGCATGGATTGTCCGGGGGATCGGCCATGGCGGGGATGAGAAAGAGCTCGGGAGAGTTCTTCCTGGCCAGGGCGATATAGAATCCATAGATCGACAGTGCGATGATACAGATCCCGACAACGAACCGGATGCCCTGATTGGTGGGTCTGCCTGCTAGAACCATTTCGGATGGATGGGCTTGCTGGAAATCTCCGGCCCTTCGTACGTGTCATAACCGCCATGCGCGGGGAAATCTTCCCGGTAGGAAGCGGGTTCTTCTCCCGGGAAACCATGCCCCGGTTCTTCCCCGTTCTTCCCAATATCCTTGCTGCCGAGCGTGTACCGGCCCAGCAGCTTGAGCACGGAAGGGAGCACGAAGAAGAGGATCAGCAGGATGATGATGCTGGAAAAAGAGTCATTTCTCATATTTTTTATTTTATCACAACTATTGCGCGCGAAACCATCTTTTTTTTGTCGCGACGCAACGATCGTTCACGGCCATCCCTTCAGCGGGCAGGATTCGCACCTCGGCCTGCTCTTTAGGCAGAAATCCTTGCCCACGGAGACCAGATACGCGTGAAGGTCCTTGTATACAGCCGGATCACGGGGCAGGCCCGACTCGAAGAGATGCCGGATCGCCTCGTAATCCGCCTGTTCCTCTACCATACCGTGCCGGGAGAGGATCCTCCGGGTGTAGGCGTCCACCACGAAGATGGCCTTGTCTGCCGCATAGCAGCAGATGCTGTCCGCGGTCTCCTTCCCGATGCCGTTGACCGCAAGGAGCACGGACCGCAGGTCCTGGAGATCCCGGTTGAAAAACGCTTCGACATCCCCTGCGCAGAGCTCCATGATCACCTGCATGAGATTTTTGAGCCGGACAGATTTGAGGTTGTAGTATCCGGACGGACGGATCAGGGCGGCCAGGGTGTCTGCAGGGGCCGAGTGGATGCGCCGGACATCCAGCATGGAATGCTCCTTCAGGAGCGCGATGGCCTTTTCCACATTGCTCCAGGCGGTGTTCTGAGTGAGCACCGCGCCTACGGCGATCTCCAGCCGGGTCTCCCCCGGCCACCATCCGGACGGGCCGTACCGGTCCCTGAGCCTTTGGTAGAGGAGAAAGGCGTGAAATAAATCAGGAGCAGACGGTCTTGCCGCCGAGGTCTTTTCTCTGGATGACACTCTTCATGTTCTCCCGTATGTCTCCCCGGATATTGAAGAGCATGGCCGTCATCTCGAGCTCGTATTCGAGCGCGGCCTTGGCATCGAGGCGGCTGACCACATCGAAGCTCCGCTTCAGGGCCCGCACCACCTCCGGGGGCCTGCTCACCAGCTGCTTCGACCACGAGGCGATCTCGTCGCGGAACTGCTCCGGCGGAACCACCCGGTTCACCAGCCCGATATGGTGGGCCTCCTGCGCTCCGATGGGCTCTCCCTTCAGGGTCAGCTCTTTGCTCCGAGCTATCCCGATCCGGGCCACCAGGGGGGTAAGCAGGGGGTTGAACCCGTATTTGATCTCGGGGTGGCCGAAGATAGCGCTCTCGGATGCAATGATGATATCGCCCATGAGCGCGAGGTTGAAGCCGCCGCCGAAGGCGATGCCGCTCACGGCGGTGATGAGTATCTTGTCGTAGTCCAGGAGCATGGAGTAGGTGTTGATGGCGAGACTGAAGTATCTCGTGGCCTCTTCCGCGGTGAAGTTGGGGGCCTCTTTGAGATCGATCCCCGCGGAAAAGCACTCGTCGCCCCCGGTGAAGACCACGAGCCTCACATTGTTCCCGTCCTTGAGGAAGGAGGAGAAGACATGGTTGATCTCTGAGAGCATTCCAAAGGACAGAGCATTGAGCTCGTGCTTGCGGTCCATGACCACCGTGGCGACATCGTCCCTGACCTCCACCCGGATGAACTGATATTCCATGGGCTGCTCCTCATAAAATAAAATTCTCTCAAAACTTGTACATTGAAGGTCCCACGCTGTCAATCGCCGGATTTCCGGTAAATATGGCCTGCTTTCTTTTTCTTTGTTAAGGCTGCCGAGGGTCTTCGACTCAACCCGCGCTCCCTCGATATGAGCCTGGATCAGCTGCCTGCCGTGATTCCCGGAAGGTGCAGGCATGCTCCAGGGATTGCTTGATTCCTCTGCGCGTTTTCTGGTATTCCTGTATTCCGTGTCATGCCTGAGCGTACGTCAACTCAATGAACTGGCCAGGGAGGCCCTGAGCGCGTGCTTCCACGACGAGGTGTGGGTGCAGGGGGAGATCCACGGGCTCAAGGTGCATGCGAAGTCCGGCCACGTGTATTTCGATCTGGTGGAAAAGGCACCGGGTATGGACGGGGGCCATGTAGCGAAGATCGGCTGCGCCTTTTTCCGGGGATCGTTCGTCAAGTGGCGCCAGACCCTGAAGATCCTCGGCATGCAGGATTTCGAACTCGCGCCCGGCATCGAGGTCAGGCTCAAGGCCCGGATCGATCTTTTCGTCAGGGAGGGCCGCTACCAGCTGATCGTCTCCGAGATCGACCCGGCCTATACCTTCGGCGCCATTGCCAGGAAGAGGGAGCAGACCGTACGGGCGCTTGAGGCCGCAGGACTTCTGGAGAGAAACAAGACCTTGCAGATGCCGCGGATACCCCGCAACGTAGGGCTGATCACCTCGGGCGGCTCGGCCGCGTTCAACGACTTCATGCGTGTCATCTCCGAGAGTGGCTATTCGTTCTCCGTGACCCTCTTCGACGCCCACATGCAGGGCGAGAACACAGTGCCCGGGGTGCTGGCCGGAATCGAGGCTTTGCAGAGCCGGCCCGGTATGGACGTCATCGTCATCATCCGGGGAGGAGGGGCTAAGACCGACCTGTTCTCCTTCGACGATCTCTCCTTGTGCAGGGCTGTAGCCCGGTGCGCCAGGCCCGTGATCACCGGCATCGGTCACGAGATCGATGTGAGCGTGGCCGACCTGGTGGCCCACACCTGCTGCGTCACGCCCACGGATGCCGGGCGGTTTCTCACAGGCAGGATGGACGAGATGTGGGCATATCTGGACCAGGCGAGCCGGGATATTTCCCACCGGGGCAGTGAGGTTCTGCAGATCGCGGGCGAGCGGCTCCGTGCGGCATCATCCGGGCTGGGGCATGCCGCGCGCCAGTGGATGCTCTGGGCGTTGTCCGATCTCAGGGAGTGCGCCTTCCATCTTCATACCGCCCTGACGCGAGAACTCGCCCGAAGGGAACAGATGCTCGTGACAGCGGCCTCGAGCCTTGCGCACAGCTCGCGCGCAGCGGTTGAACGGCAGCGCCAGGTCCTCGATGGGCTGCCGCAAACCGCGATCCGGGACACCCTGGCCCGATTCTCGCTCCTCCGGGCTGATCTCGCACGGCAGCAGCAGGTTCTCGGCGATCATGCGGGCACGATCATCGCCCGCCAGCAGGACCGTATCGAGCATCTCGGCTCCCTGTTCTCCGCCATGGAGCCCCTCCAGACCCTGCGCAGGGGCTATAGCATCACCACGGACTCACAAGGCAGGATAGTCGCGGATGCCGCCATGGTCCGGAAAGGTGCGTCCATCACCACCGTGCTGGCAAGGGGAAGGATCGTAAGCACAGTCAAAGACAAGGAGCAGTGATGAAAAAGGCCAGACAGTATTCCCTGGTGCTCAAGGAGCTCGAAGACACCCTGGCAAAGATGAACAGGGGCGAGGTTCCCATCGACGAACTGGAGGAGACGGTGAGGCAAGCTGCCGAGAAGATCCGGTATCTCCGCAGCATCCTCTGTTCGACCCAGACCATGGTGACGAAGATCCTCAAAGAGGTCGAAGAAGAGTCTCTGGAAGAAAACAGATAGGAAGGCCCCTTCCGAGAAGGCAATTGCCCCGGCTTTTGGGGTCTGTTATAGGAGTGTCATGGAAGCGGTGCTCACGAATCTGTCCATCACGCCCTTTCTTGTGATGGATGTCATGGAAAAGGCCAACGCCCTGGCAGCACAGGGCAGATCCGTCATTCACCTGGAGGTGGGCGAGCCGGATTTCGACACCCCGGCATGCATTCAGGCGACCGCTGTGCGGGCCATGGAGGAGGGCAGAACCCACTACACACATTCCCTGGGAATCCCGGAGCTCAGGGAGGCGATCTGCGAACACTATCTCAAAACCTACGGGGTGAGAGGCATCGATCCGGAGCAGGTTCTGGTGACCGCGGGTTCGTCCCCCGCGCTCCTGATCGCCATGGCCTGTCTGGCCGGGGCCGGCGACGAGATCATTCTGACCGACCCCTACTATGCCTGCTATCCGAACTTCATCAGGATCCTGGGCGCATCCCCCCGGTTCGTGCCCACGGGAGGCGGCGACAGGTTCCAGCTCGATCCGCTCAAGGCGGCCCGTGCCAGGAACGCTTTGACCAAGGCCCTCGTGATCAACTCGCCCGCCAACCCCACCGGGGTCTGCCTTGATGAGGATCACCTGCACGGGCTCTGCTCCCTTGGGCTGCCCATCATATCAGATGAAATCTACCACGGCCTCGTCTATACCGGCAGGCAGCACACCATCCTGGAATACACGGACAACGCTGTGGTGATCAACGGCTTTTCCAAGGCTTATGCCATGACCGGCTGGCGCCTGGGATGGGCGGTTTTCCCGAAAGACCTGGTCAGGACTGCCCAGAAGATCCAGCAGAACCTCATGATCTGCGCGCCCTCCCTCGCCCAGTGGGCCGGCATCGCCGCGCTCACCGAGGCGGGTCCGGACGTGGAGCGCATGAAACAGGTCTTTGCGCAGCGCCGCCTCGTGATGCTCCAGGAGATGGCTGCGCACGGGCTCGACGTGGAGGTGGAGCCGGACGGCGCCTTCTACGTGCTGGTGAACATGGCGCGCGTAACCCGCGACTCGTACCGGCTGGCCATGGATATCCTGGACAACACCGGGGTGGGCGTCACCCCGGGCATCGATTTCGGCCCGGGGGCACAGCGCTACATTCGATTTTCCTATGCCAACTCGGAGGACAACATCCGCGAGGGCGTCTCCCGGGTGGCCGAATACCTCGCTTCGCGATGATCGTCAAGGTGCGCGACGCCCGGTACGCCGGGACCATCTACGAGAGCCTGCCCCGGCTGCCCCAGATCGCCTTTGTCGGCCGGTCCAACGTGGGCAAGTCTTCCCTGATCAATGCGCTGCTCAATCGCAAGTCACTGGTCAAGACCAGCAAGCAGCCGGGAAAAACCCGGAACATCAACTTCTTTCAAGTGGACCTGGTGGATCTGCCCTCTTTGTACCTGGTGGATCTGCCGGGCTATGGATACGCACGGGTCCCCCAGGGCATGAAGAGCGCCTGGGACGAGCTTGCGGCCCGGTACTTCCGGGGAAACCAGGACTTAAGGATTCTCATGGTGCTCATGGACATCAGGAGGGACCTCGGGAGGGAGGAGCTCATGGCCCTGGACCTCGCCCGATCGACCGGGGCGCGCCCGCTCATCGCGACCACCAAGGCCGACAAGCTGACCTTCAGCGCCAGGGCAAGGCGCGTGAAGGAGGTCGCGCGCCAAAGCGGCGCAGAGCCCATCCCCGTATCCGCCGTATCCCGTGAAGGCATGGACGCCATCTGGGAATGCATCGTCCGGGAGATATCGCCCGGCCTGCCGCAGGAGCAGGGCTGACCAGCGGAGTTTCTTACCCCTGCTCCAGTCTCCTGGTATACGGCAGATAGGTGAAGGGGAGCTGGATGTAATCGAAGATTCCACAGGCGCGAGTGCCCGCGTATCTTTCAAGCAGGTACGTCACGTTGAGACCGGCCCCAGCGTACAGATACCGGTTTTTCTCGTTGAAATACCTTTCATCCGCGGATTTGTACCCTCTCGTGTAGTATCCCGCGTGAATCTCCAGGGCATTGAAAAAGAAATCGCCGGATTCAAAGATGCCGCCCGGTTTGAGCGCAAGGACATACTTGTGCCCGGAGTAGTCGGTGGTCAGGTCCAGATCCTTCCCCCGCCTCAGGGACGGGGATGGTATCCACTCAAGCCTGAAATCGATGGAATTCCTCACCTGTTCGCAGCTTTGGCGCATGTAGGCCAGAGCTATGCCGGCGGTGTTCATGACAAAGTCTTCAGTGCTGAATCCGTGTCCGAGGCTCGTCGCATCGCCGATCTCGATCAGGGATGTCTGAAGAAAGCTGCTCAGGACGCCATATCGCGCAGCGAGTGTATCACTCAGCCCCCAATGCCTGAAGAGCTCGCTGTAAGCATTCGCCAGGCCATAGGATGCCCAGGCATGACCGAGCTTGTCCGCCCCGCCGTATTTGGCGCCTTTCTCGAACCAGCCTTCACTTCTGAACCGGAACACTGTTGAACCATAGTCCCACTGGAGAATTCCCCACAAAAGAATTCCCCCGCCGGCAACAAGGTTGAGGTTTCTGATACGAAGGAGATTCTGCTGAGCGCATTCATCATGAGCATCATCCGGGAGTATGGGAGGTTTCTCAAATCCAGATGCTGCCGCCGTGGTGAAGATTATGATTGCCAGTATACAGGCCATGGATTTTTTCATCTGGCCAAGGGTATTGGCTTCAAACAAGGATGTCAACAGCGACTGGCTGTCCGGCCCGTACAATCTCTCTTGAAAACATGGAGAATTTGCCATACACATCGGGCAATAATGGAAAGGTTCGACATCGTCATCATCGGAGCCGGCCATGCCGGGGCCGAGGCTGCATATGCTGCATCCAAGTTCGGGCTTGAAGCAGCCCTGTTCACCTTGGACATGGACACCGTGGGACACATGCCCTGCAGCCCCTCCATCGGAGGGCTCGCGAAGAGTCACCTGGTCAAGGAGATCGACGCTCTGGGCGGCATCATGGCCGGGGCCGCAGATGAGACAGCCATCCAGTACCGGGTGCTCAACACCCGGAAAGGCCCTGCGGTGCGCGCCACGCGCACCCAGAACGACCGGCGTCTCTACGAGTCCGCCGTCAAGTCCCGGCTGGAATGCTCGGGCGTCCACCTGCGGCAGGCGCGGATCGACAGTATCGTGGTGGAGGGTTCCCGGGTCAGGGGCGTGGTGGACCATCTTGGGTCGTTCACCGGGGCCGGTGCGGTCATCGTTGCGGCAGGCACCTTTCTCTCGGGAACCATACACATCGGCGACAAACGGATCCCTGCGGGCAGGGCAGGCGAAGAGGGGGCTTATGAGCTTGCGGAGAGCCTCAAGTCCCTGGGCCTGGCCGTAGGGAGGCACAAGACCGGAACCCCGCCGCGGCTGCACCAAGACTCCATCGACCTGAGTGCGCTTGCCCGGCAGGACCCTCAGGAAGGCTGCATGCCCTTTGCATTCGAATCGAAAGGGCCGAGTCTGCCCCAGTTGCCCTGTTACCTGGCGCGCACCACACTGGACACCCACGAGACCATTCGGAACAATATCCGTTTCAGCGCCCTGTACTCAGGGGCCATCACGGGCATGCCCGCCCGGTATTGCCCATCCCTGGAAGACAAAGTGATGCGCTTCGGCGACCGGCAGGGCCACCAGGTGATCATCGAGCCCGAGGGACTCTCCACTCGGGAGGTCTATGCATCGGGCCTGGGAAACTCCCTGCCCGTGGATATCCAGTGGGAGGTGGTCAGGTCCGTGCCCGGCCTCGAGAAGGCCGAGATCATCCGGCCCGCCTATGCCATCGAATATGAGTATATCCTGCCCACCCAGCTCACGAGAACCCTGGAGACCAAGTGTGTGGAGGGGCTCTACCTCGCGGGCCAGGTCAACGGCACCTCGGGCTACGAGGAGGCCGCGGCTCAGGGGCTCACGGCTGCGGTCAACGCCTGCCGGAAGCTCCGGAGAGAGGAGCCCTTTGTCCTGGACCGCTCCCGGGCCTACATCGCGGTCATGATCGACGACCTGGTGACCCGGGGCGCCTCCGAGCCCTACCGGATGTTCACCTCGCGGGCCGAGTACCGTCTCATGCTCAGAGAGACCAATGCCCTCTTGAGGCTCACGGATACGGCGTACGATCTGGGGCTCGTCTCCCGGGAGAGGAGGGTGCGGGTGCAGGGGATCGTGGGCGAGATGCACGACCTGGAGGCCCGCCTTGAAAAAACGAGCATAGTCATCCCCAGGGACATGCCCCATATCGGCCCTTCCCGCGAAGCACAGGGTGAGCGTCTCAGCCTCAGGCGCCTCCTGAAACGGCCCGAGGTGAGCATGGAAGACCTGCAGTCACAGGGGTTTGTCCCGCCTCACATAAGCCCGTTGAGCAGCATGGAAGTGGAGGTTCAGATCAAGTACGAAGGATACATAGCCCGGCAAGAGGGTGATATCCGGCAGCTCCGGGAGCTCGAACGGGTGAAGATCCCGGGCAATCTATCCTACGAGGATATCCCCGGGCTATCCAACGAGCTCAAGTCGCGGCTGGAGAAGATCAGGCCGCAGACGCTCGGGCAGGCGGCGCTGATCGAGGGCATGACCCCGGCCGGGCTCAAGGCCGTCCGGATAAGGATCAGAGCGCCAGGTCCCTGATGGCGGCCAGAATACCCGCCTGCCTCTTGAACACATAGTGCTGGAGATACTGGTGGTCTGAAGGGTGGAACTTCAATGATATCCCGTAAGTGCAGGCGCGCTCCTTTCCGCTCCCCTTGAACATCACCTCGCCCGTGCCCAGCAGGGTGCGGTTCGATAGCAGCGCCAGGGCCACCGGATAGATCTGGTTTTTCTCCAGCCCCGTATACGGTGAGACCAGCCCCACGCCCCCTTCGCTTATGTCGCGGACGAAAGCGGAAACGGTCTGGTGCCCAAGGGGCAGGACATGGATGTTCACGGGTTCCTTGGGGTCGGGCTCCACGCGGAAGAACTTGCGCTTCTGGAAGTAGATGCTCCCGGGAAGGAAGACCGTTATCTTGCCCATGCGGCAGCTGTCCACGGAGAAATCGAAGCCCATGGTCTCTTCGTCCTCGATGAAGAAGCCCGAGAGCGTTTTCCCCCTGCCCAACTGATTGTACAACCCCACGAACTCCTCGGGGCTGAAGTTGTCGAGAACGAGCTTGGTCTCGACCTCTCCCACCATCTGAATGATATCACAGGTCACGGTCAGGGTGGGAAGGTCTTCCCGGAACTGACAGGTGAGCATGATCTTGGCCCGGTGCTTGAGGATCCTCCGGAAAAGGGGCCGGATGATCTCGGGGTCCTGGGAGGGTTTGTCCGGAGGCCGGGCCTTCTTCTCGGGTGGTTCAGGGATGCGGACCAGTTCCTGCTGCTTCTGAAGGAAGGTGATGAACCCGAGCACCATGAGCCGGTCGAACCGGGAGGAGTCGAGAAAGACGATCCCCTGGGCCGCGTAGTCCATGAGGCTCATCTGCATGATTTTGTCAGCGGTGTAGATGATGATGGGTCCCAGGATGCCCCGGCCGCGGATATGGCCGACGACCTCGCCGAAGTTTCTGAAAAAGGGCAGCACCACGATATCCTTGGGCGAGCCTTCCTTGAGCAGCTCCAGGATCAGGCTTTTGATCTCCAGGATCCGTACGGGAAACTCATTGCCCCGTAGACCCAGGTCCCCGGCGTTCTCCCGGGTTATCCATACCACCGGCGCATCGCCCATGATCTTTGTCCCTACTCCTGTTCCCCCAGGTCCTGAAGGTTCTGCCTTGCCCTCGCGCCCAGCAGACCGTTCTCGTCCAGGCGAATCACCTCCCGGAGATGCCGGACCGCACTGTTGGTGTCGCCCGTCTTGAACAAGGCCTGCGCGAGCTCCCAGTGCGCCTCGGTGTACTGGGGAAACTCCAGGATGGCCTTCTCGAACGCCTCGATGGCGTGCTTGTCCTGTTCCTGCTTCATAAACGCCTGCCCGAGGATGTTCCAGGCAGGGGCATAGTGGCTGTTTTCCCCCAGGGCCTTCTTCGCGGACTGCTCAGCCTCGGGATATCGCCCGGTCTGGTAGTAGACGGAGGCCAGATTGTAGCATGCATATTCCGGCGTGGCGTAGAGCTCGTCCTTCAGGGCGTTCTTAAAGGACTGTATCGCCTCTTCGGGTTTCTCCATGCTCACCAGGATAGATCCTTTGAGGTTGTAGGCCTCGCTTTTGAGGCCGGGACGCTCCAGGCCGAGCCTGCCTGCCAGACTCACGGCCGTAGACGCATTCTCCAGTGCCCTGTCGAACCGTTCGGTTCTCCAGTAGGCCAGGGCATAGGCATAATACACCTCGGGGTCCTTCGGGTTCGCCTGGACCGCTCGCCTGAGTTCGACCAGGGCGCCCTGGATGTCGTTCTGCTGGATCTTGCCCAGGGCGATACCCACCATGGGCCTCGAGAGCTCGCGTTTGTCCTGGAAGGTGGACGCACACCCTGCCAGCAGGATAACGATAAAGACCAAAAAACATGCTCTTCTCATGATGAGTGCCTCTTGCTTTCTCTTACCGGGTCGTTTTGCCGATGACATACCAGCCGTCTTCCGTGTCCGATGCAGTATCCACCACCAGATGGACCATTGAGAGGCCCGGAAAGAGCGATTTCAGCTCATCCAGATCCACGGGCTCGAATTTCTTCAGGTTGTTGTGATAGGCCTCCGGGGTGAGCGCATTGGACTCGTAGTTTTCCTTCGTGCGCTTGGAGATCTTGTCCAGGGAGTAGGCCTCAGGCGCGCTCGTCTGCTGGATGATGAAGGTCTTGTTGTTGCGTGCGGCAACCTCGGCGGCCCTCTTTCTCAGCGACCGGCTGACAAAGGTGGCGTCCAGGATAACCCCCTTTCCCCGGGAGACCAGCTCGTCTGCCAGCGAGAACATCCGGTCGTAGACGAGCCTTCTTTTGTCCATGTTCGAGGCCACCTTTTCGTCAAAGATGTCTTCGCCCTTGAGAACATCGCGGCGGATCAGATCGGTCCGGAGGATAGTGTACCCCTTGATCCGGGCGATCACCTCCATGGTCTCGGTCTTGTTGGTGGCGGGAAGCCCGCACGCGATCAGCACCGCATCGTCATCGATCTCCCGCTCCACAAAATCAGTGAACTGCTCCCTCATGAATCCATTCCTCCATGACACATACATTCCTTTATCCTTTATACCACAAGTGTACGTCAGGCAAAGCCCCCAACTTGCCGATCCGCTCAGAAATCGAACTGGCCTGCCACCCAGCCGGGGATTGCAGCGGTTCCCATCACAGGCGGCTGCTGATGGCAGTCGGACCCGCCGGTCGCCATCAGGGCGTTCTGCCTGGCGAAATCGAGATACGCGCAGGTATGGGCCTTGTCGTGGCGCGAGTGCCAGCACTCGATCCCGTCGATAAAGTCCAGCATGGAGCCCCGGATGATATCGAGTTGTTTTTCCAGGGAGTCGGTGAGCGAGACCAGGGAGGTCCCGTTGGGGTCGCCCGGGTGGGCCAGGACGAGCCTGCCTCCTGCCCCCCTGACGAGGGACGAGGCCTCCATGAGGCTCAGGGGCATCTTGGGCACGTCGCATTTCACCAGGTAGCGGTCGAACGCCTCCTGTTTGCCCCGCACGATGCCCTTTTCGATGAGGTAGGCCGCGATGTGCGGCCGGGCAAGAGCACCGTCCGCTCCGGCCTGGATCGCCTTCATGTCCGAGCCCGTGAATTCGGGCAGGCCCTGATCACGAAACTCGGCATTGAGGTTTTCCAGGATCTGCCCGGCGCGTTTGATCCGGTGGCTGCGGAGTTGAGAGAGCTTCTCCTTAAGGGCTGCGTTGGAATCATCGAAACCATAGCCCAGGACATCCAGGGAAACCCCCTTGCCGGCTCGGAAGCCGGGGTGGGAGAAGCTGATGTTGAGCTCCACCCCGGTGACAAACCGCATGCCGTACTGCTTCGCAAGGAGCCGGGCCTGCTCCTGGGCCGCGATGGAGTCGTGATCCGTGATGGAGATGACCTCGATCCCCCGTCTGGAGGCCTCGGCAAAGATGTCCCGGATGTCCCACCTGCCGTCCGAGCCGTTCTTCGAATGGATGTGGAGGTCGATCTTCACGACGCGATGTACCGGTGAGCGAGCTCGTAGTACCTGCGGGCGGTCTCGAAGGCGGCCTTTTTCCGCGATTCGTCGAGCCCGGCGTCATCGAGCATGAAGGAGGTGACCTTTGCCCGGACGTACGCCCGGTACACCTTGTAGAACAGCAGCACCCCGTCCATGGCGGCATCGCCCGAAGCCTCGATGAAGGATCTCACGAACACCTCGCCCAACTCGCTGTGGCCGTTATAGTCGAAGTCCATGGAAAGGAAGGCCACATCGGAGGCCACGTCGCCGAACCGGAATCGTTCGTTGAATTCGATGCAGTCGAACACGAAGACATCCGGGCCGTCCAGGCAGATGTGCTGCAGGTGGAGGTCGCCATGGCAGTCCTTGATCCATCCCGTCGCTATGCGATCTTCGAAGAGAGGAGTATTTCTGTCCAGGAAGTCCCTGCTCCACGACTCCAGGTCATTGAACCTTCCCCGGTCGACCGGGCCGCCCACATACTTGCGGGTCTGGTCGAAGTTTTCGATGACATTGGTTGCGATGACTTCCGGGGAGCCGAAGGGCCGCGACTTCTCGTCGCAGGCGATGAGGCGGTAGAGCCCTGCCAGGTGACTGCCCACCCGCTCCATTTCAGCCGGCGTGACCCGGTTTTCGGGCAGGAGGTTGGAGAGCATCTGCTCCTCGTCGATGCGTTTCATTTTCAGGACATGTTCCACGACGTTTGAACCGTCCCCGATCAGATAGCTGTCTCCTTTCTGCGAGACAGGGAGCACGTCCAGATAGATGCTGGGTGAAAAACGGCGGTTGAGCCTGAGTTCCTCATGCGTGTAGAACGCTCTTTTCTCCCGGGTCGAGAAATCGAGAAAACCGAAGTCAACCGGTTTTTTGAGCTTGTAGACATACTCGTCACCGATGAACACCCAGGATATGTGGGTCTGGACGAGGGTGACGCTTTTCGGTTTCTCCGGGTAGGCATCCGGATTCTGCAAGAATTCGATCAAGGTCTTCTCCGCCATGGGTTACTCCTCCTGCAAGCTGGCCACAGGCCGCTAGGATATCACTCCCCTTTTCTTTGCGCACCATCACGGCATAGGGGGACTTCTTCAACTGCTCTTCAAAGGCGAGCACCGCCGGGCGCTCCGGCGCCTGGAGCTCGCATCCGGGCCAGGGATTGAAGGGGATGAGGTTCACCTTGACCTTCAGCCCGTGGAGAATCCGGATGAGCTCCCGGACATCCTTGAGCGAGTCGTTCACCCCTCTGATCAGGACATACTCCACGGTGATCCTCCGGCGGTTGGGAAGCTGGAAGGAGCGAAGCGCGTCCATGAGCTCGGGGAGCGGGTATGTGCGGGTAATGGGCATGAGGCGCTGCCTGACGGTGTTGTCCGACGCGTTGAGCGATACGGCCAGGGCCGCATCGGTGTCTTTTGCCAGGGTTTTGAGCCGGGGCACGATCCCGCAGGTGGAGATGGTGATCCGCCTGCGGGAGAACTGGGGGCCGTCTGCGTCAGTGAGGATGCGTACAGCCTTGACTACATTGTCATAATTGAGCAGCGGCTCTCCCATACCCATGAACACGATGTTGCGGAAATTTCTCTGCGGGTAGGCATGCACGGGATGGAGCACCTGGGAGATGATCTCGGACACTTCCAGATTGCGGTTGAAGCCCATGGACGCGGTACAGCAGAACCGGCACCCCATAGCGCACCCCGCCTGGGAGGATACGCAGATGCTCCAGTGATCCTTCTCCGGCATCAGAACGCTCTCGATGAAACGGCCGTCATGTAGGCGGTAGGCGATCTTCTGAGTGCCGTCAACAGATTCCTGCGAGCCCGCCACCTCGGGATAGGAGATGGCGACCCTGCCCGAGAGCTCCTCCCGGAGCTGCCCGGGGAGATTGGTCATCTCGCGGACATGGCCTGCGGCCTTGCCGAAGACCCAGTTGAAGATCTGGTCTCCCCGGAAGGGTTTGTCGGTGAACAGGCTCTTCATGTCCTGTTTGTCGAGATCGAGTAGATTGATCATGGCTTCTTTAACAATGAATAAGGTGGTGCGCCCGACAGGAATTGAACCTGTGGCCTTAGGCTCCGGAGGCCTACGCTCTATCCAACTGAGCTACGGGCGCACACGCAATGCTGCTGCTAAGCTGTCAGGTGCTCCACAGCCTTTTCCAGCCCGCCGAGGGTTATCTCGAACATGGGGAATATCTCCCTGATGGCCTCGATGGTCTGGGTGTGGGGCCATGTGTACGCATATTTCGGATTGAGCCATACACCATGTTTGAATGTTTTGGCAAGATATTCTAATCGATTTATGCTGGGCTCGCCGGACCGGGCCGCATAGTAGATGCTGCCGTTGCGGCTGAAGAGCTCGTATGGAGCCATGGATGCGTCACCCACGATGATGAGCCTGGTCTGCGGATCGTACCTGGCGAAATCCTCCAGAAACACCACCTTGTACTGCCGGGTGGGGTCTTCCCACACATGAGAATAGATGGTGTTGTGGTAGTAAAAGATCTTCAGGTCCTTGAACTGGTTCTTCGCATGGTTGAAGAGCACCTGTACCACGTTGACGTACGGGTCCATGGAGAAGCCGCCGTTGTCGATCATGAGGACGACCTTGAGCTTGTCCTTGAGCGAGCGGTCGAACACGATCTCGATCTCGCCCGCGTTCTTCATGGTCTCATAGATGGTCTTCTCGATATTGAGCGAATCCTTTGGTCCTGCGGGCTGCATGCTCTTCAGCCTGCGCATGGCCTCGGATATCTGCGAGGGTCCGATCCTCGTGTCTTCGGTGTAATCCTTGTACCTGCGGTCCAGGGCGACCTTGACCGCGGACTTTCGCTGGGAGATGCCGCCCACCCGCATGCCGCCGGGATGAAAGCCCGAGTGCCCCACAGGCGAGGTCCCGCCGGTGCCGATCCACCGGTTCCCGCCGTCGTGCCGCTCGTCCTGGTCCTGAAGCCGCTTCCGGAAGTAGTCCTCCAGCTCCTCTGGCGTGAGCCTGCTGAGGGTCTCCTCGTCGATCCCCAGGAACTCGGCCATCATCTTGGGGTCCTTGAGCCAGTCTTCCAGCATGGACTGGATCGCCAGCTCGATCTCGGCGCTGATGTCCTCACCCAGCTCCGCGCCGTTGAAATAGTGGGCGAACACCCGGTCGTAGAGGTCGAAATGGCGTTCGGACTTGATCATGATGGCCCGAGAGAGACAATAGAAATCGTCGAGCGAGCGGATAAGCCCCTGGTGCAGCGCCTTCTGGAGGCACAGGAAACCCGAGGGAGAGATGAGCAGCCCTTTTTGCCTCAGGAGGTAGAAGAACTCGATGAACATGGCGGTTTTCTCCTACCGGGGCAGACCCCCGAGCTGTTTCTGGAGGACGGCATAGTCCTCGCTCTTCTTGAAGAGCACGCCCAGGTAGGGCACGTTGTTCCTGGCCAGGTGCTTCGGATCGAAGCTCTTGTCCATGAGCAGGATCCTGATCCAGTTGATCAGCTCCCGGGTGGCCGGTTTCTTCTCGATGCCCCGGATGTTTCTCAAGCGGTAGAAAGCCTCGATGCAGGCCTCAGAGATGTACCTGTCCAGGTCGGGGTAGTGAGCGCGCACGATCTTGCCCATCATCTCGGGGTCGGGGAATGCGATATGGTGGAACACGCACCTGCCCAGGAAGGGATCGGAGAGGTCTTTCTTGGCGTTGGAGGTGATGATGATGATAGGCCGGTTCTTTGCCCGGACGGTCTTGTCGATCTCGATGATGTCGAATGACATCTGGTCCAGCACATCGAGCAGGTCGTCCTGGAAGTCCGTGTCCGCCTTGTCGATCTCGTCGATGAGCAGCACGGATTTTTTGTCCGAGAAAAAGGACTGCCCGATCTTGCCCATCTTGATATAATCCTCGATATTGCTCACGTTGCGGCTCGAGTCCCCGAACCGGCTGTCGTTGAGGCGGGTGAGGGTGTCGTACTGGTAGAGGGCCTCAATAGCCTTCATGCTGGACTTGACGTTGAGAATGATCAGGGGCATCCCGAGGTTTTCCGCGATGGCGTGGGCGAGCAGGGTCTTGCCCGTGCCCGGCTCCCCCTTGATCAGAAGCGGCATCTCCAGAGCGATGCTCGCATTGACGATCTTCGAGAGCTCATTGTCGAGAACGTAGGTGCTGGTTCCGGTAAAGGTGTATGGTCCCATGATCTCTCCTATGATAGGGAAAATTTTTATTTTTCTTATCATAGAAAATAAGACGGTTCAACGGCGGCTGCAACATTGCTTCTTTGTGCGGCCGCACCGGTAATCCGAATTTTCCGGGCATCGGCAGATTGACTTCCGAGTGAGCTTTGCGATAAATATAGGAGATTCATCAAAGGAGAAAAGGAGATTCATTCCTTGGAGAGTAACGAGGATGGCCAGGATAGCCTCAGTTATCTGAAACGGCTGTGGCTCCTGATGACGGGGGAGAAGTCCTCGCGGGACACCAAAGAAGAGATCGAGAAGATCCTCGACGAGGTGGAGGAAAAGGGAATCATCGACGAAGAGCAGGGCGATATGATCCACAACATCATCGTTCTGAAGGATACGGTCGTCCGCGAGATCATGGTGCCCAAGGGCGACATGGTGGCCTTGGAGGTTTCCACGCCGCTCGACGAGATTATCGAGGTCTTTGCCAGGGAGGGCTGCTCGAGGATTCCCATCTTTGAGGACAACCTGGACAACATCATCGGCGTGGTTCACGCAAATGACATCCTGAAATACTGGAACATACAGGAGCGCCCCGGGGATATCAGGGCCCTGCTGCACCCCCCGTATTTCGTGCCCGAAGGGAAGAAGCTCATCGATCTGCTGCAGGATTTCAGGCAGAAGCGCCCCAAGATGGCCATTGTGATCGACGAGTACGGCAACGTGGACGGTCTGCTCACCATTAGCGATGTGGTGGAGGAGATCATCGGAGACATCGTGGGAGAAGACGAGGCCGCAGGCGAAGAAGAGATCGTCCAGGAAGGCGAGGGGCTGTACTCCGTTGATCCCAGGCTTTCCATCGATGAGTTCTCAGAGAAGTTCGGCGTGGAGATCCCCGAGGGGAACTATGACACTATCGGCGGGTTCATCACCTGCCGGATGGAGAGAATACCTGAATCGGGAGAGACCATGGAGTACAACGGCGTGCTCTTCGAGATCGCCCAGGCCGACAAGAAACGGATATCCAAACTCATGGTCCATCCTCCGGCAGGGACCGTATCTTGAGGAGGCTCATCCTTGCGTTGACCGCGGGAGTGCTCTATGCGATCGCCTTCCCGTCATATAACCTCTGGCCTCTGGCGTGGGTATGGGCTTATCCCCTGCTATATATCCTGGAGGACGCGCTCCCGGGCGAAAGGTTTCTCTACGGGATGGCATCCGGCTTTGTCGCATGGGCGGGCATACTCTACTGGATCGCCTATGTGATGGAGACCTACGGGGGTATGGGGCTCTTCCCGGCCACACTCCTGCTGTTTGCGCTCCTGCTCTTTCTCTCGCTCTCCTTCGGGGTGTTCGCCTGGGCCGCAGGCGGGCTCATCCGTTCGCGATGGGCGTTTCTGACCATACCCGGGGTATGGGTCCTGCTGGAGCTTCTGCGCTCGTACGTGCCCTTCTCGGGATTTCCCTGGATGCTCGCGGGGTACTCCCAGTTCGCCTTCAAACCGCTGATCCAGATAGCGGAGATCGGAGGGGTCTACTTCATCAGCGGAATCGTGCTCATGGGAAACGTGGCACTCTACCAGCTCATCAAGAGCAGGGAGTATGCGCCCCTGCTCATGGCCGGGGTTCTTGTCGCAGCGTGTGTGCTGTGGGGAGCCTGGCGGATGGAGAACCTTCCCGTCCAGGGAGATCCGATCAGGGCGGCCGTTGTCCAGGCCAATGTCCCCCAGGACCAGAAATGGAACCCGGAGATGGTCGCGCCCACTATCGAGACCTACGAGGGCCTCACCGCCGCTGCGGTGGAGCAGGGCGCCGGGCTCGTGGTATGGCCCGAGACCTCGTGCCCGTTCTATCTGTTCCGGCAGTGGGAATTCACCCCCCGGATCATGGACCTGAGCAGGTCGCATGATGCGAGGCTCCTGGTGGGAAGCCCTGCATTCGACGACGGGAGACACTACAACCGGATGTGGCTGCTCGAAAAAGGGCAGATCGAGGGATACTACGACAAGGTGCACCTGGTGCCCTTCGGGGAGTACCTGCCCCTGGCATACCTGATCGAGCCTTATTTCGGCAGCCTCACCGGCGGGGTGGGCAATTTTTCCCCGGCGCGCCAGGCAAGCCCCATCGGGGACATGGGGGTGCTCATCTGCTTTGAAAGCGTGTTTCCGGGCCTGACCAGGGACCTCTGCAATGCAGGCGCAACCTATCTGGTCAATGCCTCCAACGATGCCTGGTTCAAGACCTGGGCGACCCCGGAACAGCACCTCCAGATGGCGAGCTTCAGGGCTGTGGAGAGCAGGCGGTGGCTGCTCAGGCCGGTGAACCACGGGATATCCGCCATTGTCAGCCCGACAGGAGAGATTGTCGAAGAGATCGGGCTCCTCAAGGAGGGGGTGATCCTTGCGGACATTGCACCCATCGAAGTGAAGACACTCTACACCAGATTCGGCCCATTGCTCGCCTTTGTCTGGGCCGGAGTTTCCCTCTTCTGCGTAATCCTTCGAAGAATCGACTCAAGCAGGGTTTCACTGCGGCATTGACAAGGCGCATCAGGGGTGTTAAAGGCTGATGCCTATGGTTGAAGATTATCAGCAGACATGCGACCTTATCGAAGAAAAGATCTCTCATGTAAGAGGGTATCTTTGAAGTTCCTCACCAGGAAGAGCGCCTAGAAGAGCTGGAGTCAAAGCTCGCTGACCCCGGGATCTGGAAGGACCCGGCAAAGACGCGCGAGATCCAGTCCGAAAAATCACGCATCACCGATATCCTTGCCGGCTGGAAGAAAGTCACCTCCCTCTGGGACGACCTCCAGGTGCTGCTGGAGCTTGCCAGGGAAGACGAGCAGGCCGTATCGGCCGACATCGAGGAGACCATCTCCGCTCTCCAGAAGAACCTCAACGCGATCGAAAAGACCCATGTCCTCTCCGGGCGTGATGATCCCAACAGCGCGTTTCTGGAGATCCATGCCGGCGCCGGAGGGCTCGAGGCCCAGGACTGGGCTGAGATGCTGCTGCGCATGTACCTGCGCTGGGCCGAGAAGGAGGGCTTCAAGACCAGGATCATCGACATTCTGGCCGACGAGGCAGCCGGGATCAAGAGTGCCACCATCGAGGTGGAAGGGCAGTGGGCGTTCGGCTACCTCAAGGGCGAGACCGGGGTTCACCGGCTCGTGCGCATCTCTCCCTTCGATTCCAACAGCAGGCGGCACACCTCGTTTGCCTCGGTCATGGTCACCCCGGAGGTGGATATGTCCGTGGATGTGAAGATCGATGAAAAAGACCTGCGGATCGACACCTACCGGTCGTCCGGCCACGGCGGGCAACACGTGAACAAAACAGACTCGGCCGTGAGGATCACGCACATTCCCACAGGCATCGTGGTGCAGTGCCAGAACGAACGCTCCCAGCACAAAAACAAGGCCTTTGCCATGAAACTGCTGGCCTCCAAGCTCTACGAGCTGGAAGAGGCCCGGCAGAAAGAGCGCCTGGACGAGTTCGCCAAGGAGAAAAAAGAGATCGCCTGGGGTTCGCAGATACGCTCCTACGTGCTCCAGCCCTACCAGATGGTCAAGGATCACCGGACAAACCTGGAGGCGGGGAATGTGGATGCGGTCCTGGACGGGGAGATATCGGATTTTATGGACGCCTTTCTCGCCATGAACGCCATGGAGGGCAAAGAAGCACGATAGGTGCGATACCAGGGTGCAGGAGCATCCGCAGATCCACCCCTGAGGTCGGATTGCTCCTCAAAGCGCCTGATTCCTGCGAGTTCATCGCCGCAATCGCCTTAGGATATCCTCAAAAGAAGGCCCTCGAGGCCCCTGGGCGCAAATCGATCGCCGAGCTTGTGTTCTTTCAGGAGATGAGGGACAAAAAAACGAGCGCGCCCCCGCACCGGTTTGCCGATTTCTTCGAGCCCGATCATCCGTGTGCTCCCCTTGTGCTGCTTGACCTGCGGATCTATCACCTATATAGAAGAGCACCATATGCCCATAGAACGAATCGAGCTGCCTGATAAAGAGGTCATTGTGGTGGGGACCGCCCATGTTTCCCAGTCCTCGGTGGATGAAGTCCGCGCCGCCATACGCGAGCATCACCCCGATGAGGTGGCCATCGAGCTCTGCCAGAGCAGATTCGATGTGCTCATGAACCCCGGAGGCTGGCAGGACATGGACATCATCAGGGTCATCAAGGAAAAGAGGACCTCTTTTCTGCTTGCGAACCTCGTCATGGCCTCGTTCCAGAGGCGGATCGGAGAACGTTTCGGCGTGAAGCCCGGCGACGAGATGCGGGCCGCCATCGAGGAGGCTCAAAGTGCGGGAGTGCCGATCGCCCTCGTGGACAGACCGGTTCAGCTCACTCTACAGCGTGCCTGGAAGTCCCTGCGGATGTGGGGGAAGATCAAGCTCCTGTTTTCGTCATTGTATTCGATCCTGGCTGTGGATGAGATCAAAGAGGAAGAGATCGAGAGGCTCAAAGACAAGGACGCGCTCACCAGCACCATCGAGGAGGTCGCCAGACAGGCCCCCACGGTCAAACTGGTGCTCATTGACGAGCGTGATGCCTACATGGCGCGCAGGATTGTCGATCTGAAAGGCAGGAAGGTCCTTGCAGTCGTGGGCGCGGGCCATATGAACGGCCTCATCGGGCAGATGAAGAACCCTGTCCGGGATATCGGCGCCCTGGAATATGTGCCTCAGGGGAAAAAGGGAATAGCCAGGTGGATCATCCCGCTTGCGATCCTGGTGCTCATCATTGCCGGGTTTTTTTTCGGCAGCCCCGAACAGGGCTATGAGATGGTCAAATGGTGGTTCCTGTGCAATGCCGTGTTCGCGGCCCTGGGGACCGCGATCGCCCTGGGCCATCCCGTGACCGTTCTGGTGGCCACCCTGGCTTCGCCCATCACGTCCCTGAACCCTACCCTGGCGGCCGGGTGGTTTGCGGGGCTGAGCGAAGCATATATCAAGAGGCCCAAGGTATCGGATTTCGAGGCCATCCAGGATGACATCGTCCATTTCACCGGCTGGTGGAAGAATCCCGTGGTCAGGATTCTGCTGGTGGTCATCCTGGCCAATCTGGGCAGCTCCATTGGAGCCATCGTGGCCATGCCCATTCTCGCAAAGATCGCCCTGAGCGGGTGATGCGGCCGGGCTCGAAAGAGACGGCCTGGCCTTGCATCCCTTGGCGGGTTTCCTATTCTTATTCTTTAAGAGGACCGTTTCTTTGTCAGGATTTGAAAACAGGATGTCAGTGGGAAGATGTTTTTGTCAAAGGCTGTATTTTTTCCCACAGCGGCAGGTGACAGGTGGAGCGCGGAATATAACCTCTTGAATAAGCATCAGGTATGCCCTGGCACAGTACTTGCCGGCAACGACATGCTTTTTTGATAATGGTAATCTTTTCCCATGCAGAACCATGAGGGGTGTGCAAGACAGTGCTGGTGCAGGGAGGCGTTATGGACAAGGCTGGTGCCGGATGGTTCGGCCATTCATCCATCATGAAGCAGCTGGATATCAATCCGGTTATGCACAGTCAGCTCATGGAATACGGAGACATGGGGGAGAATGCCTTTGATGTGTACACCCTCTATAAATC